>JADYYD010000134.1 GCA_020853845.1 Candidatus Melainabacteria bacterium
ACATTTCTGCAGTATCAATATGAGTCATTCCCAGCTCAATTCCCTGCTGCAAAGCCTTAATCGCCTGCCTGCGATCTGACGCTTCGATCTCCCAGGTTCCCTGACCGACCGTAGGAACTTTGTTATTCAACGGGCCGAATTTGCGCGTCGCCATCATGTTCGCCACGATATTTTCCTCACTGATTCCCGAATCTAATTTTCATCCAGCGAAACATTTTTCTCGAGATTGTCCGCTTCTCTATCAAGCGCGTCGCCTGCAGGAACACGGTTTGTCTGCTGCAACACATCTGCGTAGCTGCGCAAACAAAGCAAAAGAACATCGCCTTTCAGTTTTGATTCGCGTGCCTGCTTCAATGCCTTTTCCAATTCGGGCTCGGCATTATCGTAGTCGCCCCGGTCAAGATCGAATTGCCCAAGCTTATTCAGCGCCCGCACAGCCGCACTCGGATCATCGTGTTTGTGCTTCTCCAGCACAGAAAGCGCATGCGTCAGCAAAGTGCGAATTTGCGGAAATTTTCTCTGCGCCGCATAACACTCGGCAAGTTTTGTCTCCAATTTCGCAACGATCGCCGAGTCAGCGCCCAGCAGTTTCGTCTCCACATCTATCGCTTTCTTGAGAAGCTCTTCCTGTTCCAACCACAACCCCTTGCTGTAGAGCTTCGCGGACGTAGACATGAAGCTGGGAATTTCGGCCTCGGCTTTGAGCATTGTACTGCTGCGCGAGACCGGCGATTTAGTTTTAAGCACAAAGCTGTCCAGCAAACGCATCAGCCTGCGGAAGTCCGCCTTTACATGCTCCGTATCGATCGCCGTGATCTCGTTGTTGGTCATCTCAAGCTCTTCTGCATGACCTTCCCACTTTTCATAGAGAACAGATTTAGCCCGCAAAGTAGTGAGCAGGCGATTTTTGTGATCTCCGAATTTGCGAGCGCGCTTCTCTGATTCTTGGAAGTTCTTCTCTGAGCTTTCGTAGTGACCTTTGTTCAACTCTTCGCCGGCTTGAGACAGATACATCCCCCAAAGCAGCTTATCGAGCGACGATCCGCGGTCATCAGCCGCGCCGGGGAACAACGCAATGAAGCCTATCAAAAAGAAAAACAACGCCGCAACGATCGAAACAGTAATTTGCTCGAATGGAACTTTCTTCTTGGAAGAAGACGGCGGATGCCGAAATTGCGGCTTTGAACCGACAACCTGGTGCCCGCGCGTGCCGCCAAACGCGGACGAAATGCTGGACAAAACGTCACGCAACTCACCTGCAGATTGAAAACGAATTTCCGGATCTTTCGACAAGCAGCAAAGTATCGCCGCTTCCAGTTCCGCCGGTACCTTTGCCGTCGGCGCCTTTTCGCTGATCAGCTTAGGATGGTTATCGACATGCATGTTCATCGTTTCAAGATAGCTGTCGCCAACAAATGGCGGCGTACCCGCGACAGTTTCATACATCAAACACCCAAGCGCATAAATGTCCGCGCGTGTGTCAAGCTCACGACCCAGGTATTGCTCCGGACTCATGTATAAAGGGCTTCCAAACACCTCGCCTGTTTTTGTCAACTGCTGCTGCGCTTTTCCACCTTGCGGCAACAGCTTGGCGATGCCGAAATCAACCAGCTTCACTGTCCGCGAACCATCCTCGTTCTTCATGAGAATGACATTGGCAGGTTTCAAATCTCTGTGGATGATACCTTTCTTGTGAGCGGCTTCCAGCCCATCGCAAATCTGTTTAAAAATCTCGATTGCTTCTGCAAACGGCACACGACCTTCGCGGTCAATGAGCGCGTCAAGCCCTTCTCCCTCGATGCAATCCATTACGAAAAACGGCTCACCGGACGGCGAGATTCCGAAATCGTACACAGTAATCACATTTTGATGACTGAGCGAACTGGCAGCTTGCGCCTCGAGCCGAAATCTCTCCAGTGCCAAGGTGTCTTCTTTCAAGTTGCGGTGCAACATCTTGATCGCAACGGTTCGCGACATAAGACTGTGCTGAGCTTTGTACACAATGCTCATGCCGCCCAATCCCAGCACGGATTCAATCAAATAGCGCTCTGCAAAAACGGTGCCGATCAGCGGATCGTTATTGGGTCCGCGCAAGGTCGAGCCATCAATGGGACATTTTTCGATGTCACCGTCGAACTGCTTGTAACATTCCGCACAGTATTTTTTTTGCTCGACTTTATCGGCAGAATCGCCTTCCATCTTCAATTCTAAATCTCTGCCAGCGTTTCCAGCTTCAGGGTAGCACGCGCATTGTCAAGCAATTGGGCATATAGAATCAGGCCCACAGAATCAGGCATACATAGGTACTACCTTTCTACCACGCGGTACGCATAGCTGGGCAAGTAATTCAGTCTGTGTCACAATGGATATATTCTGCAATCCGCTTATACAGGAGGCTTTGACGGCTTTGGAAGACAAGCAGTCTGGAGACGACGTTGTGCGCACGAGCGACGAAGTTCACGTCAGGCTCGTTTTGGCAGGGAATCCCCATACGACTCCTGCAGCAATGCACAAGCTGGCAGAAGATCCCAGCGAGAAAGTGCGCAGCCGACTAGCCGCGAATGCCAGGCTGCCCGAAGACTTGTTCAAAATCCTGGCGAAAGATTCGAGCGAAGAAGTCAGAATCAGTGTCGGCGAAAATCAAAACGTTCCCGACCAGGTGCTGGAACTTCTCGCCCGCGATACCAGCGATGATGTGCGCCTGGCTATTTCAGCCAACTCGCTGCTGCCGCTGCATTTGCTCAAGCAACTTGCTGAAGATGACAACATGTTCGTTGCAGAAAGTGCCAAGAAAACACTGGCGGCAATCGACGCAAAAGCAGACGCACGCTAAAACTTAGCGCTCGAACAAAAGTCAAGAGACGCGTCGAATTGATGCGCATATACTCTTGCGCCGCGACGCATACGTCACGCACATCAGAAATGACCGGATCAAAAAGTTTAAGAGCGTGAAGAACCGCAAAACCTTTACCTTTTGGATTAAATCGGAAAAAATAGCCTTCATAGAATTTGCATTGGTTGCAGATTGGCAGGATAAGCGCTATGAAAGTCGTTCTGGCTGAAAAACCATCTGTCGCGCGCGACATTGCGGCGGTTGTCGGCGCAAGCACCAAGCGCAACGGATATTTCGAAGGCAATGACTACGCGGTCACTTACGCGTACGGTCACCTGGTCACAATTGCCGAACCAGAGGACATGAACCCAGCCTGGGGCGGTCCTTGGAGAATGGCGCAATTGCCCATGATTCCAGACAATTGGAAATACAAGGTAGTCGACAAAACAGTTTCGCAATTCAATGTCATAAAAAACTTGTTTTCCGATCCGAAGACGACATCGATCATTTGCGCGACTGACGCAGGTCGGGAAGGCGAACACATTTTCAGATTGATCTACAAACTGTCCGGCAGCAAGAAGCCGGTCGAGAGACTCTGGATAAGCTCTTTGACCGCCGATGCGATTAAAGACGGACTGGCGAATTTGAAATCGTCCAATGAGTTCGACAATCTCGCCAATTCGGCGACGGCAAGAGCACATGCGGATTGGGTCGTGGGATTAAACTTCACGCGCGCGTATACGGCGATGAACAGACAGCTTTGCACCATCGGCAGAGTGCAAACTCCGACACTCGCGCTGATCGTCGATCGCCAGATTGCCATCGAGAGTTTCAAGGAAAAACAGTTTTTCGAGATCGTCGTCAGTTTTGCGCCCGGTTTTCTGTCACGGTACATCACACCAACTGAAGAACCTCAAACACGACTTCACGATCAAGCGGCTGCACAAGCCATAGTCGATGCGATCAAACCGGAGAAGACCGGCACGGTTCAATCGGTCGTCACCACGGAAAAGAAAAACAAACCACCGGCGCTCTACGATCTTTTGACACTTCAGAAAGAGGCGAATAAGCGCTTTGGTTACACGGCGCAAGAGACACTGGACATCGCGCAAAATTTATACGAAGAGCATAAGCTTATATCTTATCCGCGTACGGAATCGCGACATCTCTCTACAGATATGGTGCAAGAATTGCCCCGCGTTTTGTCTACGGTTCTGAAATCTGCCACCACATCTCAAGCCGCTAAAGATGCGCTTGCAGGCGAAGGCATAGTGCCCGGCAAAATTACCGCTGCTCTGATTCGACCGCGCTTGAGCAAAGCCTATGTCGATGATGCAAAACTGACCGATCACCACGCGATTATTCCCACGTACAACACACCGTCCGCCAACCTGCCGGATCGGCAGCGCAATATCTACTCACTCGTTGCGCTGCGCTTTTTGAGCATTTTCATGCCGCCTGAAGTTCGCGACGAGACGACCGTAATAATCAAAATCGGCGAGCATTCTTTCCGCGCCAAAGGTTTCGTCATCAAAGATCCAGGCTGGACTGCACTAGAGCCTAAATCGAAAGACAAAGACGATGATGGTGAAAAAGGCAAAGCAAAAGGCAAGAAAAAGAGCGATGCCGACAAGGATAAAGACAACGCCGAGGACGCTCAGCAATTGCCTCCGTTAGCAAAAGGCGAGCAGATCCAAAAGCAGAAAGAAGAGTTGAAGAAGGGCAAGACCAGCGCGCCCAAACCGTATGATGACGGCACGCTATTGACGGCGATGAAGAACGCCGGACAAGAGCTGGACGACGAAGATCTGGCTGCGTATATGAAGCAAAAGGGGCTGGGCACGCCTGCCACTCGCGCCGCGATTATTGAAAGACTGCTGAAGTCAAATTATGTCGAGCGCCAGAAAAAATATTTGATGCCAACGGAAAAAGGCAGAGCGCTCATACTGCAAGTGCACCACGATCTCAAAGATGTGGCCTTGACTGCAACATGGGAACAAGGACTTGCCGACATGCAAGACGGCAAAATGCAACTCGATTCGTTTGAAAGTGATATCGCCGGTTTCGTATCGCGGCTTCTGCCGGATGTCGCAGCACAAACTGGTTCGCTCCCGTCGGTTCCGCGCGAAGGCGAAGTGAGCTTCGGCACTTGCCCTCAATGCCAGATCGGTTTTGTGCGCCAAACACCCAAAGGTGCCGGTTGCAACAGATGGAAAGACGGATGCACTTTCACCATCTGGCGCAATGTATACGGGAAAGACATCACCGACGCGCACATCAAAGAACTCGTCGAAAAGAAAGTCACCAAAGAAATCAAAGGCTTCAAGAAAAAGGACGGCAGTGGCAAATATGATTCGCGCTTGATTTTGACGGAAGACTTCAAAGTGCGCCTGGAAATTTTGGGAGCATCGCCGGGCGAAAACGGTGGAGATCTGGGACCTTGCCCGCAGTGCAAAGAAGGCACCATACGCCAGAACCAAAAGGCCGCCGGTTGCAGCCGCTGGAGAGAAGGGTGCAAGTTCACCATCTGGCGCGAGGCTTTCGGAAAAGAATTGACCGAAGATCACATCAAGGGTTTGCTCAAAAAAGGCACCACCGATCTGATCGAGGGCTTCAAGAAAAAGTCAGGCAACGGAACTTACAACGCACGCCTTGTTTTAAACGAGGAATTCAAAGTACGCCTCGAATTCGACAACACCATCGCAACTCCGCCGGCAGCGGCAGCCGCGGCTGCAACCTCGACCGAAAAACTCTGAGCTAAATCCCTTTCGATCGTATATATTGGGAAAGGGCTGAAAGGGGTTTTTATGACTAAGTTTGGAAGAACTGGTAACAGCGGTAACACCGATAAAATCGGCACATTCTTTCTCGCTGCATTTCTGTCGGTGTCGCTGGCCCAAGCATCGAATGCGAAAGATGCCGCGCCTGCGAAAAACGCTGCTAACAAACAAAATAACGCTCCAACCCAGGCTCAAAACATTGCTGTCAAACAAGCATATTTCGGTGCTGGATGCTTCTGGAAAGTGCAATACGTCTTCAGCAATGTGCCCGGAGTGGTAAAAACCAAAGTCGGCTATTCGGGCGGCAACATAGTCAATCCGACCTATGAGCAAGTCTGCGGGCACGGCACGAAGC
>JADYYD010000135.1 GCA_020853845.1 Candidatus Melainabacteria bacterium
CTGCAATCTGCGCGATCGTATCCGCGGCCTTTGCACATTCTTCAACAGTATTGAAACGCCCGGCAGAGATGCGCAGAGAACCTCGCGCTTCCGCATCCGGCAGTCTGAGCGCGCGCAGCACGGATGAAGGCTCGATAATGCCTTTGTGGCAGGCTGATCCGCTGGAAACGCTGATGCCTTTGAGATCGCATTTCATGACCAGCGATTCGCCTTCGGCGCCGGCAATCGCAATGCTGACATGACCGGGCAAACGTTTCTCAATATCAGCCGGACCTGTAATGCGCAGACTTTCTATCGGCGAAAGTTTCTCAAGAAGTACTTTCTGCATGGCACGAAGATTGATGCTGTTTTCACCAACCTCATCAAAAGCCAGTTGCGCCGCTTTGCCGACAGCGACAATATTTGGAACGGACTCTGTGCCGGGCATAATGCCCATTTCCTGACCACCGCCAAAGGCTGTAGGCATGACATTTTCGCCCTGACGCAAATACAAAATGCCGATGCCTTTCGGCGCATAGAATTTATGCCCGGAAAGAGAAAGCGCCGAGATGCGGTTTTTGCTCACGTCAATCGGCAATTTGCCGGGCACCTGGACAGCATCAGTGTGAAAAAATATTTCGCGTTCGGCGGCTGTCTTGGCGATGCTCTCGATTGGTTGAAGCGAGCCAATCTCGTTGTTTGCCCACATGATCGAGATGATGGAAGTTTCCTCACCTATCGATTTTTTAAATTGTTCGATATCGATAATTCCGTCTTTATCAACCGGCAAGTAAGTGACGCGCCAGCCCCTCGATTCCAAATGCTGAGACGGGCCAATAACCGAGGGATGCTCGATTGCCGTGGTTATCAGATGGCGCCCGCCGTCATTGGCTTCGACGAAGCGCGCTCGCCCCAATATGGCGACATTATTGGCATATGTGCCGCAAGGGCTGAAATAAATTTCCTGCGGCGCGCAATTCAAAAGTTTTGCAACGCGCTCACGTGCCTGTTTCACGCCCTCAGCCGCTTTGGTCCCGTGGGAATGAATGGATGACGGATTGCCGAAGGCGCTTTCGAGAAAGGGCAGCATTTCGTCGATTACTTCCCGTCTTACGGGCGTCGTTGCGCTGTTGTCCAAGTAGATTGCCATGGCTGCTGCCTTACCGCTGAAACATGAGTGGTAAATAGTATCACGCGTTCTATCTTGCAAGACAATGTAGAATTCAATGGCGGCAGACCTATCCTCAAATTTGAAAAGGGGCAATGACAAGCGCGGCAGGCAGCAGGACAAATATCACCCTCAGGCTCGCCCTTTTGGCGGGTGCGCTCCTGGCCGGTTTTATGACTTCCGTATGCATCGGCGATGTGTGCATTGAACCTGTAAAAGCCCTGACAGTGCTGACCGGTGGTTTCGCCGCCGGCGGTACCAATGCCGGGGTTTCCACACCGGGCCTGTCCGATATTCTCACGCAAATTCGCCTGCCACGCACTTTAATTGCCACCACAGTCGGTGCAGCTCTGGCTGTCTCCGGATATATTTTGCAAGCGCTTTCCAGAAATCCTCTGGCCGATCCGTATCTAACCGGAGTATCAAGCGGAGCCGGTCTGGCTGTGGCGATCGCGATTATGATCGGGGTGGATTTCAACTTCATGCCGGCATCGGCTTTTGCCGGTGGATTGCTGGCGGCATTACTGGTTGCGCAAATGGCAAGACGGGCAGGAGGACTTTCGGTGACGCGCCTGATACTGGCAGGCGTTGCACTCTCAGCCGTCTGCGGTTCGCTCATTACGCTTATCATTACTCAATCGGGCAGCGCCCCTCAAGCGCAGGGAATCATATTCTGGTTGGCCGGTGGAATCGCAGGACGCGGCTGGAGCGACCTGACCACACTGTCGCTGTACACCGCAGGCGGTATCATTGCCACGCTTTTTCTAAGCAAACAAATTAGAGTACTTTCTCTGGGCGATGAAACAGCACAAGCTTTAGGCGTTGATGTTTCCAGGCTGCAGTGGCTTTTGCTGGCGACGGCTGTGCTCATGTGCGGCGCGGCCGTGGCAGCATCGGGATTGGTGGCGTTTGTCGGGCTGATCGCGCCCAATCTCGCCCGCATGCTCTTCGTAAGAGACGAGAGAGTGGAAATCATCGCCACGGCTCTAATCGGCGCCGTGCTTGTCATGCTCTCCGACCTGGCGGCGCGCACGCTCGGGCAGGGGCAGGAGCTGCCGCTCGGCACGCTTTTGTCACTGGTGGGAGGTCCGTTTTTCCTCTACCTGATATCAACGACAAAAGGGGAGGAGGTCTAAGTGGTTGGCACCATTGCCCTTCAGCTTGATGCTCTCTCTGCCGGTTTTGGCTCCAAAGCGGTTGTGGAAGGTGTTTCTCTGGCTGTTCCCAAAGGAACTGTCCTGGGCATTGCCGGCGCCAACGGAGCCGGAAAGTCCACTCTTTTAAAAACAATCGCGCGCTTGCTGCCGCCGGTCAAAGGAAAAGTGCTAATCGACGGAAGCGACCTGGCCGCCATGCCTTTGCCGCATCTGGCCCGAAAGGTCGCCTATGTAGCGCAGGACATTTCGAGTTCTCGAGACCTTACTGTGGAAGACATGGTGGCGCTGGGCCGAAACCCGCACCAGAGATGGTGGCAATGGCGCAGTGAAACCCGAGACAAAGCGGCCATAGAGCAAGCCATAAAAGCGACTGATCTTCAGGAATTGCGCCAGAAATCAATAGCTGAAGTCTCAGGAGGAGAACGGCAGAGGGCGACCATTGCCATGTCTCTTGCGCAGGAGCCGGAAATTCTTCTTTTGGACGAACCCACAGCTCACCTTGATTTCAAGCATCAAAAAAGCTTGCTGCAATTATTGCTGCGGCTGAAGTCGGAAGGCATGACTGTTGTAACTTGCCTGCACGATTTAAATTTCATCGCCCAGGTCTGCGATCAAGTATTGTGCGTGAAGAAATCAGGGCGCGCTCCATCAGTGCAGCTTTTCGCCGGTTCACCCGCAGATGTTCTCACGGCGGAAAACCTGAAGGCCGCATTCGACACAGAGCTGAGAATCATTCGAGATTCTTCAGACCCGCAAATCAGCTCAGTCTTTTTTGGTCTTTAAGAGTACTCACGACGCCTCATGGCATCTTCGCGATTGCGACGAATTCTTTCTGCCTGACGCTCGCGTCTTGCTTGAGCTTCCTCGCGATTGTACGCCATGCGCATAGACTGATTGCGCTCGTGATAGTAGTTATCTCCACCATTGTACGAACGATAATTGTTGTTATCGTTGTCGGCATACTTCATTGCGACGATAAATGGTGCCACATCTCTAAAGATCGGCATCACATTGTCGGCAAAATCCTGCATGCCGGTCCTGGGTCCGTTCCAGTGTGCATAGGACGGTCCCTGGTTCATATATGTAAGACCGTCACGCGTGCCGCTGGCGTAGTCGAAGCTCTGGTTCGGATTGTACATTCTCGGGCTGTAGCGATTCCACTGGTTGTTGCCGAGGGCACGATCCATGATCATGCGCTCCATGTATCCCATGCCCGAATATGATCGATCGTGCCTGCGGTCCCAGTATCCGCCGCCGCCATAGTCATCGGCATGTTTCATTGCCACAATCGCCGGCAGTACGTCGCGCAAGATACCTCTGAAAGCCTGCATATCGCCATTGCCATAGCGACCGCCCTGGCCGAAGCAATCATTGACATACCAGGGCAGATCTCTGTTGTAGAGAGAAGGTCCGCTTTCGTAATAGGTCAAACCACGTTGGTCGCCACGCGAGTAACTCGTGTGCTGACCGGGATGACCATACATTCTGTCACCGTAGTAACGCGAATAATTAGCACGCTCCATTTCTCCGCGATACATATCGTCCAGCGCGCGTCCATCATCTATAAGCGCCTGACGCCTCATATCCGAGGGTCGCATCTGAGTTACGTTCGCATCCCATCTATCTGATTGGAAGTCATAGCGTCGAGCGGCCTTATCTTTGCAAAACTGTTCGTAGCCCCAATCGACGCCGCCGTCGCCGGCCCAGCCACGCTGGCGCTGGCCGCCGTTGCCTTCGATGACGACATTCATCGTGCCATAGTTATTGATTACAGGAAAACCTTGGCTGTCCTGGCGAAACCTGAAATTTGCAGTTTCATTGGGACCGATGTTATAGGCGTCCGCCTGAATGCCGGAGAAGCCTTCATCGAACTGCTGCACGTCTCTGCGTGTCTGATTATCGCCTGAAGCGAAATATAAGTCTGGTCCGTCGGGTTGATTGCCCGTACTCATTGATGGTGACCTCGCAAAGGGAACAGGTCCGTTTTTAGTTGTGCCTGCATATATACATAACTCGCCGAACTTTGGACAGTCAATGGGAAAAATCCCACGGCAAGCGCGAAAAGACCACTCAGGTGGGGTTTTCTAATTAACACACCTACATATAAATAGTGCCCGGAAGGGACGTTTTTAAACCTTGAAATAGGCACTGAGCCTGGGCAGGAAGACGATTAGCCCGACTGCCAAAGCGGCGAATGCTGTGATGAGAACGGCTGCCGCAGCGGTATCTTTCGCTTTGCGCGCAGCGGGATGATACTCGCCACCAGAGGTGAGGTCCACTACATGCTCGATTGCAGTGTTAAGCAACTCCGCACCGATCACCAATCCCATCGACAAGGTCAGCGCCAGCCAGCTAACTGCGTCCACTTGAAGAAAAATGCCGAGAATGACAACGACGCATGAAAGCGCAAAATGTATGCGCAGATTGCGCTGCTCTTTCAAGCCCTGGAGAATGCCGTGAGTCGCGTGATAGAAAGATTCGAGCATACTTGTGGTGCGGCCCGTTTTGCGCTGCCAACTTTCAGGAACGACAAATGAATTGCCGCTGAGCTGATTAGACTGATTAGACTGAATGGACGCCGTTTTGGTTGGCGTTGCCGACGTTTTAGTCTTTTGTGCAGTTCCTGCAGTCACTATGGAGCTCCCCTTTCATTGTGCAAGATAACACGTCTCAAGAGCGGAGAAATTGCTTCGCTTTTACTTATTGCGGCTGATTCCCAGGGATTCAAGAACCACGTCCTGTCTTGCAAACATTTCCTTTTCTTCTTTTTTCGTTTCATGATCGAAGCCCAGAACATGCAGTGCTCCATGCACGAAGAGAAAACTCAGCTCCCGCTCCAGACTATGTCCATACTCTTCAGCCTGCTCCTGAGCGCGTTCCACAGAAACAATCACATCTCCGATTTCCCAGGGTTCTCCTTTGGGCGGCTCCTCGGCATCCATCGGAAATGAGAGGACATCGGTGGCGGAGTCCTTTTGCCGCCACTGTCGATTCAATTCACGTATTTCTTCATTGGCGACGAAAACGACGTTGAATACGCCTCTTTGCTCAATTTTCTTGAGCCACTTCTTTTCCAGGTGCGGCGGGGTATCAGCCTGAAGATTGCGAATTATTGCGCCGGCAAGCATATTGAACCGGTCGCTCCACTCGCGCTTTTTGAGTTTCAGCAGCTTTTGATTGTTGGAAAAATTGACCGAGACAGGCACTTTTAGCCCCTTTTATACAGCCCGAATTGAATGAAAATGCCCAATATGCTAACATAGCGGCTTGCAAGGGATGCAATAAAGACGTAGGACTCATTCATTGAATAACCTACGCCGTTTTTGCTTTTCGGCGGTGTCTTTGGCTCGAGCCCTGAAAATGCTGCGAGTCGTCCAGCACAGCCGTTTTTGTTTTCCAGCCTGTGGGCGTTCAAGTTTTTTAAGTAGATGATTAGAAGAAATCCCGAAGAGCTGATTTTAGAGGTGACCGGTCTCGCCGAAAAAATCGCCGCCCCACTCGGCTTTCAAGTCGTAGATGTGCGCCTCACGCAGCAGGGGCGCCGCAAAAGCCTGGAAGTGACGATTTTCTCACATACAAAGCCGGTGGGATTGTCGGACTGCGAAACGCTGAGCAGGCAACTGGGCGAGCTCCTGGAGCCGCAAGACAGCCAGACGCCGATTATCGAAGGACCTTATGTCCTGGAAGTGCAAAGCCCGGGCATCGAGCGAGAATTGAAAACAGCAAGAGAGTTTCTCGTTTTTGCCGGACACAAAGTTTTCATCCGCAGCAAAGATAAAGTCCAGGATCTGGGCACTGAGTTCACCGGCACTCTTGAAGCTCTGCATGACGGCAAGCTGCACCTGAAAAATCTCAAGCCCGTGCTGGCCAAAAGCGGTCCACATAAAGGCGCAGGACACAACGCCAAGCCGTCCAAGAAAACGGCGGAATTGCAGAAATCCGCATTCCCAGGCTGCGCACAACTGACCCTGGAATTGAAAAGAATTGCTCTGATTCGACTGCAGCCTGAAGATATGCCGAAAATGCATATCGCAGATGCCGGCGACGCAGAATGATAGAACGCAGACCCGTTTGCAAAAGACCGCCACAAGCTGTTTTCAGCAAACACAAAAAAACAAAATAGGAAAATTGAATACTAAAACTGAATAAACTGGAGGAGTCAATCCGTGATTAAAATCGGCGATAAGCTCTTGGAAGCCGCAGAAGAACTGGAAAGAGAGCGCAATATTCCGCAAGCAGAATTCATCTCATATGTGTGCGATGCAATCGTTGCCGCATACAAGAAGAAAGTACCCGACCACGATGTGGAAGGCGTGCGGGCGATCTTCGACCATGAGACCGGCGAAATCGGCATCTTTGCTCCTAAAGAAGTCGTAGACAAAGCGGAAAACGAATATCACCAGATAAGCCTTGAAGACGCCAAAGACTTGATTCCTGACGTAACGGTCGGTGAAGTTCTGGAAATCGAAGTCACACCCGCAGACTTCTCCGAATTCGGACGTATTGCCGCTCAAACAGCCAAGCAGCTAATGACTCAGCGCTTGAGAGAAGCGGAAAAAGAACTGATCAAGAAAGAATTCGAAGCCCGCAAAGGCACATGCACAACCGGTCAAATCGAGCGTATTGAAGTAATCAGCAACACTCGCAACAACGTCATCGTCAACCTGGGACGCGTGGAAGGCTGCATGCCGACACGCGAACAGTTGCCTGGCGAAACCTACAGAGTGGGCAATCGCGTTCGCGTGTATGTTCTCGAACTGCGAGAAACGGGCCGCGTTCCGCAGATTATCGTCTCGCAAGCTCACCCCGAGCTGGTCAGAGAATTGTTTGAACTGTACGTGCCGGAAATCGAAGACGGCACAGTAGAGATCAAATCGATCGCAAGAGAAGCCGGATACAGAACCAAGATCGCCGTTCACTCGGATGATGCCGATGTGGATCCGGTCGGTGCCTGTATCGGTACTCGCGGTGTGCGTATTCAAAACGTCGTTGCTGAATTGCGCAACGAAAAAATCGACGTAATACGCTTCTCGGGCGACCCTGTCGACTACATCTCCAACGCATTGAGCCCGGCCAGAATCACCACCGTCGCTCTATATGAAGAAATGCCGGAGATGGGCGGCAAGCGAGCCGAAGTGATTGTGCCCGACGATCAGCTCAGTCTGGCAATCGGTCGCGGGGGACAAAACGTCCGCCTGGCCGCCAAATTGACCGGCTGGAAGATCGACATCAAGTCCGAATCGCAAGCGGGCGGTTCGTTCAAATCTCTCAATCAAACCCTGGAAGATTTGGGCGCGCAAGCCTGAGATATTGACGGGTCGGGCAACCGACCCGTTTTTCTTTGCACTCACGCGTTATGTTGAAAAGTGCCGGCCGGCGCCTCCGGGCTCCACTGGTTCATTTTGTTTAACGTTTGCCGGGAGAATGCTCTTTGCTTTCTACGCGAATCTGCGTGGCATGCCGTTTGAAGAAAGCGCAGAAAGATTTAATTCGCCTCACCTGCGATTATCAGAGCGGTGAGGTGCGCCTGAACACAGGCGCCAAAGGACTGTCGGGAAGATCTTGTTATATCTGCCGCCGGAAAACCTGTGTTGAACAGGCTTTGAAGGGCACGCGCATCAAGGGAGCTCTGGAAGGACGGAAAGTAAAGGGCAGACCCGCGGGGCGCTCTGTGGCTTTTCCGCTCTCGCAACAACTGATACAGCTTGTATACAGAGAGTGCACAGATACGGACAAAACGTGCCAAAATACACAGAGCAAGGAGTAAAAGACCTGATGAACGATCGCGTCCGAGTGTATGAATTAGCACGCCAGATGAACCTCGAAAACGGGGATATCATCACGGCTTTGCGCGAACTCGGCTACGACATCAAGAGCCATTCGAGCACCATTGATGCAAGCACGGTCGGGCTCCTTATCTCCCACCTGGGCAAGAAAAACGGCAAAGGCGAGAAGGAAAAGCCGGCGGCAAAAACTGCCGCAAAGCCGGTTGGAAAAATTCCACCGCCGCAGGCGCCTGAAAAGCAGAAGCCCCGCGTTTTAGCCCGCTACAGGAAAGAGACTGCGCCGGAGGAAGTGCCGGCCGACGCAGTAGCGACTGCGGCAGTGGAAGCGCCGCCGGTGCAAGAACCGGCGGAGAAGGCACCGCCCAAAGAACCGGCAGCCGCGCCGCCGCCGCCCGAACCGGTCGTCGAAGTTGCTCCTCCCGCCCCGCCGGTGCAGGAAGTCGTCGAAGACAAGCAGCAGGCGAAGAAGCCAAAAGACAAAGTTCAATCCGAAGAAAAGCCCGAAGAGATTGCTCCGCAGCCGAGCAAAGAAGCAATTGCAGAGCCGACGGGCGAAGCCACAAAAGTAGAGAAAGTAGAAGAAGTTGCACGCGACGATAAAGCGAAGATAGAAGACACAGTGCCCGACGCGTTCAAAGAGCTTGCTACACGTACATCAGTCCCCGTCAGAGTGGCTGCACCTTCCAATCGCGCCACACCGCCGCGCCCGCCCAAGTCGCATCGAGGCACGCCGGAAAGACAGCAGCATCAGAAGAAAGAAGAGAAGTCGCGCTCCAATAGCGCAACTCCAGTGGAGGTTCCGAAAGTTATTACCCTGACGCAAAATCTCACCATTAAAGAGTTGGCTGAGAAAATGAATGTGCCGGACACCGAAGTAATCAAACGGCTGTTCATGAAAGGGCATATGCGCACCGTCAACCAGGCGGTTGAAGTGGAATTGGCGCGTGAACTGGCCGCAGAAATGGAATACGAGGTTCTCACCGAAGAGAAAGTCGAAGAAGTAGCCAAAGTTGAAGAGAATTTGTCCGCCGAGGATCTCGCCGCTCTTGTCACGAGGCCGCCCGTAGTCACAATCATGGGTCACGTCGACCACGGTAAAACCAGCCTTCTCGACGCCATCAGACAAACGAAATTCTTGCTCACCGACGCTGAACATGGCGGCATCACGCAGCACATCGGCGCCTATCACGTCGAAGTGCCGCACGAAGATGGAACGCTTCGCCAGATCGTCTTCCTTGACACTCCCGGCCACGAAGCTTTCACGGCGATGAGAGCGCGCGGAGCCAAAGCAACGGACGTAGCCATCCTTGTAGTTGCCGCCGACGATGGTGTCATGCCTCAAACAATTGAAGCAATCGACCACGTCAAAGCGGCAGGCGTGCCGATTATCGTTGCCGTCAATAAAATAGATAAGCAAGACGCCGATCCGGATCGCGTTCTTACTCAATTGATGGAGCACGGAATTCTGCCCGACAAATTCGGTGGAGACACTGTTACCGTCAATGTTTCCGCCAAGAAGCGTACCGGCTTGGACGAACTTCTGGAAATGATTTTGCTGGTTTCCGAAATTCAAGATCTGAAAGCCAATCCCGAAAAGCCGGCTTTAGGCGTCATTATCGAAGCCGAGCTGTCGCGCGGCAAGGGTGCTGTCGCAACAGCTCTTGTTCAGACCGGAACACTGCGCGAAGGAGATCTTCTGATTGCAGGCACCGCCTCCGGCAGAGTAAGAGCGCTATTTGACGATCGCGGTCAGCGCGTCAAAGCCGCCGGTCCTTCCATGCCGGTCGAAGTGCTTGGTCTGGACGACGTGCCGCTGGCAGGCGATCGCTTCGAAGTTGTTGCCGATATGCAAATACAGAAGAGTATCGTCGATGCGCGCAAAGCGGAAAGAGGCGACAGACGCCCGCACCACGTTTCTCTGGAATCTTTGCACGATATGCTCGCCACCGGCGAAGTCAAAGAATTGAACGTCATCGTCAAAGCGGACGTGCAGGGTACTGCCGAAGCGATTGCCGAGCAAGTACGCAAGCTGACGTCCAACGAAGTAGCAGTAAGAGTGCTGCGCACTTCCTCCGGCGACATCTCCGAAAACGACGTCAACCTGGCTGCATCTTCCAACGCCATTATCGTCGGCTTCAACGTCCAACCCGACCGCAACGCTCAAGAAGTGAGCGAGAAGGAAGGCGTGGATGTTCGCACTTACAACATCATCTATCAGATCACCGACGACCTGGAGAAAGCCATTCAAGGTCTCATCCAGCCGCTCAAATCGGAAGTGCAGATCGGTCAAGCCGAAATTCGCCAGGTGTTCAAATCCAAACAACTCGCCATCGGCGGTTGCATGGTTCTCACCGGCAAAGTTCAACGCGGCGCCATCGCCAAGATCGACAGAGGCGGTCAGATCGTATACGAAGGCAAAATCGAAACCCTCAGACGCTTCAAAGACGATGCCAAAGAAGTGGCAGCCGGCTTCGAATGCGGCATGAGCTTCGAGAAATTCAACGACCTGCAGGAAGGCGACAAGGTCAACGTTTACGTCATTCAAGAAACAAAGCGCGAGATTACCCGCTCTTAGTTTCAAAATTTCCATTGCTACCTTTCTTGGAGAGGTGAACCATGTCTACACAACGTGCACTGCGTGTATCACAGTCGATCAAAAAAGAATTGTCGGAAATTATTCGCCGCGATTTGAAAGACGATCGCATCAAAGGTCTTGTCTCCATCACTGATGTTGAGTCCACTCCCGATTGCCGGTCTTGCCGCGTGTTCGTTTCCGTTTTCGGCGAAGAGGGCGATGCGGAGAAAACCATGGAAGCTCTCAACGAGCATCTCGGATACATGCGCGGCGAATTGTGCCGCCGCCTGCATTTGCGGTTTGCTCCCGAACTCAATTTGAAATTAGACACCTCGCTCGAGCGCGGCGCAAAAGTATCGGATCTTCTCGGCAAGATTGCCCGCGGCGAAGTATAAGTTCGAGATTCAGGCGAAAAGTGCATTTGCATTTCGGTTTTCTAAATGTGATGAAGCCAGAAGGCATGACTTCACACGACGTGGTGTCGCGGGTGCGCCGTTTGACAAAGATCAAGCGCACAGGGCACGGCGGCACGTTGGACCCTCTAGCGCAAGGCGTTCTGCCCATGGCTCTCGGTCAGGCGTGTAGGCTCATCGATTATCTTCCTTCGGACAAGACCTATTACGCCGAAGTTCTCTTGGGCAAGCAAACCACAACAGACGATCTGGAAGGCGACGTCATAGAGCAGAAAGATGCCTCGCACATTACTGCAGATCAAATCAATCAAGTCTTGCCGAATTTTCTAGGAACGATAAAACAGCATCCGCCGGTTTTCAGCGCCATTAGAGTAAACGGCAAACATCTATATGATCTGGCCAGGCAAGGAAAGGCGCCCGAGAAAGCTCCCGAGCGCACGGTGGTGGTTCATTCACTGGAGGTGGTTTTTATAAAACCGCCTGTCTTCGCGATTCGTGTGCACTGCGGCAAAGGCACGTATATACGTTCTCTGGCCCGCGACATCGGTGCAATGCTTGGAACTGGAGGTGTTCTTCAAAAGCTCGTAAGAGAGAAAGCGGGAAACCTGCACATCAGCAATTCAGTCACACTGGAAGTGTTGCAAGAACGCTTTAGTGAAGCAGACAGTGAATCACTTTTCACGGACCTTGCAGATGCACTTGGCTTTTCCAAAGTGGATGTGACGGACAGCGATGCCGATGATATTTTCCATGGCCGCATTATTGAATTGCCCGAATTGCCTGAAATGCCTGAATTGCCTGAATCGCCCGACTCTTCGCTGCCCGGCCGGTTTTTGCTGGCTGTGCAAAACGGTCGCTACATCGGGCTTTTGAAAAACACCCAGGAGAAAATGTTCAAGCCGGAGGTCGTCTTCTCCGATGCGAGAATTTCAACCTGACAGAAACATGCTGCTCAACATAGTTCTCGTCGTCGAGGGATTACTTCTTCTGATTGCGACAGTCTGGTGTTATTTGGGCAACATTTTGCTTGCACCGGTGCTGGTACCACGTGGGCAGGACTTTGCGATTGGCGCTGCCATCGGAATTGCGCTTGTCATGACGTCGGTCTTTATCTATGCAGTGTCGCATCTGCTTGAGAAGAGCTTGAGCAAAAAATATGCCTCGCCCTTTCTTTCCATGAAGGAAATTGCGCTGAAGGAAGTGGCTCCCCTTTTCAAAAATTCGACTTTTCCAGATATCGTCATAATTGCTCTTGTCTCGGGCTTTTGCGAAGAGGTGTTTTTTCGAGGTGCCCTTCAGATGGATTTCAATCTCTGGATTGCCTCCTTCATTTTCGGCATGTTTCACATGCCCACTTTTCGTTATTTGACCTACGGTGCATGGGCGATGGCTGCCGGCGTGCTTTTCGGAGTTACCCTCGAGTCCACACATTCTCTCTGGGCACCGATTACGGCACATGTGCTGAACAATTTCGTGGTCATTTTATTCATGCGTTATGGCCCGATAGAAAAGTTTGCATCGACGGGCGAGGAAAACGGCGGCAGTAGCGGCAAATAGTGAAAGACCGGGTCTTTCTGGATTTTTGGAATGAGGGTGGCGCAATTTTTCAGGTGCGTAGTCCATAAGATTTTTT
Organism: Candidatus Melainabacteria bacterium; assembly: GCA_020853845.1. GTDB lineage: Bacteria > Cyanobacteriota > Vampirovibrionia > Obscuribacterales > Obscuribacteraceae > QKMZ01. The sequence goes on from JADYYD010000135.1 coordinate 12,712, forward strand.
GGAATTTTTCTAATCGGATGCAAAATTTGAAACCAGGCAATGATGCGGCTTTTCAGTCGCGGCACATTTCAAGACATCAACGTCCGAGCAAGCAGAAAAAATAAAATGCCCCATTCATCAGTGTTTTGGGATTCTCATCCCATTAGAAAAATCCGAAAATTTCTAATGGGATGAGAACTTCGATTTTGAGCCCCCCCGATCAGTTTTTCAGGGCAAGCAGTTTCAGCCAATCTGAAAAACCGATCGGTCTTCAAAGCAAAAGGGGAGGCAATGCCTCCCCTCAAAGATTTAGCTAGCGCGTACGCTTAGCGTCTTTTGCCTTTTTTAGCTGCTTTCTTAGCAGGCTTAGCGGCTTTTTTAGCGGGCTTAGCTGCTTTCTTAGCAGGCTTCTTAGCAGCGGCTTTCTTAGGTGCTGCAGCGGCCGGTTTTTCGACCTTCAAAGCAGGCAATTTTGCTCTGCCGTCTACAACATCTTTGAGCTCTTGTCCTGCTCTGAATACAGGAACCTTAGCTGCTTCGATGCGGAGCTTTTGCTTGGGATTTTGCGGGTTGACGCCGGTGCGAGCTTGACGCTGACGACGCTCAAATGTGCCGAATCCTACCAGGGTCACTCTGTCGCCCTTTTGGAGAGCTTGGGTGACGGTGTGCAACATAGCGGCAACTGCGTTGTGCACTTGCATCTTTGTTTGACCAGTCGACTTAGCGATTTGGTTGACTAACTCTGCTTTGTTCATTGAATTCTCCCTACCTGAAGACTATCGAGAGCCAATTTAATAGCCGTAAAACAATGCGTGATACTACCAGCTAGATCCGATCATATTCAAGTACTTCTGCAGAAAAAAATTCGGAAATCTGCAATGCCAAAAGGCGCATGGCAAAAGGCACGAGCCATAAGAGCACCATCGGTGCAGCATTTGCGGCACTAAACAATTTTTTCGAGAGACAATTTTCGACAAAAAATTTTTTCTTTGGGAAACCGCATTTTAAGAGCGTAGAGCAATGGGTACATATGGAAGCTATACGCAGTAGAATCGAAATTCGAGTTCGCAAAATGGACTTGGAAAAAAACCGCTGTCACATTCTGCCGTCACGCTTGCTTGCAAAAGAGCTCATTCCATAAGCTTCTACCTCACCGTGTGGTAAATTCAACCTCCATGAATACTACGTTTCTGGACGATACGATTTGCGCCGTCTCCACTGCTCACGGAGCAGGGGCCATCGCAATCGTACGGCTGGCGGGCAATGACGCCTGGTCGATCGCGGAAAGGTTGTTCACCCCACAAGGATTTCCGCACCGAGAAGGCGAGCCTTCTCTGAAATCACACACGGCCCAACACGGCTTTATCCGAGATCCCAAGACCGCGGACATAATCGATGAAGTAGTAGTGATTCCTTATAAAGGGCCGAATTCCTATACGGGCTCAGACCTCATCGAAATCAATTGCCACGGCGGCAGCGTAGTCACAGCCGAAATTCTCAATGCATGCCTGGAATGCGGTGCCCGCCTTGCACGCGCTGGCGAGTTTACTGAAAGAGCATTTCTTTCGGGCAAAATCGATCTGACCCAGGCCGAAGCTGTTCTGGACGTCATTCAAGCCAAAACAGTCCGCCAGAGACAGCTTGCGGTATCGGCAATGGCCGGTGGACTGGGAGCAAAAATCAAAGCGGTTCGCATGGAGCTTTTGACGCTGCTGACTGAAATAGTAGCTGGCATCGATTTTCCCGAAGAAGTCGGCGACGCGCCGACAGAGCGCATCGAAAGCGTCGTCGAGCAAAGCGAAGAAGCGCTCGAGCGACTTTTGAAAACAGCCAGGTCGGGTCACTTTCTGCGCGCGGGCATGAAAGTGGCGATCGTCGGCAAACCCAATGCCGGCAAGTCCAGTTTGCTCAACCAACTGCTTAGCTACGATCGCGCCATCGTCACCGAAATCGCAGGCACGACAAGGGATGCGTTGCAAGAACCGCTTGACCTGAACGGCATCCCCGTAATCCTCATCGACACTGCCGGCATTCGCCACACCGAAGACACAGTGGAAAAGATCGGCATCGAGCGCTCTGCCATGGCGGTGGAAGAAGCCGACTTTATATTGATGCTTTTCGAGGCCAATACCGCCTGGTCGCAAGAAGATTCCCGAGTACGCACCTTAATAGGCAAGAAGCCCTTCGTACTCATAGCCAATAAAGTCGACTTAAGTCCCGGGTTCAATTTCGACGAGTTTCTCAACGGCAAGCAGGCAGAAGACTCTGAGGCGGGCGAGCCGGTAGCAAAGCTGGAGATCTCGGCCAAAACAGGCGAGGGCGTAAAAAACATCAGCAGCGTTATTGAGAATTACGTGCTCACAGAAGAAGCTCTAAAACAAGCAGGCGGCTCGCTCAATCAAAGGCAATATGAGCTCTGTAACAGCGCCCATCAAGCTTTGCGGCTTGTTAAAGAAACTCTAGCCGAAGGTCTGCCCCAAGACTGCCTGGCCACCGATCTAAAATTGGCGGTGGATCGCCTCTCCGAAGTTTGCGGTGAATCCGTCTCTGAAGAAGTAATCGCTCAGGTATTCGCGAATTTCTGCATCGGCAAATAATTCCCGAATGATTCTTGAATAACCCGAATAACTCCTGAATAACTCCCGGCCAGTTCCCAATCAGTCAATCAATCAATTAATCGTCAATCGTCAATCAAGCAATTCAACAGATAGCAAGTAAATCCGTCGGCTCAATCCGCAAAGTAGGTTCCTTTTGGCAAAGCTAGTCTCTGAAGACAAAGAAGTAGAGAGCACTCTTGAGATCGTCCCCGGCCCGGCGCTCCCAGTGGCCGAGATCATGAGCGATCAGGCCTGGCAAAAGGTTGGTCTGGCGCTGGTTAGCGGTCCTTTCAACATCAATCTGGGTTATTCGAATAATAACGAAAACGGAAATGGCAGCGACAGTGCTGTCGAAGACGATGAAGAGCCGGATGAAGAATGTCTATTTTGCCGCAAGCCCAAGGACGAAGTGCATGAGCTGGCCGAGCAAATCGAACAACTAATCGAAGGCAAGCTGGATTCGGTGCTTTTCGAGCCGGCCGAGCCTTTCTTTGAATTGCGTATAACCAAGGCGCCCGTTTTCGGCTTCAAAGTCGAAGCCTGGCTTGATTCGGGCAATGCCACGACCGGTGTTTACCGCTGGGACGGGGTCGGCATACGCATGCACACGACCCGAGACAACCTGGCTTCCTTTACGAAACAGTTGCGCAGCGAGTTTAGCTGTTAGATTCCCTTGGAATGGCTGGTACAATCCTTATCTACGGCAGTTTGTAGATGCCGCAATATGAGGATAAAACTATGTCAGTTCAAGAGGTACAAAAGAATCTTACGGTCAAACTTCCAGACGGTTCCGAAAGAACCATAGAAGCCAATTCGACCGCAGCAGACTTAGCTAAGTCAATTGCCCAGGGCTTATACAGAAAGGCAGTCGGCGCCAATATCAACGGCGAACTGCGCGATCTATTCACTCCTCTGAACGACGGTGATACAGTCCGCATCCTTACACCGGATGATCCGCAAGCAATCGAGCTTTTGCGGCATTCGAGCGCGCACGTCATGGCCCAGGCTGTGCAAAACCTGTTCCCTCAGGCAAAAATCGCCATCGGCCCGACCATTGAAGACGGCTTCTATTACGACTTCGATATTCCTGACCATAAGCTGACCGCTGAAGACCTGGAAAAAATCGAAGCGGAAATGAAGAAGATTGCCGACTCCAATCAGAAGTTGGTGCGATTCTACATTCCTGATGTCGACAAGCAAATAAATGAGTTCAAAGATCAAGGCGAGAAATACAAAGCCGAACTTCTGGAAGAACACAGGAATCACGAGCCGACGCTGTATCTTATGCAGGACAAGGACGGCAAGACGATCTGGAACGATCTCTGCCGCGGTCCGCACTTGCCTTCCACCAACCATATAAAGGCCTTCAAACTGCTCAAGTTTTCAGGCTCCTACTGGCGCGGTGATGAGAAGAAAGACCACCTGCAGCGCATTTACGCGACCGCCTTCTGGTCTAAAAAGGATCTCGACGATTACTTGCAAAGACTGGAGGAAGCAGAAAAACGCGACCACAGACGGTTGTCGAAACAGCTAGACCTTTTCTCCGTGCACGAAGAGGTTGGTCCCGGTCTGGTTTTCTGGCATCCGAACCTGGCAACCGTGAGAGCCGTAATCGAAGATTACTGGCGCGATGAGCACAGAAAACGCGGCTATGACTTCGTTTTCACACCGCACATCGCTTCCGAGGAGCTCTATCACATTAGCGGTCACCTCGAGTCTTACGGCGAGAACATGTATTCGGCTATGGACATTGACGGACTGCCCTACAGGGCCAAGCCGATGAATTGTCCCGGTCACATCATGATCTACAAAACCAAACTGCGCAGCTATCGCGACTTGCCGCTTCGCTTTGCGGAGCTGGGAACCGTTTATCGCTACGAGCGCTCCGGTGTTTTGCACGGCATGTTGCGCGTGCGCGGATTTACACAAGACGATTCGCACATCTTCTGCACGCCGGATCAAATGGAAAGCGAAATCAACGGCATTCTCGATTTGATCGACTCGTTGATGAAAACTTTCGGCTATACATATAAAGCCTATCTGGCAACGCGTCCGGAGAAATTCATCGGCTCCGTCGAAGAATGGGATCGTGCTACGGATGCTTTGAGAAACGCGGCAAAATCGCGTGGACTAGAGTGCGAAATTGATGAAGGCGGCGGCGCGTTCTACGCTCCGAAGATCGACATCAAGTTGTACGACGCCATCGGTCGCGAGTGGCAGGGACCGACCGTGCAGGTCGACCTCAACTTGCCCAACCGTTTCGATGTCAACTACATCGGCGACGACAACCAACGCCACAAAGCGGTAATGATCCACAGAGCCGTACTCGGTTCGATGGAACGCTTCGTAGGCGGTCTGATCGAGCACTACGCCGGTGCATTCCCGCTCTGGCTGGCGCCCACGCAAGCGGTGATTCTGCCGATTGCCGATCGGCACTACGAGCATGCGGACAAGGTCGCCGAAGCGCTGAAAGGCATGGGCATGCGGGTCAAGGTGGACACTCGTTCTGAGACGATCAACTACCGTATCCGCGAAGCACAAGTCGAGCAAGTGCCTTATATGCTGGTTATCGGCGATAAGGAACTGGCAGCCGACGGAGCGGCGTTGCGCCACAGACGCGAAGGCGATCTTGGCATTCTCAATTTGAAAGACATGATGGTCAAGTTCAAAGAAGAGATTGACGCCAAAGCATAGGGCTGGCGAAACGCAATGAAATGAACGAAGAGCCGGGGAAGTCCGGCTCTTTGTTTTCGGTTCCATACTTTTGAAACGTCAGCCTTGTCCGTTTATTACCAAACTCCGAAATTACCGGCGCCGCCGGCGGTGCGATGCTTCCCCGTTCCCCGAAGGGCGCCCGCTTGACGTGATACGTAATCCTCACATTGACTTTGGTCCTCATTTTGACGATATTGCATCTCAGCGTGGCGGAAAAGCCCTCTGGGTACGGCGAAAGCCAAGACAATCACAAAGGCAGACGGAAAGGCAATGGGAAGAGAAACAGTCGAGAATATAGATCTGCAACCCGGCAGCGCGCCGGAGGGCAGCCTTCTCCAGAGCCTGGACAACAACGACTGGGTAAGGGCGCAAAACGCCCAGAACACCCAGAATGGCACGTCTTTCCGCGACCTTATGCGCGATCGCCTGGCGGGCGGTCCGACTCAGCCGGAAATCATCAACATGGCGCAGGCGCCGGTCACCGGGGATCGGACGGTGGTGGGAGACCGGGCACTCGGCGACCCCGTCGTCAACGGCAAGCTCACCCTGCAATACGGGGAGGCGGACTTCGACCGCAAGCTGGCGGCCAATCCTAATTATCAACAATTGAGCATTCAGGGCATTCCGGAAGGCGTCAGAGTGAAACACTTTGTGGACGCGAAAGGCTATTTCTTCTGGCTGGACGGCTCCGGTGAGATGGAAACCATACGGGGCGGCGATGGCACGACCTCGCAGCGCCCGCGCCGGCACTATTATTCGATTCAAGCCAAAGAAATTCAGATGAACAGCGAAAGCCGCGATCTGGAAGCGACCAGACTGAAGGTTAATGAAGCGCTGGCGCTGGATAACGGCTTCAAGGGCTTCTCGAGCTTCCAGCGAAATCAGCAAGTCGATTTCCAGACGCCAGGCAATCAAAGGGTCGTCAGCGGCGATGCTATGAATTATTTCTTGCGCATGTCCAAGACGTCGTCGAATATTCTCGATATCCAGGCAAAGAGCCTGGAAGAGTCGGTCAAGACTTCCGACAATCCTTACTTCAAAATCTATCTTGCTGATGTTTACACGGCACAAGCCATGAAGCCGATCATCGACCAGGTGCTCAATGGCGGACGATACATAGAATTGAACAATCCTTACAGCATGAAGAAGATGGAAGATGCCATCTCGCTTCTCAAGGCTGTCGACACGGATTCGCGCACAGGCTTGCAGCGCGTCAACAGAGTTCCACCAGCTAATGCCGTTATGCCTCTTGACCCTTATCGCATCTACGGAGATTCCAGAGATCCGCGCTTCCCGGAATATTATTACGGCTTCTGGGGCGGCAGTTATGATCAGGCGAAACACAGAGAAGTGGCGCTCACATTTATGCGCAATTTGATGAAGAACAACGCTTTCCCGCGCATCGAACTGCCTTAGCGTTGCAAAAGCTCGCAGTATTTTACGTATGCGTGATTTTGATCTTTGCGTCGCCGCACGCCGGAGCGCTAGACGGTTATGCGCAGCGCCGAGTCTATGAAGCGCAGCAATATTCGGACAGAGGCAACTTCCCTCAGGCAATCAAGCTTCTTACCGCCGTCAACGAGCGTTACCCCGACGATGTTGACGTTCTTATCATGCTCGGCAATTGCTGCATGAACGATGCCGCCGACCTCACCAACGGTTTCAAAAAAGCCGAAGTGCTGTTTCTCAAAGCAACTAAAATCGATCCGGAATGCGGTCGCGCCTTTAACAAGCTTGGCGAATGCCACAGCCTGCGCGGAGATTATGCCACTGGAATCAAATTGTTCACCAAAGCGATTCAGGTCAAGAAACCAGACTATAACGGACTAAGAGAGCGAGCTTCAGCTTATAGCAATCTGCACAGAGACCTGGAAGCGAAGCAAGACATGGAACTGTTTATGCGCAAGGGCAGGATGCCCGGTCCGGGGAGATATCGCGACAAGATCGATATGCAGATGGCAGGAATTTACGAGAATGTTGGCGAGTATGCCAAGGCGCTGGCAATTTATCGCAGAATGCAGAAAGACCGATACGAAGACGGACGAGTTTTGCGAGAAGTGGCGTGCCTGCGTGGAATGCATAAACCAGATGAAGCGCTTAAGGTGCTCACCGCTCTTATCTCACACAACAAAGCCGACGACATCGGTTATCTAAATCGCGCTAGACTCTACGAAAGCATGGGTAAACATGCACAAGCGATAACGGATTATTCCACTGCCATAGATTTGTCGCCGTCCACCACCTATCTCAAAGAAAGAGCCGCAGTATATGACAAAATTGGTCGAAAAGACCTGGCTGAAAGAGACAGAAAAGAAGCTGAGCGTATGTAAGCTGCTGGCGATTTTCCTGGTCGTTCAAACAACCGCTGCCGCTTTGTGCAAAACAGACGCCGGATATCAGCGCGCGCAAGCATTGATAAAAAAAGGGAAACACGAACAAGCCGCAAAAATACTTTCCGAAATGGTCAGCAGAGAACCGCAGAATGTGGCGCTTTTGCTAGATCTCGGTGAAGTTCACCTCAACGACTTGAACGACATGGCGGGCGCTCACATGAAGGCAGAGCAGTGTTTTAAAAAAGCAATAAAGATAGACCCGCAATCTGGTCGTGCCTATCGAATGATGTCAGAGTGGGCCATTGCACAAGGAAAGAATGACTTTGCAATTCAGATGGCGAGCAAGGCTGTTTTAGCCGGAAAGCCAGACCATAAGGGCTTCCTTACTAGAGCAACTGCATTGGAAAATCAAAAAAAAGAAAGAGAAGCACTTGCGGATCTGGATAAATACCTGACACGCGAACAAGACAAGAAAGCGTATAAAAAACGCGCGGCAATTTTGGAAAAAATGCATAACTATGCACGGGCACTATCTGATTATCGCAGCATTCAGAAAAATTCCGAGGACGGCGATGCAGCTCTAAGAGAGGCAGTATGCCTCGAGAAGTTGAACAAGAACGAAGAGTCCATCGCTCGCCTGGACAAATTATTGAAGCAAAGTCCGGAGGATGATGCCGCATATGAAGCGCGAGGCACCGCCAGAGCGAAGTTGGGTCGATTGCAAGAAGCAGCGCAGGATTACAGCAAAGCAATACAATTGTTGCCGACGGCTTCACTTTACAGGCTGAGGGCGAATATCTACGAGAAGATGGGTAGAAAGGATCTGGCGGCAAAAGACCGCAAGGAAGCAGAACGTATTTAGGACGTGCAGACAAGAATACCTTTGTTCGCTAGCGCATCATGAGATACCTAAAGCCAGCAAGTATGTCTATAGTTTTTGCTTGCTTTTGCTGGCTTCCTTCGCAAGCATATGAACGCGCGGATAATATACGCGATACGAGAGATTTTGCCGAAGCTAAGCGTCTCGAGGCGCTGGGACGCAACGAGGAAGCAGCAAGAATTTTTCGTGAGATACAAAGAAAACGCCCGAATGATGCCGACGTGCTTACCGCACTGGGTGACGCGTACATGAACAACTACAATGATGTCGCCAACGGAGCGACCAAGGCTGAAAAGTGTTTCAGAAGAGCTATAGAACTCGATCCTGAACTTGGTCGAGCATATGCCAAACTTGCCGAGTGCTGTGACGCTCGGGGCGACTTTAAGATGGGCGTAAAGATGGCCACTAAGGCGTTGACAGTGAGGAAGCCGGACTATGAAGGACTGCTCGAACGCGCCGGCGCATACAGTAATCTCAAGCGAGACAAAGAAGCGCTTGCAGATATCGAAGCATTTCTAAAAAAGGCTAAAAAAGTGGACAGGGACCATCTCTTGTTGCGTGCCACCATTTTAGAAAACAACAAACTATACGAACGCGCGCTTGCGGAATACAGAGGTTTGCTGAAAACAAAGTACGAGGATCAGATTGTTTATCGCGAAGTGGCTTGCCTGCAAGGGATGAATAAAAACGAAGAGGCGATAAAGGCACTCAACCTCTTGCTCGCCCACAACAAGCAGGATGATTCCGGCTACCTGACTAGAGCGCGCTTGTACGAAAAATTGGGTAAACACAAAGAAGCTGTAGCGGACTTTTCCAAGGTTTTGCAATTGCAGCCTTCCACAACTGCTTTAAAGGAAAGAGCTGCCGCATACGAAAAGATGGGCAGAAAAGATCTGGCCGAAAAGGATCGCATTGAAGCGACAAGGCTTTAGAAACTCAACAGCAGCAACTATTAAGACAGTATGAAAGATGCTGATGGCGAGCGGTTTCATAACCAGTCCTTAACCGCCGTTAACCTATGATTGCGGCATGAAAACACAAAGACGAAAACTAAACAACGAAACAAGACAACTGCAAGCTGAGAGCATTACAGCATCGATTCCGATCGACAGCGACGAAAAGATTCTCTGCACCGAAGATAAAGTTCGCATTGAAGGCACGACGTTAGAATCAGCGCTTCCACTGTTCCTGATTCTCGGCTCACCGCTTCATGCGATTGTAGGATTCGCCGCGATAACAGCGTTTATATCGGAAAAATCGCTCGCACAATTCTGGAGCGAGATGAATGGACCGATTATATTTATGGCGATACTGCTGGTAGTTTGTATCGCGCTGGCAAAGTCACTTCCCGCTACCCGGTAGAATCCGGAAAACAAAATTGGTTGAAAGTTCGACTCATGAAGTCTTCAATTAAACCAGTTCATGAACGAGTTGAAGGTCGCAGTCGCTGAGTTTTTGATGGTGTTGAAAGCATTATTGGCCGTGTCTTTTGCGTCGTATTGCCTAGCTTCCCAAGTTGTCATCGCGGTAAGGTTTCCGAACTTTGCTTTTGCGGCTTCAAACTGCTTGTTAAGCACAATCACCTTGTCGATGAGAGTTTTTCTGTCCGGCGTTGAAGCTTCTCTAGTCTGATTTTCAACCACGTCCCACAAATAATTTAGCGACCATTCACGATTCTTAAGTTGGTTGCTGGTAATTTCAAAATCAAAGCGAAACTGGTCTTTGGTTAACTTGTTCAGGTCCTCCACGTACTTCAGTTGGGCATCTACTAAACCCAAATTCTCCTTTACTTTTGCGTCGGCAAGGGCCACCTTAAAGCCGGCCAGTTGTTTTTTTGCCTCCGTCAAAGAGGTATTGCTTGCTGCATACATTCCAAGTTCTGTCTCTTTGCTCTTTATCTTCGCTTCGTACTCTTGTATTTTGATGTTGGTACCACTTCTGCCCGTTATCAACATATCGGTCCAGTACCGCATCTGTTTTGTAAGTTCGGTCAATTCAGATGAAATCTCACTTTGCCTGGCATAGCTGACTGAAGGAGCAATCGTTATCGTCGGCACCGGCCTTCTCGGCGCAATCGGAGTTACGTTGCCCACCGTAGTGGGGACGTTGTTTACCTGAGTTTGTGACTGCACCGGGGCTACTTTTGTCCCTGACGGCACCTCCAGGATGGTAACGGTCGTCGTGGCGGCTTTTGGCGTAACGTTAGTGACTGTGGTGTTTGGCTGCGATTGAGTGTTGACGATCGCCGTGGGCGCCAGAAGATTTACGTTGACGATTTTCGGTGGAGTTACCGTCTGGATGGTCAGAGTCTTGGGTGCATTGTTGATGACGTTGACGGTCGCTTGCTGGGTTAGCCCCGAGCGCTGATCGAGCGGCGTAATCGCAGGATTTGCTTGAATGTAGACCGGAGTCGGAGGCGGAGGGGTTATGACCGGAATAGGGGCAGGTGTAGGAGTTACGACCGGAGTCGGAGGTGGTGTCGGAACCTCGATGACTGGCGGAGGATCTCCTTGCGCCATCACAGCCGGCACGCAACACGCCAAAGCAGACAGAAGTGTCGCCCCAAACCGCAGTTTCGCTTTCATTTTCAGCCCTCGCGTGTCATTGCATCGATTATAGGCTACATTTCCCCATGTGGTAAATGCCCGACCCGGCTCCATGGCTTTCTTGCCGATCGAAGTTCATTTCAGTTGCTCGAACTGCCCAATTTAACCGTTCAGTGCCCTTCCCGCAGGTTATTCAGGAAATCTTCAAAGGACATTGTTTTGCTTGCTTTATCAAGCAAGCCTGCAACTGCTTTTGACGGCCACTGCGAACTAATATCTTTGCTGGTCTTAGTCTGCAGAGAATACAGTGCCACAGCCGACTTTTGCGATCCCGCTTGGCGGCGATTGTAACAAAGCTCTTGGTTGTTTCTCCACACAGGAGCAAAAGTATCGTCGTCGTCATCTTCCTCTGCCACCGCTGGCGATACTACGGAGCGCTTGCCATTCTGCAAACTCAAAATTTCAAGCGAGTTGTTTTTTCCTGGAATCGAGACTGAATTTCCATCGGGGCTTACTTCAAAACTATCCAGTCTGGATCCGCTGGAAGTGGCATGCACTTTCTTCAATTTGCCTGATGTGAGGTTATAGGAAAACAGGTTCGAGAATTTTCCAACAGGCAAACTGCCGGCGCGGATAGCGACAAAAAGGATATTTCCATCTACAGTCGCTTGCACTTTATCGTATGAATGATAAACATCGGACAAATGTTTCACTGCGTCTTTCGGTGCTTTCTTGATGTCTATGGAGACCAATTCGCCAGTGGGCTTGCCTTTACCGCTGTCGGGAAAGCTCCTCAGAGCATAGATAACATCAGTATTCAAATCCCAATCCGGATACTTCTCATACCCATGCCCAAAAGACTTCCAACCTTTTTTTACATCCTTCAGCTCGACAGTCAAAAGTTCTTTGTTGCCACCGGCAATGAAAAATGCATACTCTGTTGACGGGCTGACCATAGCGCTTTCGAAGGTTCTGTCTGTTGTGAAAAGCGCCTCTTTCAGTTTAATGCCCTTTTCGACTTCGTATGATTTTACAGTCGAAAGTGAAAGGCCCAGTTGCAATAGCTGCGCCTCTTTTCCTGCATACTTCCTCATCTTGTCCGGCTGTGTGGCATACAGGTAAAAGAGGGCCGCATTTAAATGCGTGGCATCAAAATTGTTCTTGAGCGCTGCAGAGCAGGCGGCAAAATCTCCATTGCTCTTGTCCAATTCCGTAATCAATTTGGAAGCACATTCTTTAATAGCCTCTACAGTGTCTTTGCTGAGCTGCTTTTCGGCTTCTTCCCAGGTTTCGCAGGGTGACTCAGAAACCACAATCAGTTTTTTCGAATCGGCCGACCAGTTCAGAAGTTTTGCATTCGGCTCGACGGGCTCACCCAAATGCAATCCGCCGTCAACTGAAACCCGCACGCCATCTGCCCCGATGACCGCCAGCTTGTTGCCGTCAGGGGACCAGGACAAGCGCTGCTCGACAGTGCACGCGGCAAGCAGGGGTAACGTCAACGCGACCAACATCGTTTTCACTGCGCGGGAAGCGGCAGATTTGCAAAACATTCGAATCTCCTTGCTTTCAATTGAAAAAGTAAAACATACAGGGCTCCAATACGAGGGTTTAGACCGGCAAAGTAGTAAAATTAGCCGACACACAGGAAGTCAGGTGGTTCAAGCTTTATTATGGCAACCAAGAGAATCAGCCTTTTGGGCTCGACAGGGTCAATCGGGCGGCAAAGTCTGGACATCGCATACGCTCACAAAGACTGTATTCAAGTGGTTGCAATGGCAGCCGGAGGCGGCAATCTCGATCTGTTTGCCGACCAGATAAAACAGTTCGAACCCGCACTCGTATCCGTTCCAGGAGACGCTGAAAGAAAACTGCTCAAGGAAAAGTTGGGGGCAGGCTCTAAAGTTCACATCGAAATCGGCCCGCAAGGACTGGAAAACGTTGCCGCCGAAAGCGGCGCCGATACTGTCGTAACCGGCATAGTTGGTTTTCTTGGTTTGAAACCGACTGCAAAGGCGATAGAAAAAGGAAAAACGATCGCGCTTGCCAATAAAGAAACACTTGTTGCCGCCGGCAGTGCAGTCATGCCGATGGTTGAAAAATACGGCGCCAAAATCGTCCCTGTCGACAGCGAACACTCGGCGATTTTCCAGTCCCTGAGCGGTCATACGAAGAATGATGTCGAGGCGCTCTGGCTGACGGCCTCAGGCGGGCCGTTCAGAACATGGACGAAAGAACAAATTGAGGGTGCCACCAAAGGTGATGCGCTCAAACATCCTAATTGGAACATGGGTCAGAAGATCACAATCGACTCGGCAACTCTGATGAACAAGGGGTTGGAGATAGTCGAAGCGCGCTGGCTGTTCGACATAACCGCCGAGAAAATTCGCGTCGTCGTTCATCCGCAATCAATTCTTCATTCCGCCGTCGAATTCGTAGACGGTTCCATCGTCGGTCAAATGGGACTGCCTGATATGCGCTTGCCGATTCATTACGCGCTGTTTCACCCCGAGCGCGTTCATTCAGAGCGCGTTCCGCGCCTGGATCTGACCGCACTCAGCCAACTGACTTTCGAAGAGCCCGATACCAGCCGTTTCCCCTGCCTCGCCATCGCCAAGAAAGTGGCGGCAGAGGACTCGACAAGCGCCTGCGTCATGAATGCCGCCAATGAAATCGTTGTCGCCGCATTTCTTAACGACCGCATCGCCTTCCGTGACATCGCTCGGCTCATAGAACAGGTGTTAGAGAAGCACAAGCCGATTTCAAAGCCCAGTTTGGACGATATACTTGAGGCGGATCGCTGGGCTCGACAAGAGGCAGACAACCTTCTGAAGTCCCGGGCGGCATAGCGCACCAAAGGCGCTCATCTTTGGAAACTGGAAATTCGCATTGCAGGGAGACAGCTCCAATGGCTACGACTGGAACAGATACGTCAAAAGTCACGATAGTGAACCATCCTTTGACCCGCAATATTTTGACCAGGCTCAGGGACTATCAAACGCCATCGGGCGAATTCCGCGAGAAAGCTCGGCAGTTGAGCTATTTCCTCGTCTACGAGGCTATGCGCGAGTTGGGAGTGAGGGAAGTCGGGGTAGAAACGCCGATCGGTCCCGCCAAGGGCGTGGCACTGAGCGATTATGTGGTGTTTGCGCCGGTTTTGCGGGCGGGATTAATACTCGCCGAAGCAGCACAGGAGCTCTTCGCCAACGCTCGCATCTATCACATCGGGCTGCGGCGGGATGAAGAGACGCTCAAGGCGATTTCCTATTATGCGAAACTGCCGGAGGCGCTTCCCAATGAAAGTCGCGTATTCGTGCTCGATCCCATGCTGGCAACCGGCGGTTCAGCCTGCGCTGCTATCAATCTCTTCGACAAACTCAATGTCACAACCATTCACCTGGTCTCCATAGTCGCCGCCCCTGAGGGTGTAAAGCGCGTTCACAGCCAATTCCCCAATGTGCACATAACAACCGCTGCCTTGGACGAGAATTTGAACGAGCACGGCTACATCGTTCCAGGCTTGGGCGATGCAGGCGACCGGATTTTCGGAACCTAATCCAGCTAATCTAGCTCCAAATCAAAAATGCACAAACGAAAGGGCGGCGCAATGCGTCGCCCTTCCAGCTATCGATGCTTTTTGAAAATTAGTCTTCGAGCTTGAAGCCGACTTTCAGCTTGACTTGAAATTCGGAAACGGCTCCGTCCTTAATCGCGCCGCGCTCTTCGACAACTTCGAACCAACCCATATTGCGGATGGTCTTTCCAGCGCGCTTGACTGCTTCCTTGGTCGCTTCAGCAAAGCTGACCGGGGAAGTGCCGACAATTTCAACCATTTTGTAAACGCCAGACATATAAACTCCTTGGTTCCTGAGGAACAATGACAACCGAACGAAATTTCGAACGAAAATTAGTTCTTGAGATTATTGCGGATTATGCTCAAGAATTCCCGCTTAATTAAGTTCCAACTATATAAATCGAAGAAGGAGCATTTCTGCTCCTTCTCCTTGGATTTGGGCTTATGGCGAACCAGTTGAACTCATGAATTCGATTGAAAATTGAAATTAAACGAGACCGGCGTAAAATCTCATGTCGGCTTGTGAAATTCCGTTGTTTTCAAAAGCGCGCTCGTCGTTGTTTCCTTTCTGAAAATATTTCAGATTGTCTTTGAGGAACTCGAGAGTTTGGCGCTCTTCGCGTGTCAGTCTTGCTGTTGTGAGGGCGCGCGTGATCTCTTCTTTGGTCAAGTAGTTGTTGCGATCGGCATCAAATGATCTAAAGCTGCCGTCGCGAAGATACTTCTCGCTGTTTCGTGCCAGGTCATCGAGCTTGGTCAAGTCCTGACGCGAGATGCCGCTGTTTTCATCGCCTTTTTCATCGTTGGCGAGTTCTTGAATCTTGCCGACGTTTTTAGACAAAGTATCGAGAGCGCGAATTTCGTCGGCACTCAAATTGTCCTGATTTTGCGAAACATACCTTTCGATTTCTTTGCGGCTCACGTGATTGTTGCCGTCTTTGTCCATCTCGCTAAAACGATCGCGCATGATTTCGGCTGCCGACTTGTGTTCGTTGCGATTGCCCTTCTGTTTGCCTTCCGGAGGCACTTCGCAGTTCGGATCTTCTTGTTTGACTGGTGGCTTCGCTGGTGCCTTCACCGGTGGCACTTCGCAATTGGGATCTTCTTGCTTCACCGGCGTTTTTGCAGGTCTTTCGCGAACCGGTGTTTTCACAGGGGCAACTTCGCAATTCGGATCGTTCTTGCCCGGCAGTTTGAGTTTATCGCCTTCCTTGATCAAACCGCCCACAGGCATCTTGTTCAATTCAGCCGTTCTGTTCACCATTTCGAGAATGTCTTTATTTGAGGCTTCCTGACCGCCATTGCGATGCTTCAATTCCTCTTTGCAAATTTTCCAGAGCGAATCGCCAGGCTTGACTGTGTATTCTTTATTTTCAGCGGGGGCTTCTTTGGCACCATCCTTCGCTCCGCCCTTTTCACCGGGTTTATCTTCTTCCTTCGCGCCTTCCTTGGCTCGCGTCGTCACGCCAGGCACTTCGCAGTTGCCCTCAGAAACCCGCATGGAACCTGTACCTTCCTGCTGTCTGGCTTCGAGAATATCGTGACGCGTGAAGCCATCGTTTTCCAAGCCGTATTCATCATTGTGAGCATTTTGCAAACGCTCCATGTCCTTGGCAAGCACTTCCAAATTCTTTGCTTCTTCCATGGTCATGGTCTTCGCATTGGCTTTGCCGTAGGCGACGATTTCACCGACGGTGACGTGTCCATCACCATCTTGGTCCAGCTTGTCGAAATTCTTGGCGGCATAGTCTTCAGCCTTCAGGCGCTGACCGGCAACATCAAGGTCTTTCTGCGAGATGCCATTTTCCGGACCATGCTGACCGCCGCGGCTATTGCCTGTGTACAATCCATCCGTACTGTTCTTCTCCAACTTGCCGACATTGGCGGCCACTTTTTGCAATGCTTCTTTTTCAGCCTGACTCAAGCTTTTGTTATTTTTGAGATACTCATCGATTTCGGCCTTGGTAATACGACCGTCTTTCGATGCGTCCAGTTTGTCGAAGTTCTTCTTCACATAATCCAATTCGCTGCCACCGCTTATCGACAGCTCGGGAAGCACGCCGGAAGCTTTGAGCTGCTCTCTTTGTGCTTGATTCACTGCGAGGAGCTGCTTGTTTTCACCTTCAGAAATTTGAACGTTGACGACAGATTTAGCTTCGGCGGAAACAGGAGCTTTTTCGGCTTTTTCAATCGCTGTGGGTGGCATGGGAGAAACCTCTAATTTGTAGGAGCGTTAGGAGCGCGGGGGGAGGGAACGCACTCACAATATCGCTGCAATTTTCAAAAAATCTTGAAAACCCAGAACGCCAACTAGAGCAGGCTTTCCAGCCACGAAGCAAGACCGCCCAGCCGTAGGCCGGGCGGATTTTGCTCTCAATCGAGGAGAATTTTTAAAGGCTGGGCATGTCTGTTTTCCCCGCTATGCTCTATTCAGTGTAAGTAGCATTTGAAAAGTTCTTTTCGAAAACTTTGAGCGAAACCTTTATAGTGCCGCGCGTGGTGTCTTGACCGTCGCCCCATGGATTGCGAATCGTCACCGTTCCACCGTCCGGACCTTTGGGGTCGAAGCCGATAACGCTGTATGCATGGGCAACGGGGAAACCATCATCAGTCTTGCTGCTGAAGATGTGGTTTCTAATTCCTGCGATCACCGGGCGCCGCTTCGAACCATTGAGAGCTTCATTCAACTTGTCGGCGATTTCAGACTCCGATGAGAATGTGAACCAGTCAGTATCGTTATCGCGCCCGGTCAAAAGTTCCATTGCGTTACCGGAGCGGATGGCGCCGCCGTCGCCGCCTTCTGCGTCGGTGTCTCCACCGAAGAGGTTGGTCGGTCCACGACGATACCAGTGCCTGTTGCAGTATGCTCCGTAGGCTTTCTCCAAAACGCTGGCCCACGTTCCGTCGGCGCTGCCTTGATTGAAGATGCCCATTTCCGATTCTGTCGGAGCCTTCACTGTAATCGGTTCATCGGTGTTGCCGGGGAATGTAACCGTGTAGGTTCCATCGCCATTGTCTTTGATCATTCTGTGAATGGCTTCCGGATCGACTGCTGCCAGGGATGCAACTGCTGCTTCGAAATAGCAATTGCCGATCATGCCTTGCTTGATGGCATCGGGCTTGATGCTTTCGAGCGGATTTTCTTTATTGGCATACAGGTCGCGCGATCCTGTTTTCTGCGCTTCATTGGTACGATTCACAGCGTTGTAGACCGAAACTACCGTGCTGTCTCCATACGATTTCAAATCATCCTTCGTGATGCCGTCATTCTCGTCACCCAGCTCGTCATTGCTGGCTTCTTCGATGTCGTCGACATTGTCTCTGAGAAATTCCAGGCTCGTGCGCTCATCTTGAGTGAGGTCGGTTCTTTCGAGCGCTTTTCTGATTTCTGATTTAGTAAGGTAATCGTCGCTGTCGGTGTCAACTTTTTTGAAATTGTCATCCTTATTTAGAAACACTCTTGCTCTGCCGATTTGCTGCCAGTCGGATTGAATTTTGTCTCTGTCTTTGTCGAACTGTTTGAGGTCGGCTCTGGTGATTCCGTCGTTCTCATCGGCGAGTTCATCATTGCTCAACTCTTCGAGATCGTCCTGGTTCTTATACAGAGTTGCGACTATTTGCGCATCCTTGCCTGTGTACTTCTGGCATTGCACTGCGTCCGCCAACTCGCTCTCGCTCAGGTATCCGTCGCTGTCTTCATCGAGCTGGTCGAACAGGCGCTCGCTTTCTGCGGCAACTGCTTCCAACTTCACTGCTTCGGTAGTGGAGTCGTATTTATATTGAACAGGCGCAGGCAATGGCAGTTTTTCCGTATTGCCTTCAGTTCCAACCGTGTTGGAGCCGGTTTCATCGAGAGCATCTCTCAGGTCGGCACTGGTGAAACCATCATTTTCGTCGCCCAATTCATCATTGGAATACTCTTCCAGATCGTCTGCATTGCGCTTCAAATAGTCGAGGTTGGAGCGGTCTTGAGCGCTTAATCTGTCGCTATTGGCACGGACGTAACTGTTTACTTCGCCGGATGTGACATAGCCGTCGCCGTCCAGATCCAACTTGCTGAAGTTTTGCTTTGCATATTCGGTCGCCTTCATTTGCTCTTCGGCAACATTGATATCCTGGCGAGTGATGCCATCGTTTTCATCGGCTAACTCGTCGTCGTACATTTCCTCCAGGTCGTCGACTTTGGAAGCGAGGCGCTTGAGCGCAAGGTTTTCTCCCGACGTGAGCGACTTTTCGTTGTCTTTAATGTACTTATCAATTTCCGACTTAGTGACAAAATTGTCGCCGTCTCGATCGACGAATGAGAAACGTTTGCGCAAGTAGTCCAGCCCTGAATCCGCCAAGCGTTCTTCGTTCTTGCTTTGCGCCTTGGCGTCCGCGGGCTTAGCGGCATCGGCCGGCTTGACTGCGTCAGCAGTTTGGCAGTCCGAGCGAGCATCTAGAGAACCAAGTTCGATCAAGGCATCGGTAACGTCCGATCTGGTAATGCCGTCATCCTCGTCGGCGAGCTCATCATTTGCGTATTCTTCGAGGTTTGAAATGTTCTCTTGCAAATATTTGAGATTGAGCTTTTCGTCTGCAGACAGGTTATGGCGTGCGTTGCTGTAAGCATCAATGTCGCCTTCGGTAATGAAGCCGTCTGCGTTGCCGTCCAGCTTGTCGAAGTTCGTCTTTGCATAAGCGAGCGCGTCCAGACGTGGTCTTGCTTCGCTGATGTCGGCTTTGGTAATGCCATTGTCTTCGTCGAAGCGTTCATCATTGCTTTGCTCTTCAACCCCGCCGACGCTGTTCTTCAATGCCACCAGCTTCGCTTTGTCTTCGTTGGAAAGCGTCCCTTTGTTGGCATCAGCATAGCCGGAGATCTCATCGGCATCGAGGTAGCCGTCTTTGTCTGCGTCAATCTTCTCGAAATTGTCTCGAGCATAATCCAGAGCCTGGCGCAAATCGCCTGAAGCTTTGACGTCCTTGCATTCTGTCTCAGCGCCGCTCAGACGCTCAGTGCCTTCCTTTTCCTTGCCGTTCTGCAGGTCATATCTGCTGAAGCCGTCGTTCTCATCGCCCCATTCATCATTGCTGATTTCTTCGATATCGCCGACGCTCTTTCTCAAGTTGTTGAGGATCGTTTGCTCTTGCTCGCCGACTTTGCCCTTGAATTTGATGAATGCATCGATTTCGCCGACAGTTACGTGCCCGTCGCCATCATGGTCCAGTTTGTCGAAATTCTTTTGAGCGTAATCGTAGATGCCGAATTTCTTCTGAATTCCGGACAGGTCGGCTTTGGTGATACCGTCATTCTCGTAGCCGAGTTCATCATTGCTGTGATCTTCGAACGTGCTGATTTTCTCTTTTACTTTTCTCAGCGCTTCCAACTCGGAATTCGAGAGCTTGGCGGCGTTTTCTTTTGCGTAAGCATCGATCTCTGCGGCAGTTACCCAGCCGTCTGCCGAGCGATCGATTTTGTCGAAGTTCTTTTGCACATAAGCGATCTCTTTTGCGCCTTCAATCGCCAGTTCCGGCAAGAGTCCCGCTTGACGCATGGCTTGCATGTTCTTCTCATTGAGAGCTTGAATCTCTTGTGCCGTGACTTGCTTGGCGCTTTGATTAGAATCTTTGAGTGCTTTTTCGCTGGCGTCTTTGGCGACTGGTTGTTGGACACCGGCTACTTCGGTAATAGAATCTGAAGCCATGATAAGAACCGCCTCTGAATTAGGAGGGAGAATCGAGGTGAGTGGAACGCGGGATGTGGCTTAAATGTATTTGAGCCCCGATGACAATTTAATGACAATCCCAAAAGCCATGGACCGCAAGGCTTTACAGCAAACCACCACCCGTTTTCGAGCACGTTTGTCACACATTTTCTGGTCGCTGAAAGCCGCACCCGCAGGTTTTGGCCTGCAGGTGCGGTGCTTCGGGCTAAATTTTGATGGACTTATTTAAGTGCTTGCTTCTGCATCTGGTAGGCATTGAGCAGATTTTGTTCTATCGTTGCGAATTCCGTATTGCCGAATGCATCGAGGTCCATCTGGGTAATTCCGCGGAACTCCGGTCCCTGTTCATCGTTGCTGGCATCGGAAACCTTATCTAAATGATCCCGAAGGAAGGTGAGGCTCGTTCTTTGTTCGGCATTCAACCAATTGCTCTGCAGCGCGGTGGAAACTTCTTCTTTGCTTAGATAGTCGTCTGCATCCGTGTCCAGGCGGAGAAAATTATTGTCCCGCGCAAGGTAATCTCTGGCCGTCTTGATGTTTTTCGACTGCGCAATGCTCTCAATACGCTTCACCTCCATCTGTTCCAGGTCGCCCCGCCTGACGTTGCTATCCGGCACGAGGAAATCGTCATCCTTCATCTCGGCAATGTCGGACCGCGATCTATAAAGTGCTGCCACTGCTTGTCTGTCCTTGCCTTTGTAATTGTCGCTCTGGACCGCCGCGCGCAATTCACGAGCACTCAAAGAATTATCCGCATCGGAATCGACTTTGTCGAAGAGACGCAAACTTTCTTTTGAAAAGTCTTGCATGGTGACAGGGTCGAAACCCTCCTCAGGCGCATTGTCAGGCTCCTTAGGTAAAGGCAGTTTATCTTCGCCGCTGAGAGTCTTCGCGCCTAGTTCATTTTGAGCAGCTTCCAGATCTTTTTTGGAGAACCCACCGCATTCGAAAAACATCTCATCGTTGCATTTATCGTCCAGGTCACCGCACTGGTCCATTAACAGTTGGCAATCGGCGCGTTCCTCTTTGCTGAGGCGAGCGTCATTGGCACGCACATAGCCGCGAATCTCGAACTTGCTCACATGACCGTTACCGTTTCCATCCATCGACTCGAAATGCGCTTGAGCATACTCGATTGCATGCATGCGTCTTTCGGCAACATCAATGTCCTGGCGTGTAATTCCCCAATTCTCACGACTGTTTTCATCGTTGGATTGTTTTTGCAATGTGCTCTCGCGCTCACCGACTTTCTCGAGCGCGCTCACCTGTTTCTCACTGAGCAAATCTTTGTTGTCTCTTACATAGTGATCGATCTCTCTTCGCGTTACGTGGTGATCGCTGTCCTTATCGATTTTGTCGAATTGATAGCGGACAAAATCCAAACCTGAATCAGCGGTTTTCTCCTCTTCCGGCGGCTCTGGTTTGGTGTCGACTTGTGCCGGCTTCGCATCTTCCGGCTTCACGCCCGGCTCTTTCTCGGCTGTCTGAGGTTTCATCGCGGACGCATCAGCTTTTGTAATTGTCGGTGCACATACTTCAGGCAATTTCAGTTTGAGCCCGGGCTGAATTCGATCAGGATTAGCCAATCTATTTTCTCTGGCAATCGACAATGCCATTGCTTTCACGGCTTGCTCGCTTGGATTTTCGATGTTCGAGCGGCGCAGATAATCCCGGCTGATCCCCCATACTGTGTCGCCTTTTTTGACTTCGTAAATAGTCGGCTTCGACTCTTGCGGCGCATCATCCTTCCTGCAGGCATCGACCTCCTGCTCGGCAACGCGCCCTTGCAACATATGCTTTTCGTCGCGCCGATGATCTTCAAGCGCCAGTTGCGGCAAAATTCCATACTCCTTCAAGCTTTCAGCAAGCCGAGCCATATGTACGCGATGCGCCACTTCAGACTGATTTCCATCGTCCTGCACATCGGCAAATGCACCAGTAGAATCGGTCAACAACTTAGGCTGGCTTTCGCGCGCTTCGTCTGTAAATTCCTTTGGCATGAGAACTACCTCTTTCGTATTTGAGTGAAAAACGGCGCGCTCGATTACTCGTGCCGAATCGCACATAGAGAAGCCGGCGGCGAGCAGATTGTTTAACTGCGTGGGGGAGGTGATCTTTTGACGATCTGTTTTATTTGAGAAACGTCAAAGAGAGTTCAGAAGAAGGGTTTCGCGGAGCGCCCCCTTGATATTCGGCTATGATACAGAGGTGCCGGCGAAACTTTACTGTTGAATTGCACAGAGTCTTGTAATGCTGATTGTCACTCTCATCTGCTTTCTCTACGCATTTAATGTTGGTTGGCGCTCAATTGAATACGCCCAAGCGAGCACAAGTGCGCTGAGGTGGGCGGCGACAGAAGGGCATGTGACAATCTCACGTGGACGGCGCAACACGCAAATGTATTACGTTTATTCGGTATCCGGAAGAACGTACAGCGGCAATATATTCGAACTGCCGCAAGCTAATCCGCTGAATTGGAGCGCATCTCGCTGGAGTAACGGGCAAAGAGTCCTGGTGTACTTCGACCCGGTCGCGCCCCAAAACTCAACAGTCAACAGGCAACTGGATGAGCGACAGTACAACACCAACCTCGCCTGCGCGGCAATTGCTGTGCTGCTCGGTGTCTCGGCTTTCGCCTCTTTTCTAGACCATATGACCAGCCACAAGGCCCGGCTAGGCTTCCGTTAAGAATTCGAAGGCTGGATTAGACTAAGTTCGAACCTAGACTTGTTCGTCCTGAATGTAGTCGCCGCCAATGGGGAGTTTGTCATTGACCCACATTGTGGCAAATGCTGCTACGACACAAACTACTAGTCCTTCAAGATATCCCATAACCTACCGTTTACTTGGTTTGCTATTACTTTTTCGAACCTGACGTTTTGACTTGGTGAGGTTCAACATGCTCTTAGAGTAAACCTTGTCCTATTAAGGACCGGTTAAGAACGGGGCTTTGTAAACAGTGCCCGTGATGATCTCGACGAAGTCTTGCCCCTCTTGGGGCTTAACAGATTCTTAGATTTTAGTAGCAACAATGGTCCGGCGCCATTCTTGATATCTACGTTAAATGGAACGCACGCCCTTTAAAAACAAAAGCGGTGCCGATAATTCGACACCGCTTTTCATGTTTTTTCGCCGGGCAAACTAAGCGCTTGCGCCTGCCAATTCGGTCATGCGACCAGTTGGAGCTCCGTTGGCGTTGCGAATGCCGAGGGCGTCTTGAGCAATGATCAAGCGCTGGATTTCGCGAGTGCCTTCGTAGATGTTGAGCACTTTGGCATCGCGGAAGAAACGCTCAACCGGGTACTCATCAGAGAAGCCGTAGCCACCGAAGATCTGTACTGCATTGTGCGCTGCTTTGTTGGCAGCTTCGCCGCAGAAGAGCTTGGCGAGGGAGGTTTCAAGCGTGTTGCGGACGTTCTTGTTCTTCAGGTGAGCCGCTCTCAAATAGAGCAAGCGACCAGCTTCGCAATCTGCAACCATGTCGGCGATCATGGCTTGCACTTGTTGGTGTTCGCCAATCGGTTTGCCGAAAGTCTTTCTTTGCATTGCGTACTTGGTGGATTCGTCGATGCAGCCTTGGACGAGACCAACGGCACCGGCTGCAACCGAGAAGCGACCATTATCGAGTGCAGACATCGCAACTTTGAATCCGTCACCTTCAGCACCGAGCATATTTTCTTTCGGCACTCTGACTTGATCGAGATAAAGAGTTGCAGTATCCGAAGAGCGCAATCCAAGCTTGCCTTTAATAGCAGCAGCGGAGAAGCCTTTCGATTTGGTGTCGACAATAAAGCAACTGATGCCTTTGTGACCGAGCTTGGGATCGACGGTTGCGAAGATAAGCGCGTGGCTGGCGATCGTACCGCAGGAGATCCAGACTTTTTGTCCGGTCAAAATGTAATCATTGCCGTCTTTGACTGCGCGGGTTTGTTGGTTACCGGCATCAGAACCTGCTTCAGGCTCGGTCAAACCGTAGCAACCAATGTATTCGCCATTGCAGAGCTTGGGCAGCAATTCTTTCTTCTGCTCTTCGTTGCCCCATTTCAGAATCGTCAATGCAACCAGCGATGTTTGCACGGAGAAGAGAGTTCTGGTCGATGAGCACACGCGGTTGACTTCTTCCGTCATCAAGCCGTATGCAATGTAGTCCATTCCGAGACCGCCGTACTTTTCCGGCACTGGGCAACCGAGAAATCCTTCCTTGAAGATTTTCTTGGCTACTTCCATGTCGAATTTGCATTCGCGATCATTCATCTGAGCAACCGGTGCAACTTCGCGCTCCATGAAGTCGCGCATGTGCTTGCGATAAGCGATTTGCTCTGGTGTAAAGTCGAAATCCATATCCTTTTCTCCGCGTTTCTATTTTGATTGAATCTTTTGAACTTGAACTTGAGTTTGATTTTTCGGCTTGGTTTTGAAAGCTCTCGCCTGAGACGACCCAGGCGAGAGCTTTCCTTTAACTATTTCTTCTTTGTGGGGTGGTTGTCGATCTGTGCTTTTTGCAGTTGACCGGAATAGTCAATGTAGACAGCCTTCCACTCGGTGAATTGCTCGACGGCAGTGGTGCCCGCTTCGCGGTGTCCGTTGCCGGTTTGCTTGACTCCGCCGAAGGGCAACTGAATTTCAGCGCCGATTGTCGGAGCGTTGATATAGACGATGCCGGATTCCAATTCTTCAATTGCTTTGAAGGCCTGGTGCACGTCACGGGTGTACATCGAGAGCGACAGACCGAATTCGGTGCCGTTGGCTACTTCGATTGCTTCTTCGAAACTGTCGACTTTGATGATCGCAGTTACTGGTCCGAAGATTTCTTCTTGAGCGATACGCATGGTTGGTTTTACATCACCAAATACGGTGGGCTCATGGAAGCAACCTTTTTTGAAGTCGCCTTCGGTAACGATGTTACCGCCGCAAAGCAGCTTGGCGCCTTCCTTCTTGCCGATTTGGACGTATTCGTTGATACTTTCCAACTGGCTCTTGTTCACTACCGGTCCGACGGTCACATCCTGGTCCAGACCGAAACCGAGCTTGAGTTCTTTGGTGCGAGCAACAAATGCATCGGTGAATTTCTTGTAGACATCGCTGTGGACGATCAAGCGGCTGGCTGCCGTGCAGCGTTGTCCGGCGGTTCCGAAAGCTCCCCATACGGCGCCTTCTACAGCCAATTCGATGTCGGCATCGGGCATTACGCAGATAGCGTTTTTGCCGCCCAATTCGCAACTGACTTTCTTCATCAGCTCGCCGCAACGTCCTGCCACGCGGCGACCGACTTCGGTCGAACCGGTAAGCGAGATTGCTTTGACGCGCGGATCATCAACGATAGACATGCCGACTTTAGCGCCCATGCCGGTGACGAAGTTGATTACGCCTGCAGGCAAACCAGCTTCGATCAATACTTCAACCAGCATCAATGCACAAAGAGGCGTATCGGTCGCGGGTTTGAAAACAACGGTGTTGCCTGCAACCAGTGCCGGGAAAATCTTCCAGGAAGGAATTGCTACAGGGAAATTCCAGGGGGTGATCAAACCGACAACGCCGATTGGCTGTCTTACTGCCATAGCGAATTTGTTGGGCATTTCGGAAGGAACGGTTTGGCCCATCAAGCGGCGGCCTTCGCCTGCCATGTACTTGGCCATATCGATAGCTTCTTGAACGTCGCCGCGGGCTTCTTTGAGCACTTTGCCCATTTCGCGCACCATGGTGGTGGCGATTTCTTCTTTGCGGCTTTCCAGCAAGTAAGCTGCTTTCAAAATAATGTCGGCGCGCGCAGGAGCCGGAGTGGAGCGCCACATTTTCAGTGCATTTTGAGCGGCATCCACAGCAGCCTTCACATCATTCGGAGTTGAAGACGCAAAGTAGCCGATGATTTCTTCGAGGTTAGCCGGGTTGTAGCTTGCGAAAGTTTCGCCCGTTTCAGCTTTCACCCATTTGCCGTTGATGTAGTTGTGGTAGGTCCGCGGAGAGCCGGCTTTAGCCGACGCGCTCTCGGGGCTCTTTGTAGATGAGGTCATGACTTTCTCCTGCAGTTTTTATTGAATAACGTGCATACCAGATACTTTGTACTTACTTGAGCTTCATCGCCTTTTCGAGGATGTCGCAAGCTTTCTCCGCATCCGCATCAGAGATATTGAGCGGTGGAATCAAGCGAATAACCTGACCTTGCTGTCCGCAAGTCAACACAATCATTTTTTGCTCAAGGCATTTTGCTGCGATTTGATCGGCAATTTCCTTGCTGGGAGCACCTTTCTCATCATTGAATTCCAGACCGATCATCAAGCCTCTGCCTCGGACATCACCGAGGTGCTTGTTGCTTTCCTGGAATTTCTTCAGACGCTTCATGATGTCGGCGCCCATTTTGGCGGAGCGCTCGGCAAGCTTTTCTTCTTGAATTACATCGATGGGTGCCAGCGCTGCTGCACAGGAAACCGGGTTGCCACCAAAGGTAGTGCCGTGGCGGCCGGCGGGCCACTTGTTGGTGATGTCTCTTCTGGAAACGAATCCGGAAAGCGGCATGCCGCCAGCGATACCTTTAGCCATCACGAGAATGTCCGGCTCGATGCCTTCATGCTCGATGCAGAACATCTTGCCTGTGCGGGCAAAGCCGGTTTGCACTTCGTCGATGATGAGCATGATGCCGTGCTCGTCGGCCAGCTTGCGCAGTTCTTTGATGAAACCGTCCGGAGCAGGCACATAGCCACCTTCACCCAGAATCGGCTCAATAATGAATGCCGCTACTTGCGTGGGGTTTATGAACTGATGGAAGAGCATATCGATGTATTCGAGAGACTCTTGGATAACTTTCTTCGTGTCGCCTTTGTAGTGCGAGCGATATTCATAAGGGAAAAGAGCGGTGTGAATGGCACCCGGAAGCGGCTCGTAATTTTCACGATAGTAGAGCTTGGATGTAGTGAGCGCCATCGTCATGAAAGTGCGTCCGTGGAAAGAACCGCGGAAATTGATGACTGCCGGGCGACCCGTTACGTAGCGAGCCAATTTCAC
>JADYYD010000136.1 GCA_020853845.1 Candidatus Melainabacteria bacterium
CAGGTCGTATTCTGAAATTGGAAAAGAAGCAAGCGCCTCAGCTTGCCCGCTTCTTGACGCCCGCACTTACGCACCTTAAATCAAGAGAAAGTAGAAACCATCATGTATTCAGCGAAAAATGCAGAAACTTCAGATGCTGTCAACCTCAATTGGACAGAAAAGAAAAATTCGACAATCGTCAATGACATACATTCGAAACTAAATGCAACCCGGCATCGGCAAGTACTGCGCGTAACTTCCGGCGATCAAGTTCAACAATTATTGAGAGCGCGCCAATACGAGGGTTCATCTTTTTGCATCGCGGGCGGGCGGCATTCCATGGGCGGACAGCAATTTCTCACCGACGGGATAATGCTGGATACGAGCATGATGAATGCGGTGGTCGATTTCTGCCCGAAAAGAGGAAGGTTGACCGTACAGTCCGGCATGTTATGGGGCGATCTGGTCGACAAACTGAATGCGCTGAACGAAAAACATCATTGCCGCTGGTCCATCATTCAAAAACCGACCGGCGCTGATGACATAAGCATCGGTGGCTCGCTGGCATCGAATATCCACGGCAGAGTTCTGGCAAGAAAACCGTTCATTGCCGATGTTGAATGTTTCACTGCAATCCTGGCTGATGGGCGAAGAATCAATGTTTCCCGCAACGAGAACGCCGAGTTGTTCACTCTTTGTGCAGGCGGCTACGGCATGTTTGGTTTCGTCGAAACTATAACGATAAGACTAATGCCCAGCACTAAACTTTTAAGAAAAGTGGCCTTGGTATCAAGTGAAAAACTGATTGAGTTGATTGAAAATGAGCAAAGCAAAGGCGCATTATACGGAGACTTTCAGTTTTGCATCGACAGCACTGCGCAGACGTTTCTCACAAGCGGAATTCTCTCCACCTATCATCCATGCGCGGAAGACACCGAATGCAATACCAACAATGTAAAACTGAGTGAGAAAAATTGGCGTGAACTGCTCCGCCTCGCACACGTCGACAAAGAAAAAGCATTTACCCAATACAGCGAGCACTATAAGAGAACGAATGGTCAGGTCTACGATTCGCAAACCGCGCAGCTAAGCATGTACGTTCCCGACTACCACGATACGCTAAAGCATGACTGTTCCGGCGGAGCATCAGGCGGAGCATCAGAAATGATAAGCGAACTATATGTTCCAAAACACAAACTGCATGAATTTCTCCTTGCTGCAAAGTCAGCGCTCACAAGGCAAAAGGCAGACGTCATTTATGGAACTGTTCGACTGATAGAAAAGGATGATGAGAGTTTTCTGCCCTGGGCCAAAGACGATTTCGCATGCATCATTTTCAATTTACACATCAATCACGACCAGATTTCAATTCTTAGCGCCAAGCATTCATTTAGAACCCTGATAGATATTGCCATTTCAATGGGTGGATCGTTTTATCTGACATACCATCGCTATGCAACGCGAAAACAACTTTTGAGCGCCTATCCGCAATTCAGAACCTTCATCGCCAGAAAAAGACATTACGATCCCATGGGAAGATTCAGAAGCAATTGGTTCAATCAAATGCTTCTCAGCCTGGAATCCGACGTATAAAAGCAAGCTTTCGCAAGCCTTGCGCAACCGCCCCTGAAATTCCATATTAATTGGGAGAAGCGCCATACAATTACCTTTCTTGCAGCTTTCTCTCCCCTTACAGGGAGAAAGTCTTTTGCTATCATCAAACTGTGCTTTATACAACTGAGTTTCGAGGTAGGGAGTTTGCCATGAGACTACTTCTGGTCGAAGACGATTCCTTTTTGTCCGAGGGTGTAGCGCTTGCGCTGAGACATAGCGGCTATGTAGTCGATCAAGTCCAATCCGGCACCGATGCCGACAGTGCGTTGACCGGGACGCCGTACGATCTGGTCATTCTCGACCTGGGCTTGCCGCAAATGGACGGCATAGAGGTGTTAAAACGGCTGCGCTCGCGCGGTCAAGCCACGCCGGTGCTGATTCTCACAGCCAGAGACACCGTTGTAGACCGCGTTAACGGTCTGGACAGCGGCGCCAATGATTATTTGAGCAAGCCGTTCGAGCTCTTGGAACTGGAAGCCCGCATCAGAGCCTTGTTGCGCAAAGAACAATGGGGCAATATGACCAAAATCGTCGTGGGCGGGTTGGAATTCGACACGGTGGAAAGACGAGCGACGATAAACGGCGACAACCTGGACCTGTCAGCCCGCGAGCTGGCTGTTCTCGAGCAACTTTTAAAGAGCGTCGGCAAAGTCGTGAACAAAGTACAATTAATACGGAACCTCTCATCCTGGGACGCCGAGTTGTCGCACAATGCCCTGGAAATAATCATGCATCGCCTGCGCAAAAAGCTCGAAAAAACCGGTATCAACGTGCGTACAGTCCGCGGATTAGGATATATGCTTGAGAAACCTGCATGACCTCATCCATCAGGAAGCAGCTTCTCCTGTGGCTTTTAATACCGCTTTCCACTATTGCCGCTTCCAGTACGTTCATTGCCTATAACGCCGCAATTTTGCTGGCTCGAGAAATTTACGATAAGGGACTGCTGAATTCGGCGGACTCCGTGATTGCACGTGTTCGTCACAAGGGCGGAAAAGTGCTTGTCGACTTGCCTCCTGCCGCGCAATCGATTTTAAAACACAACTATCAAGACACATTTTTCTATCAAATCTACACGCTGGACGGCAAACGCATCGCCGGTGATGGCACGCTGCCGTTCGACCCGGGAGCCGTAGACTTCAACAAGCCGGTCTTTTCCACGCGGATGCTCAATGGAAAAGAAGTGCGTGTTCTGACCATCCTGTTTCCAGTCGCCAGTCACTTTGCCGATGAAACACCGGACGATGATGACGAGGACAATCAAAAACCAGAGACTCTCATTTTGGAAGTAGCTGAAACCCGCAACGCGCGCCGGGAAATAGTCACACATATTGTCATTTCAGTATTGCTTCCTCAGTTGATCCTCATCATATGTGGTGGCATTGCCGTATGGTTCGGCATCAAGCAGGGACTTTATCCATTGCAACAGTTGAGCCGCGCTCTTTCGTCTCGCTCGCCCACTGACTTGAGCCCTGTTTCCGAAAGCACGGCACCTATTGAGGTGCGCCCCCTGGTTGGCGCCATCAATGACCTGCTCAAAATGCTAAACGAAGAAATAGAAAGGGAGCGGCGATTCGTGGCGAACGCCGCGCACCAGTTGCGCACTCCACTGGCCGGCTTGAAGACATATGCGGATCTGGCCGTTAAAATGAATGAGGACTCGTCTGTAAAGTCTGTGCTGGCACAGCTTCACACCGGCATCAACAGAATGTCCAACTTGATCATTCGTCTTCTCACTCTGGCCCGCTCGGAGCCAGGAGTGGCGATGCAGGCAGCCAAACAATCAACCGATCTGAGCGCCATCGTGTCTGGCGTAACCGAAGATCTCGTGCCGCTTTCGATCGAAAGGAAAGTAGACCTGGGATTCGAGTCACCGCACGAATCGATTTTTATCGAGGGCGATCCGGTCGGATTGAGAGAAATGGTCACCAACATTGTCGAAAACGCTGTCATTTACAGCCATGAAGGCGGCAAGGTGACAGTGCGCCTGTCTAAAATGCGCACGCCCATCCTCTCTGTCGAAGACAATGGTCCCGGCATTCCAAAGCACGAAAGAGACCTCGTCTTCGAGCGCTTTTACCGGATTCTCAGAGACGGCGCCAGCGGCAGCGGATTGGGTCTGTCAATAGTCAAGGAAATCGCCAAATCACATGGTGCCAAAGTGGAAATCAAAGACGGCACAGACGGCGTTGGCACTTGCTTTTCGGTTACATTTCCGGAAGGCAACGGCAAGCAATAATGGTCGAAACATCAATCGGGAATTGCATCGTCGGATTGCACATTGACGATGCGCAGACCGCGCCCGTCCAGAAAATCAATTACGTCTTTTACTTGCTCACCTAAAGGCCAAAGAGGCACTTCCATCTGTGCATATGGCGTATGCAAAATCATCGACGACGAGTCGCGATACGGATAATACTCCACATATTTGACGTCATCGAGAAGAACCATCTGTGTTGATTTGCGCTTGTGAAGCCGGTCATATACATAAAGGACGGCGTCCGAATCGGTGAGTTCGAAGACGAAATCGCGATATGCATCTCGAACCATCGAATAGGTCATGAAACTGAGAAAGAGCGAAAAGCCAAAAGTCGAGGCCAGCAGAATCAGCCCCCAATACACATTATTCGCGATAGCAAAAATGCCGGTGCAGAGCCAGAGAAATGAAAAAATCCAGCCTACGCCGACACCTATCATCAAAGGCGCCAGCGCGGTTCGGCTTGAATACGGCTTTGATACTAGTTTGATTGCGATTTGTGGCTTGGCTGTAACCATGGTAGCCCTTTGCCGACATAGGGGTTTGACCTTCTATGTTTATGCCCATTAATCGGCAAAAAACAGGGTTAGACCGCGTTATCACTCAGGGGGAGAAGACCAAAAGCACCATGGTAAACGTGCCGCTGTTCCACAATCCGTGCGCGACGATACAGGGCAGGAGACTGCGTGTGCGCTCGAGCGTGAATGCAAAAAGCATTCCCAGAGTCATGAGCGGCAAAAATCCACCGGCATCCAGGTGTATTCCGGCAAAGAGGGCAGCCGACACGATCATTGAAGGAAAAATCCCCCAGTAGCGCCTGAGAGCGGTGTAGAGAAAACCGCGAAATAAAATCTCCTCGCAGATTGGCGCCAGAATGCCCAGGGTCGCATAGAAAATCAAAGCAGCGGCAAAATCATGCGTGCGCGCAGCCTGCATTACGATTGAGAGAATCGGATTGCTCGAACCTTGAGAGCCGAGATATTTTGCCGCAATCAAATACGTTACGGCCACACAAGGCACGGCTGCCATCCAGGTGAGCAGTCCATAGACCGCCAGCCGGAAAGGTCCGCTTCTGTCTACTTTGAACCGCAAGCGGATGCCCTCGAAAAATTTGATGGCGCGCGGCTTGAGAGCAAGAAAATATACCCAGAGAATGCCCGGTCCATTTGTAAGCAAGTAGAGAATGAATGTTGCCGCGCCTGCAATGATGGCACCTTGCTGGAGCAAATGAGCGTCCTTGAGACCTAAATGGACAATCGTGCCTACTGCTTGCTGCGTGGCAAGCCAGCCGAGCATTACTGAGTAGATTGTCAACGCTCCGTACTGTTGCGGCGAGGCTACTTGTTCTTGATGCCCCGGAGGAGAGACTCGGCGCGACATGGTAAAAAGCTGGACGAGGATGACAATCACTCCGCCAAGAAATGCCAGCCCCATGAAGCCCAGAAGAATGATAAAGCGAGCCACAAAACGCAGATTGGCGCCATCGAAATCGCCGATAGTTTTGTTGAGTTCGTCGTTTTGCTTTGTGACGCGATACAAATGAATGAGACTTACCGAGCGGTACCATCCGCTGAAGTTGGTTTCGATGTTTTTTGCCAGTTGTTTGCGCTTTTGAGCATCGAGAGATTTTGTGTTGATGTAGAGATCGTCAAGTATTTGCGCAAGCTCTTTTGATTTTTCCGTATTGAGAGAGGCCAGCCGCTCTCTGTAAGTCTTGACCGGATGGCCCAATTCATGGGCGATGATGATGATACGCGCCAGCGCCATCGGATCATCGGGAGAATCGGCAGCGCTCTTTTTGAGCAATTCCTCGGCTTGACCAAGCAGCGATTCTCGCCTTTCTTTGACCATGGCTGCCGAATTGCCTACCGGTATGGAGCTGGCGCCGCGCCCCAGCGTATTGAAAGCCGATTCGAATTTGAGATACACCTCGGCGTTATTGGCATTTCCCAGCCCGCCTTTGGCCTGCTTTAGCGGTCCGTGCGAGGCCTGGTACAGACCATTGCAAACAAAAGTCGTGGCATAGCAAAGCAAAGCCGCCGTTACGACCTGTTTCACCTTTTCCTTAGTAAGAAGGCTGCCACCGATAAGCAACACGAATCCGTACAGCCAGAGAAAATTCGGATCCGTCAAGGCATCCCTCCCCAGTAACCAACGATTTTAGCGCGTTCTGGTTAAAGAGACCTTGAAGTCTAATCGCCACCCATGGCGCCGCCGCCGTCTCCGCCGAAGAAGCTCTGCCCGTATTCGCCCAATTCACCGAATCCGCTGAATTCGCCGAAGTCGCCGGCTCCGTCCAGACCACCGAATTCCAGCCCCGTGTCGTGCAGGAAGTCGTCGGTGTCTTTATCGTTGAACATATATGGGTCCGACTGGGGAATCTGGTCGGCATAGTATCCCCAGGGGAAACCCTTCTGGAGCTTACGCCTGAGCAACCAGCGGGGCATCCGAGCAAAGCCCAAGCCCATAGCCACAAGAGCTATGAACAGAACTTCGAAAACCAGTATGTTGCCCCACTGCATAGTTAATGCCGATTGACTCTCTGCCGGGTTTTGAACCCTACTCTGCCTGAATGCCGTCACGCCAGTGCGGCATTTCAGCCTCCGGCGCTGCGAAACCCTCACGGGCCTTATACGCCGAGCTTCAGGATCGTATGGCTGAGCGTCCCGGAAGTCAACAGACTCAGTGGGGAAACTACTATGTGATTTAACGTTTCAGTACAGTTCGGCGAGCCGTTGGAGAAACGGGCTGTCTGGCCTATTCAGATTCCGTCAGCAAAGCAATCTTTTGCGATCCGACGGAGCTTATGGACATGCGCGGTCCTTGAGTGCGCTTAAAACCGTCGATGTAGCGTCTCAGAGCCTCTCTTATCAAATCGGAGCGGGTGCGGTGCTCAACTTGAGCAACACTGTCAATCTGCTCCAGCAGTCCGGGAGGAAGCGCCACAAGTACTTTCTTTGGCATGCCAGATCCTTCTTAAATATCTGAGTGGGGTAGAAGAAGTTACGAAACCACGTACGCAAAATAGGCGTAGACTAACGCAAGGACCACCGTCTATGCTTGTTGCGAGGTGGGTTCCGCAAATAAATCTACGCTACTAACTCCCTTTTTGGAACAAGCAAAACGCCACAATTTCAGAAGACCTGTTGGAATTTAGTTAAAAGCTTTCTCCGAATGGCGAAAACCGGGTCACATCAAGAACTGCATATCATGCGGGTTTACATGAATGGCAAGAAAGTTCATCTCTACGGGTAACGATTTTTGCAATAGAGCAAAACCAATACTCCAGAACGCCCATACTAAGATATCCAGTATTCATGCGGGTTCTTTGCGACAACCATGATCGAGACGAAATGAGCAACAGCAACAGCGAATCTTCAAGAAAATTGACAGCCAACGTAAAAGCCGCTGGCTGTGCGGCAAAGATTAGTTCTCTCGAGTTGAAGCAAGTTCTAAGCTCGATAAAAAGACCGCAGTGTCCGGAATTGCTTACCAGTCTGGATAATTTCGAAGACGCCGCTGTTTACAAAATTACAGAAGATATTGCAATTGTAGAAACTGTAGACTTTTTCCCGCCTGTAGTAGACGATCCCTTTCTCTTTGGGCGCATTGCGGCTGTCAATGCGCTATCCGACGTATACGCGATGGGTGGAAATCCGGTAATCGCCCTCAACATACTGTGTTTTCCAACCTGCGATTACCCTCTTGAAGTAGTAGAAGAAATATTGAAAGGTGGACAGGCGGCCTGCAGCGAAGCCAATGTCACGATTGCCGGCGGCCATTCCATACAAGGTCCGGAGCCTGTCTATGGTCTAGCCGTAACTGGCGTAGTTGACCCGCGCTCGATACTCACCAATGGTGGTGCAAAAGACGGCGACCTGCTTCTCGTTACAAAACCTCTTGGCACTGGAGTGATGCTCCTGGGCCTGAAAGGAGAGTTGCTTAAAGATGCGGAGCAAAAGCAGCTTTTGCAGTCTTTGACCGGGCTCAACAAAGGGGCGCTGGAGATTGCAAAGAAATACGAGCCGAGTGCGGCAACAGATATCACAGGATTCGGAATGATTGGACATACTTGCGAAATGGCCTTAGCAAGCGGACTGTCCGCGTACTTATATATAGATGACTTGCCGTTTTTTGCCGGAGCCAGAAGCCTGGCCGCACAGGGCTTCGTGCCGGCCGGTGCATATGGAAACAGAAATACATTCGGCTCATCCGTTATCAATCTGGAAAATGTAGAAACTGCAATTCAAGATCTGCTTTTCGATCCGCAAACTTCGGGCGGGCTCATGTTTGCGCTCAAAGAAGAGCCAGCCATGCGCCTTCTGGCCGAACTGCTCGAGAATGGCTACGATGCCGCCATTGTCGGAGGACTGCAATCGGGCACGCCCGGCTCGATTTTTTTAAACCAGAAATCTTCTCTAATCGAGGCAAAAAAATGAGCACGCAAGAAGCATCCGAAAAGACAGAACGGCTTGACCTGAGAGGATTGATGTGCCCTGAGCCGGTTTTGCGCACAAAAAAGCTTCTGGACGGCAAACCGCAAGGCGCAGTCGAAGTTCTTGTAGACAGCGACATCAATGTGATGAACCTGACCAGATTAGCTAATTCACTTGGTCTTGTGCTGGAATCTCAGCATGGCAACGAAGGATACACAGTGGTCATCAAAGACAAAAAAACGCTGGAGCATAGTCACGATTTGCCTGCGCCTGAAAAGGCAATGCAATCGAGTGACGAAACGACAAAGCATGCCGAAAAAAATGCAAAAGCAACCACTGTCGTTTTCATAGCCAAAGACACCTTTGGAGAAGGCGACAGAGACTTCAGCCTCAATCTGATGAACGTTTTTCTGCAAACGATTTTGCAAGCCGGACATCGTCCTCAAGCCATTCTTCTTGCCAATACCGGCGTAAGACTGATGGACCCCGATTCATCGGTAAGCAAAGTTCTCAACGAATTCAAAGCAGCAGGCGTAAATGTTTTTGCATGCGGATTGTGCGTGGAATTTTACGGACTGCAAGAGAAAATAGAAAAAGAGCAGATAACGAACATGTTCGCAATCTGCGAATACTTATTCTCAGCAGACAAGATCATTTCGCCGTAGAGCTAATTGCCGTCCCAGTCAGGCTGCCAGACTTTCAAAAGAAGAAATATCGCCAACAGCGAAAAAGCTACGAGGCCGACTACGACCAGGATAGAGGCAGCATGAAACATGCCGACGAGATTGGCAATGGCTTCCATTTGGTCACCCGCGAAGTAGAAGAAACTACCCTACTGACAGATATGCGCCCAGAATAGTCTAACCTTAGAAAACTCCAAAAGATAGCCCACCAGACCTGATTTCATATGAAAACTGCTTTTCAGACTGCGGTTTTCACCAATAAAGACAATTCGTCGGGAGTGGGAAGCGACTCCCAGGCGGTCATAGAACGCGTAGATAGAGCACCCACGGCATTGGCGACCGTAAGAACGCGCTGCCATTCATCGCTGCTCAAAGCGGACAGAAAGTCGACCGAGCCGGCTGTTTTCGAGCTTGCATCGGCAGAATTGCGACCTTTGCGGCATTTGATCAACTCGGATATCATGCCGGCGATAAAAGCATCTCCGGCGCCCAGCTCGGAAACAGCTTCGGCTGGAAGGGCCGCTGCGAAGACATCTCTTCCGTCTTGCGTGATCAAAAGACTGCCGTAAGCACCCAGCGTGACGATCAGATTCGGTCCTTTCTCGTTGGCAGCGTTCAAAAAACCGCTCAGTTTCTTGCCCATGGTAATCACTTGCCTGGATGCTGTTTTTGTCCTTTCATCGAGCGGATCGATTATCGTCGCCGACAACGGCTTATCCGGCGCGATCGCGCCGGCAAGCGCTGCAGGCGCACTATTGCAGCCATGCATCGCATCTCTGGCGCCTTCCTTTTCCAGAGCATCGGCCCAAAATTCCAGTTCACTCAAATTGACCTTAACTATATCGGCAGTTTTAAGCGCGGTCAGCGCCAATTCTCTGGCCTGACGATCTTCACCTGTGGGAAAACCGGCGTCGAAGGAAATCGGGACACCAAGCCGTTTTGCTATCTTAAATGCTTTGATGATGGCGTGACGGCGCGGTGCAATCGTCAGCGAAATGCCGGTAGCATGCAAAAACTCAGCCCCGGCAATTGAATTTTCCTCGACTTCGTCTTCCGTTAGCAGGTGACTGGCATTCGGTCTTGGCCAGTTGAAGAAGCTGTATTCTTCCCGCTCATGCCGGAATACATAACATTGCGCGGTCGGGCTGCCACCATCAACGATCAAGTGTTTCAAATCGACTTTCTCGTTTTTCAACACGCTGTCCAGGTATTTGCCGTGCGGGTCGTCACCGCGCTTGCCGATGAGACTGACTTCGACACCCAGCCGCGCCAGGCCGATGGCGACATTGGAGGCATTGCCGCCCAACGAGCGCACGAAATCTTTTGCGTCACTGAAGTCAGTACCGATCTCGGTCGAAATCCAGTCGACAACGACTTCGCCGATTGTCACCACCGACATCTTGCTTACGCCAGAACTTTCTTATGCTGGCTGATGACGTTTGGATAAATGTCGAAAGCCGGCTTGATTACAGGCAAGAGTTGCAGCGCTTTTGCAACCGGACCGCGAGCCATGATTTTGCCGCTTACGATTGCGAACGGCACGTTCACCTTGCCGAGCCAAAAATCATGAGCAACGTCAGCTTTCATCGCCATTTCTACCATCGGCTTGAGAGTCTGCTTGCCGACAAACACTTTCATTTCCTGTCCGTCCGAGCAATCGACCGTGATGCGACCTTCCGGCTCGCGATATTGAAATTGCACGATCAATTTCGATTGCAAAAGCTTCTGGGACATGTCAGGGTCTTTGCCGATGCGCGCCCAAAGTTCCTGCATGACTTGGTGAAGCTCATCAGTATTTGCGAAAAACTGCATCAATACGCCCTCTCGTATAACCCTTTAATATCTTCGGGTGAACATTCTTTAGGATTGAACATTATTGCAGGATCCGAGCCCGTTAAAAAGGCGAGTTCTTCAATGTCATCGCTCTTGAGTTCGGGAACGCCGGCATCGCGCAAGCGCCTGGGCAGTCCGCAATCGGTGCAGAGTTTTTCTATGGCCTCCACCAGTTCGGAAGCGGCCACCGAATCTTTGTCCGATTTGGACATTCCAACCAATCTCGAGAGTTTTGCATAGCGGGCTAAAACCGCATCCATGTTGAACAGCATGCCGTGAGGCAGAAAGATGCAGTTGGCGATGCCGTGATGAGTGCCGAATTTGGCGCCCACGGAATGGGCCAGAGCATGAACGACTCCCACGCCCGAATTGGTGAATGCGACCCCTGCCATGGTGCTGGCGACGAGCATTTGCGAACGCGCTTCGATGTCGCCACCATTTTTGGTGGCATTGAGCAGATTCTCGAAAATCATCTTAGTCGAATCGATGCACAAAGAATCTGTAAATACGGAGTTGCTGATGACGGCCGTATAAGACTCGACCGCATGAGTGAGTGCATCCAATCCCGTGGCAGCCGTTAATTTAGGCGGCAACGACACGGTCAAGAGTGGGTCGAGAACCGCAACGGAAGGAGCGAGGTAGCGGCTGCCGAAAAGCAATTTCTTGCCTTCGGCCCTATCTTTCACCATAGCCACCATGGACACTTCCGAACCGGTGCCCGCAGTGGTAGGCACCGCCACCAGTGGCAGCAATTGTTCGGCGATATTATTCAGTCCCTGATACTCGAGAATTTCGCCTCCCAGGGTCAGGCAAATGTTTACGACCTTGGCCGTATCCATGACCGAGCCGCCGCCGATGGCGACGATGCAATCACATTCCTCCGAACGTGCCAGATCGGCCACTTTGTTGACGCAATCGACATCCGAATCGGGCGGCACATCATCGAACACCACATGTTTCATGTCCGTGAAACCTGCCAGTATCCGGTCGACAAGGCCTGTCTTCATCAAAGGTTTGTCCGTAAGGATCAGCGCACGGCTGCCGGCCAGCTCCTTGACAATCTCGCCTGTGCCTTCAGCTAAGCCTTCACCGAAGGCAATTTTGGTTGGCACGTGAAAAACAAATGGGTTCATTGAAAGTACTGAATTGCGAAGAAAAACCAGGGGCTAAGAAATTCTCATGGAAACACTTGGCACGCGGTGCGCGTCGATTTGGGAGTTGGGACGGATGAGCATGCAAACCGACATTCTAGAATGGGTAGATGTTCCTTGACCTGAGTGCCATTTCTTTATAGTATTGTCACCCGTTGTTGACATCCGCGTTGGCAATGGCGCTCGGAATCGGTCTATATTTCGGCGGATAGTCAGAAGAAGCTAGTCAGAAGAAACTAGTCGGAAGAAACTAGAAGGACTAACAATGATTTTGAAGCCCTCGTCGGCTCGTTATATCAAAAACAATCTCGCACCGTGCGGAATATCGCATCTTGCAAAGATTATTTCACCAGAGCGCTTAAAGTCAGCTCGCGCAACACGCCCATCGCGCCTCTTTGCAACCGCGTTTTGCCTGCTTCTCGTTTCCAACACCTTAACTTTAGGCCAGTGCTTGCCGGCAGAAGCCAAAGCTTCCTCCAAAGCGGAGCCGGTCGGCACACTTCTGCATCCCTTAGTTCCAAAACTGGATGTGGCGCCTAAAGAAGAAGCGCCGGCAGCGAAAAACAACCAGTTTGCCACGCCCATTCACGAAACACTCGAATATGACGTCAATACGGTCAAGCCGAGCGGTCCAACGGCCGAAGAGACCTCCGGAAACGGCGCCC
This sequence comes from Candidatus Melainabacteria bacterium, assembly GCA_020853845.1. Classification (GTDB taxonomy): domain Bacteria; phylum Cyanobacteriota; class Vampirovibrionia; order Obscuribacterales; family Obscuribacteraceae; genus QKMZ01. Next base: position 12,619 of record JADYYD010000136.1, read on the forward strand.
CTGACCTGAGCGCCCAGAAAGCCAAAGAGCAAATTCTCAAGCCGGCACCGGAGAAATTCTCGCCTGAGCTCAGCAATGTAGATGAGAGCTCTCTTACAATCAACGAAGACACTACTCTTAAAGGAACGATTCAAATCGTCGCCGACGACACTGAATACGACCAGCAAAAGAATACTTTTTTAGGCACAGGAAACGCAGTAGCAATCATTGCCGGCCAGAATTCCAAATTGGAAGCCGACATGATCCTCTACGATCAGAACACCGAACTCATGGACGCGCGCGGCAATGTGCGCATTTTTCGTGACGGGCAACTGACCACGGGCAGCGCCTTCAAGTTCAAAGTCAATTCCGACGAATACTTGATCACCAATCCCGATACGGAAGTGCAAGGCACTCAAATCATCGCGCGCAAAGCATATGGAACCAGTGAAGGTCTGAATTTCAGAAACGGCACGATGTCGTTGCCGAAGCCGATCATTGTATCGAGCAACGTCGGCTATGCACCGCTTTCCTATCAAGACGAGCTCTTCGAGAAGAGGATGCATCCGGACGCTTACATTCCGGAAAATGCCAGTTTTAAATTCAGCGCCCGCAAAATGGTCTACGAGCGCTATAAAGAACACGACAACCTCACCGTATTTGGTGGCAGGATGATGTTCGGGAAATTGGGCGTCAAGCTTCCCAAATTCACGGCGACCGTAGGTCAGGAAAACAGCGTCACCTTCCCTGTTACGCCTTACATGGGCAACAACATGATGTCCGGCGGTCTCAACCTCGGTCCGAATTTCCACAGATCAATGGGCAAGTACGGTGTTCTGTCCTATGCGCCGCTCGTTCAATTCGGCGGCAGAAAATTGACAGGCACCGCAACCGAAACGAGCAATCTGCCCGGTGTCGGTGCCCAGATTGGTTTCCGCAACAAGAAATTGCAAGCGAACCTGGCATATGGCTCCAATTCCGACCTGCTCATCGGCAGTCTCAAGTACAGATTCAATAACAAGACACACCTCCAGAGCGGTATCAACCGTTTCTTGGAAGATGGATTGTTCGGCTTCAGACGTGCTCGCGCCTTGGCCGAAGTCGTCGATGTTCGCTCGACCGGCAAAATTCCATTAATTGCCAACTTGAGTTTCAGAACTGCCGGCGGCTGGGCCCAAGACAATCCTCAATTGATCAATTTAACGCCTGAATACGCCAGACTCTTCAACAAAACAACCGAAACGAAGACCGCGTCGGCAATGCGTTTTTCCGAAACTATCAGCGCTTCATCGCATCCGATATTCAAGATCGGCAACGAGAAATACGGTCTCAGCTCGAACCTGACCGGCGGATTAGCCTTGCGCTATTATTCGACCGGCGACGCTATGGTGCTCGGACAGATTGGTCCCAACATCGAAGCTAACGCCGACCGCTTCAGACTGCGGATCGGTTATGCGCAATCAGCAGTGCGCGGCGAAACACCCTTCATCTTCGACCAATTCATTCAAGGCACCCGTTCCGCTTATGTATCCGGCGGTTTCAGGGTCAATAAATACTTGACGCTGGGCGGTTCTGTCGGATACAACTTCATCGATAAGTTGGCGTATTCCAAGTCGATGACGGCTGCCATTGGACCGCAGGATTTCAAGTTGCTGCTTTCCAATGATTTCATTACCGGCAATCAGCGCATGGGCTTCGACCTGATTTACGGCCAACGGATTCCCTACAACCGCCTGGTTTTGAAGGGAACACCCGATGCCGGACGATTAGGTGGGATTTAATGACATCGCAGAGCACAGATAGTCAGAGCGCTGAAGGACAAAGAATAGACCGGATTCTGAAAGATAAGATGCCTGCTCTGGGCATCGATCTTGGCGGCACGAAAATTGGATGCGCGCCGGTTTGCGATCGCAAAGTAATCGGCGAACCCAAAAAAGTACCGACACCGAAAGGTGCTGACAAAATCGTCGATCAGCTTGTGGAGCTGATTGAAGACGCGCGCAAAGATCATATTTTAAGAGGCGTCGGCATCGCTACGGCCGGCATCGTCAATACTGAAACCGGCGAAGTAATTGGTTCTACAGGCAACCTGCCGGGTTGGGCGGGAACACCGATCAAGAAAGTAATCGAGAGCAGGACCGGCTTGCCTGTGCATGTAGACAATGACGCAAACGCTGCTGCATACGGCGAAGTGAGATCGCTCGGACTGACTGAAAAAGCTTGCGTGGTTGCCGTGACGTTAGGCACCGGTATTGGTGGCGGCATCATTTTGAAAGGCCAGCTCTATCGCGGCGCTCATTATGCGGCCGGAGAAATCGGGCATCTGCGCGTCAACTTGAACAATCATCGTCTTTGCACTTGCGGGCTGTTCGACTGCTGGGA
>JADYYD010000137.1 GCA_020853845.1 Candidatus Melainabacteria bacterium
CTGGACGGTGGTCACCTTGCTTTTATGTGTTATGAGGCCATTCGCGGCAAGCCGGTAGAAGAACGTACTCAAGGAGAGATAGTCAAATGGGGCTTCTTGAGTTTGATTGTTTTGATGGTCGTAATCATGTTCAACGATGTAACCGCACTTATGACCGGTAAGCTCAGCTTTAAGGCAATGAAGGAGAAAGCTAAGGAAGTTCGCCAGCAGAGAGAATCTTTGAATTCTCCCGGCTCAGTAGATGCTGATCCTTCCGGCAGCAAAACTCCGGCGGCGCAAGACGCAAACAAAACAGACGCACCACCCGCTGACGCTCCTGCAAGTGAAGTTAAACCTGCAGAGCCCGCCCCTGCGCATTGATCTACAGGATAGGTATCAACAATGGCTCAATATGATTATCGCTGCAAAGATTGCCGAGAGACTTTTTCAGTCGAGCGCTCGATGACGGCGGAATCGACCGACTGTGCATGCGACAAGTGCGGCAGCACCGACGTGACTCGTATTTGGAATGCGTTCATCCGGGCAGGTGGTGTCACTCCTGATGTCGGTCAGGGCTCCAAGTCATCATCGTCCAAATCGTCAGGCGGCGGCGGATGCGGCTCCTGCTCAAGCTCTTCTTGCGGACCCTGTCACTGATATCAAGCTCGAGCGCCCGACTAGATGCAAGCCGATACCTACGCGAATTCAATCATCATCTTCTCTCTGGGCGTCGCCCTGTCTGTTGTCGGGTTGATATGGGTGCGTCAAAAAGTTCATATCGATTCGCTGATGGAGAATCACGAAGTGGGCGGGTACATGTTGTCGGTTGTCGGCACCATGTATGCAGTGTTGCTGGGTCTGGTGGTTGTGGACGCGATGGCCAGGTTCCAGGAGGCACGCTCGATTGTCGAAGCAGAGGCCAACAGCCTTGCCGACGTTTTCGTTCTGTCGCGCCGTTTCCCCCCGGAGAAACAAAAGAAGATTGAACATCTCTGTCTTGATTACGTGACTGAAGTCACACAAGTCGAATGGCCGATGATGGATTCCGCCAACAAGAGCTTCAAGGCAAGAAAGCTGGTGTTCGACCTCATTCATGAAGTGATGGATTTCGAGCCTGTGACGGAAAGTCAGAAAGCGATTTATCCGATGGCGGTTCAATCGGTCACGAATCTCTGGGACAACAGGCGGGCGCGAACGAACATATCAGATAACGGCATGCCCATTGAAGAATGGGTGGTGTTGGTTCTCGGGGCGGCTGTGTGCAGCGTGTTTTCCTATTTCTTCGGGCTGAGAAATTTAAAGGCGCAAATCATAATGACGGCGCTTTGCTCAACTTTGATCGCATTGAACCTGTTCCTGGTTTTGATGTTCGGCTATCCGTTTTCCGGCGACATGAAAATCCGACCTGATGCTCTGGTCGTAGACAAGCTGATCTTCGAGCGTTTGCTCGGAATTAACAACGATTACCAGATGTAGTTTCGCTCAGCGAATATCTTGATCCAGGCTCACGAGCATCGAGCGGGTCGCAGCATGTCCGTCATGCATGCTTTCGGGAAGGAGCAAACATCCGGTTTTCGCGCGGGCATTCAAATTTCCAGTCGGCTCCCAATAGGTGAATTCGGTTTGGTCGAGATTGATGTTTGTGCGCGCTGCGTAATAACGTTCGATTTGTTTTCTATATGATTGTTTGTCGAGCTGTTTGGAAGCGAAGGCGACGCTCTTTGTAATAGGCATTCCGGCTGTTTCACCAATTTCTCTGGCAACTCTGCCGACGCCGTCTGGCAATTTTGCGATCGTTTCTCCTGTTTCTTTGGCTGTGCCTTCTATGCCTTTGGCTGTGCCTCCGACGCCTTTGGCCACGACTTTTCCGAGATAGCAAACAACATTGCCGATGCCGTCCAGTCCCAGTTTGTCGGCGGCTGCTTTCGACAAATCGAGCACGCGGCGTCCGTGATACGGACCGCGATCAGTCACAGTAACCTGGCATGTTTTGCCGTTTGATGTATTCTCCACGATCAATCTGGTGCCGAATGGCAAAGTCTTGTGAGCGCAGGTCATCTGATGCATGTTGTATGTCGTGCCGGATGCTGTGCGGCGCCCATGAAATTTCTTGCCGTACCAGGAAGCTACACCGGTAAAAAGTTTTTTGATGGGTTCATCGATTCCCGCGATACCAGACTTCGCTTCGGCGCTTGACGATGCGAGTGCAAAAACGAGCGTGAGTGCGACAAAGAGCGAGACGCTCTTTCTTCCATAAATATTCATTTCCGTTTATCCCCAGCCAACGCAACAGATGGGTTTCTTCATTTGTCACTTGAAGGACAAACGAACGGTTCCTAAAGTTCCCTAAGAAATTGCTAATCGCAATGCGAACCGGTGCCAGTCCTTGATTGGCATTGCATAGAGTGACTATTCAAGCCGTTCTTGCCTGACGCGCTTGTCTTGAATAAGTGTCGTTGAAATTGCTTCGTTTGCGTTTGCTAATCTAGTTTCGACCTTCGTCGTTCGTTAGCAGGTAAGCTCGCCTTTCAATTCCATATCGGCTGCGATTAGTTGGCGAAGTTCCGTTTCTTCTTCATCCGAAATAGCGAAGGACTCCGAATCATCAGGGAATCGCTTCTCCTTCACATCGCGTGCATAATTGCCGATTGCTTCGGTGCAAATATCGGAAAGGTTGGCATAACGCCGGACGAAACGCGGTTGGAAATCGGTGAATTTGCCCAGAAGGTCGTCGGTGACGAGGATCTGCCCATCGCACCCATTGCCCGCACCAATTCCGATTGTGGGAATTCTCAATTCTTCAGTGAGGATTTTCGCCACCGCCTTCGGTACCATTTCCAGGACCACGCTGAAGGCTCCGGCCTCTTCCAGTGCCTTGGCGTCACGCACCAGCTTTATTGCGTCTTCTGCAGTTTTACCTTGCACTTTATTGCCGCCCAAGCCGTGGATAGACTGCGGCGTGAAGCCCAGATGCCCCATGACCGGAATGCCCATTCCTACAAGCCTTTCGACAATCTCAAGGCTGAGCGGCGTCGCCCCTTCCAGTTTCACCGCGTGTGCTTCGGCTTCTTTTATAAAGCGACCGGCATTGGTGATGGCTTGAGTGACTTCGACCTGATAGCTCATGAAAGGAAGGTCGGCTACGACCAGCGCGCTCTTCACGCCCCTGGTGACGGCGCGCGTGTGATGGAGCATTTCTTCCATCGTCACGGCGTGGGTGGTTCTGTGTCCGAGCGCTACCATGGCCAGGCTGTCGCCGACGAGAATTACATCGACTCCGGCTCGGTCGACTATTTGCGCGGTCGAATAGTCATAAGCGGTAAGACAGACGATCTTCCTGCCCTCGCCTTTGTATTTCAAAAGGGTGTGGGTGGAGACTTGTTTGCTTGAGCCCTGAGTGTGTTTGGACATGGCAGTTTCCTGTTTGTGGGCCTAATGATAACAGGCCGGATATGCAATCCGGCACTGTAAGCCTTTTTAATATGGGCGGCCGGTGACGCAAAGCGTCAATAGCCCCGCTTCTTGAACTCCAATTCGCGGGCGCGGCGCCGCACGTCGTCTTGCTGAATATTGACGATGTGACGCGGATCATAAGGATACTTGCCGTCGATTTCATGAAAACGCTGGTACATCATCCCTGCATCGGTGGCCAGACCCATCTTTTCGAGGATTACGCCTAAATTAAACAGAGCCGCGCCGAATTGGGGGCGCAGCAACTGCGCTTGCTGATATTTCGCCAGCGCACCGTTGAGATCGCCTGAGATTTCGCAAATCTCGCCCAGGTGCTGCACCGCTTCGTAGCACTCCGGATAAGTCTCGAGTATTCTGCCGAAAGTTTTCTTGGCGCTTTCATAGTCCCCGCCCTCTATTTCGAAGACGCCTCTTTTCACGAGCGCCTGCACTTCAGCCATGTCGAAGAGAGGCTGCTTGCGGCGAGCACCGCTGCGCAACGACTTTTCCAGAGCAGTGATTCGCCTGAGAGTATTGGCGCGGTCGACCGGCTGCTGCATCGCCGCCGCTTCTTTAAATGTATCGACCGCCTCGATGCCCAGACCCTTAACCTCACAGCAGGCGGCTTTGTAGAACTTCAGTTTATCCAACTGAATGCCCGGATATTTTTTCGAGTCGGCATAAACTGGCGTGATCTTTTCTGCTTCGCGCATGGCTAGAAGGCAGCGGTCCACGTCGCCGCGGTAATAACGCACACGCGCGAATTCATAATTTGCGGCTGCAAAACGCGCATCGCATTGCAGCGCCTTGCGATACTCGGCTTCAGCCAGGTCGAATTGCGAGTTGCCGCAATAAACATTGCCCAGATAATAGTGAATCATCGGATTGTTCGGGATCAATTTTTCCGCTTGCTGCAGCTTTTCCAGAGATTCGGAAATATCGCAAAGTCCTGATGAATACTTCTGATACATAGCCAGACCTAGATCTTGCAGGGCATCGAAATAATTGGGATTGCATCTTATTGCGTCTTGAAACTGCTCGATTGCGCTATCGAGATCGCCCTTGTCGCGCAGCATTTCACCAAGGTGATAGTGCGCATCCGGATATCTCGGATTGATTTTGATTGTTTCTTCGAACATTTTTTCGGCATCGAATGTCTTGCCGGTCTTGCGCATGAACAGCCCGTAGTTGTTGCGGCATTCGACATAGTTGTAGTCGAGAGTGATAGCCGAGCCGAACCACAAATTGGCATTGTAAGTGTCGCCTGCTTCGGCGTAAGCAAGGGCCAGCATGTGGCAAACTTTTTTGTTGGAAGGGTCGTCATTTTGCGCCAATTTCAAATAATTGACTGCCTGAACGTAATCGCCGTTCTCAAAACACTGCACGCCTTTGCTGTAGTTGGAAGATGCTCTGCCCCGGTTGACGCCGGGAGCATCCGGGTTCATGTATTCAACCTGGGCCGTTGTCTGATAAGCGGTCGTCGAGAGAACGGCAAGGGCGAGCAGAGCGGCGGCGAATGAGACTCGCCGCTTGGCGGCTTTGGTTTTCAAACCATTGTTTTCGGCAATCGGCATTTTTCGAGATTAAACCAGATTCGAGGTCAAATCAGATTTTACAAGAAATGAAACGTCCGCGCCTCGCCTCGAATCCAAGAGAAAGGGCGATGCTCGGCACCGCCCTTTCAGATTTGTTTGCTGTTCGGCGTCCTTTAGCGACGTTGCTGTTGTTGCAGAATGGCCTGACGCTGCTGCTCGGTCAGCATCAATTCTTGAGCGGTGCGAGCGCTGATTCTTTCGGCTAATGACATGTCGCCGTCCGGCAAGATTGCCGTTGCAGTGCCGGCCACCATCGGTGTGGCATTGCGCTGCGTCCACCAGCGGATTTCGTTTTGGCGGTTGATTATGTTGACGGCGCTGTTTTGAACCGAACTGCGAACCGCCGAGAGGCGATCTTTTACGGTCGGCAAGATCGGCTGCGGGCCCTTGCTGTCGATCAGTGTGCGAACGTGCGGGTCGCCCGATTGCAAGTAGAGCTGACGCATGTGGTCGGAATAGGTGTTGACCGCTTCGTGCGCCTTGACCGGATCCATGCCGCGTTGAACGAGTTTCAATTCAGCCGGCAGTCCGGAGCCGAATACTTGCGTAATCGTGTAATCGTTGGTGAATTGCTTGGGATCGCCGACCAGGTCTTTGACCGGCTTGCCGGCGACAATCGCATCGGCCATCGAGTCAGACAAAGCTTCCATCTTGGCGTAATTGGTCTTGAGCGACGGCATGATCGCCGAGAATGTCTTGCCTTCGAGCACCGTCAGTGGTGTTTCCATTTGAGCGGTGATCAATTCGCCCACTACTTTGTCCATGGTGTCGCGGTCGATGACGACCTTCTGACCGGGCTTGTCGAGGTTGTACAATTCGTACTCGCCTTTGGTCGAACCTTCACGAGAGAGGCGCATCAATGACTTGGCTTGAGCTTCCAAAATGGGGTCGCCCTTGCCCAGGTATTCGATTGTCTTGGCGCCGATAACCATTCTCAAGGCGTCGATGGCGTGCACTTCGAAGCCCATCGGGTTGTCCGGAGTAGCCATCTTGCTCGGGCTGAAGACATTGGAATTTTCCATCAGTCCGCCGTTGCGACGTCCGCCCATTAGCAAGCGGGCCAGTGATGCGGGCATGTTGATGCCGGTCCAGGCGGTGCCGATGATGTCGGATGTATTTTCGTCTCTTGTCGCTCTCAAATAGCTTTCGATCAGTTTGCCATTCGTCCACTTCTCACCGTTGACGACGAGCTCTTTGGCGACGCCTTCTTTGGTCATGATGGTGGCGACTTCGTTGTACTTCGGTCCCAGCGCTCTTTCGACCGACTTGGTCAGAACGCCGCTTTCGCCGGATACATCGAGGAATTTTGCAATCAAGCCGTTCCAGTCGTGACCGATTTCATGGCCGTAGACGCCGATTGAAGAGGCGCGCTCGCCGAACATGTTGATCGGATATTTGACCAAATCCGGTCCCCAGACGGTGACTTTCTCGCCTGTCTTCGGATCTTCGGTGACGATGCGGCGCATCGTGTACGGTCCGGCGTTGACGACTTTGCCGTCGGGAGTTTTTACAAGGTCGGATGAAACTGCAAAGAGCGGCGGTGTTTTGCCTTGCAGGATGGTGAACGGATCTTTGATGCCTGCTTCCTTCATCGAGGTGACGAGGAAGGAGAAGAATTCGTCGCCGACAAGATTGAGCTGGCGAGCCAATGCTTGTTGCGGACCCAGTCCGCCGGCTTGGCTCTGCGTCGAGGCGTCGGCGTAGAAGCGGAAGAGATCGTCGACTTGACCGACATCCTTCATCGTCTTCACTTCTTCTGCCAGTGCGAACATCGTCTTGGCGGGTGGAATATGTTCCGGTCCAAGAGGCGTTCTTTCTGCGTTCGTCGTGACTGCGTTGTAGACCTGACCGGTCATCTGATTCTTGTAAGCGATGACTGTCGTGTCTTCCGGTGTGATGAGCGCGCGCTCGTCGGCTGTGACTTGAGCCATCTTCTGAAGATTGCCGACGTTCAATTCGCCGTCCGCTCTTACCTGTCCCGGCGTTGTTTCGTAAGGGACTTGACCCGGCTTATTATGCGGCTCGACAAGGACTGTGTCCGCTTTCTTGAAACCGGCGGGAACTTCGCCGCCGTCCACCACGCGAGAAAGCGCTTCATTGGTTTGCAGATACTGTTCTCTGGTGCTTCTCATGCCGGCAAGTGCGGCATCGAGCTTGGGAATATTGAGGTCCGGAACATCGGGAATCGGATCGTTGGCTTTCACTTGCTCGGGATTAAGACCTTTCTTGAGCAATGCCAGAGTGCGGTCGAAACCGTGATACTCGCCGTCTGCGCCCTTCAAACCGTGACGGTAGACCATGTGCGAATCGACTGCTTCGATGTGCTGACGCTGAGCCTGTTCCATGAGCGCTTTGGCTTGCTCCGGTGGAATATTGGCGAGCGGATTTTTGGCGGTCGGCTCTTCTTTCGGCTTGAACTTCGCGGCCCACTGGTCGACTTTGGCGGTGGTGCGATTGAGCAAGTTGCCGACTTTCGATTCGTCGCTTGTCCAGAAGTGTTCGACTTTCTTGTCCCAGGCTGCGAATTTGGGACCGAGTTCTTTGCCTTCGACATAGCGTCCAAAACGTGAAGCATAGGTGCTTGCGGCTGCTGCTGTTTCGCCTTCGGCTGCCGCCGTTGCGGATTTGCCGAATCTGCCCATGACGCTGTCGGCCAATCCGCCCACTTTCTGTGCGGCGCCGACCGGGTTTTCCATGAATCTGCCTGTCAGTTTTTCGGCCTTGATGCCGATGTAACCACCGGCTACCGTGTCGAATGCGAACATGCCCATGTGGTTGCCGAAATTGGTGGCGGCTTTGTCCAGGTCCTGGCGGTTCGTAGCTTCCGAGGCTTCCTGACCGCCGCGTACAAAGGCTTTGACGCCGTCGATCAAGAACATGCCGCCCATGACGGTGGCGAGCGCGGCTCGTCCGGAGCCGGTTTTAGGCAAAAAAGTCCGCATTGCTACACCGACGGTGCCTGCAAATGCGGCTTTACCCAAAGCTTCTGACGGGTTCTTCCAATAATGTCCTACGGTATTGATCATGCCTTCGGGCGTTCTCAGAAGGCCTTTTCCGAAAACAGTCCCGTAACGCTCGACAGCGCCGATATCTTCGACAGGTCCTCTGGGAACTGTGCCGGCTGGAACGGCATCGGCGAGCATATTAGAGGTAAGGCTCAGTTTTTCGCGTGCCTGTTGAGCGGCTTGGTTCGCGTCGTTGACAAATGCGCCCAAATTCTCGTCGGCATTGACCATCATTTGTTCGCCTAACGTATTCCCGCCCATGTCTGACCTCCAGCGTTTCCTGTGTAACCCAGTGTTACGGTGAGATTTAAGACATGCAAAACCGCTTCACCAGGCAGGGCCGCCCGGGGGTTGAGAGGGATTTTGTTGGCGCTACTCTGGGGGTTAAGACCAGGGAGAGAACGTCTTAATCTGCACTCGCCGCCTTTCGGGTGATTTCCAGCCATTCCGGTCGGCAGCGACCTTTCACACCTAAATGCTATCTCACAGACCTACCGCGTGTATATTCGGGAAATTACGGTAGGCTGCGTAAGAATCCCATGCCGACATTAAATTGAGCGTCTGTCATAATTGTGAGCCGTTGGCAGGGTCTTGCGGAAGCAAGGGCGAAATTAGGCACTGTTGCCTTTTCTCGTCTTTCACTACCGAAAAAGAGGCGACAAAGTGGAGAAAAAACCTCAGAGTTCAGGCGGATCCGTGAAAGGTAAAATTTCAAAAGACGAGCTCAAGGACAAGATAAGAGGAGTGATCCTGGCTGCAGCTTGCGGCAACTCACTGGGCGGCAGCGCAATCGGATTGAACCATAAAGAGATCCTGGCTACGGCCGGCTCCAGTCTGAGAGATTTCGTGCCCGGGCTGACACGCAGCGTGCTTCCCGATCATAAGGCAGGCGAGTGGCTGCCCGAATCATATTTAGCAATCGAGCTGGCGGAGTCTTTGGCGGCATCCGGCGGCAAGTACAACCGCGCTGATCTAAAAGAAAGGTATGTTTCACTGCTTTCCAATGAACCATTTCTTTCGTCCGGGCCGGGCGCTCAATTGCTCAAAGGATTGAGACGCATGGCTGATGGAGTGGCGCCTCCCGATAAGAGTGTCGGCGCTCTGCATGTCTCGGCGGCATCGAGATCCTTCCCCTGTGCCTGTTTGCCTGATACGGACGAAGGCACTCGTGTGGCCGATACCGCCCTGGAACAGGCTTCGCTCACCCATCTGGACAAACGTGTTTATGCAGCCGCCGCAGTCATTGCAGACAGTGTCGGCTTTTTCGTGCGCGGCAATAAATTAGATACGGAAGAGCAAGTGCGCGAATATGTACGGCGCGAGCATCTTCTGGCGCAAAAAATCGATCCGCGTTTTGCAGAAGCATGGGACGATGTGGCGCCGGATCTGGACTATATGAATCCGGCCGATCAATTGCCTTATTCACTTTTGAATATCGGCCATGAAGTCAATGAATTGGTGCCGACAGCCGTTGGCATCTTCCTTATCTTCAGGCACAATCTCGAGGAAGCCATCTGTAACGCTGCCGTGGCGGGCGGCGAAACGGATACTCTCGGCATTATCGTCGGCGCGCTTGCCGGCGGTTATCATGGCGCTTCTCAAATTCCTGAACGCTGGCTTTCAAAAATTGCCAATCGCGAAAGATTGGAAGATGTCGCCGAGAAATTGTTCGATATGTGGCCATAGTTTTGAATCTGTATTTATAGAAATGGAGGAGTGTTAGATGACGGCTTCAGTCACTCAAAAAGATGGACTCAAAAACATTCTTGCCGACCGCGTTGCTCTGGTTACGGGCTCCGGTCGCGGTATCGGCAAGGCAATCGCGACAGTTTTAGCGCAGCATGGAGCCAAGATTGTCATCAGCGACATCAATGTGGAAACATCGGACGGCACTGCCGAAGAGATGGTCAAAGCAGGTTTTCAGGCTGTGAGCTGCCCGGCCAATGTCACCAATTCTGAAAGCATCGACAAAATGGTCGAAAGCGCCATGGAGAAATTCGGACAGATTGACATTCTGGTCAATAACGCCGGCATCACGCGCGACAACTTGCTTTTGAAAATGAGCGAAGAGCATTGGCAAGCGGTAATAGATACCAATCTGACATCCGCATTCAAAGTCACTCAGCCGATTGTCAAAATCATGTCCAAGCAGCGCTACGGACGCATTATCAACATCGCGTCCACTACCGGCGTTCACGGCAATTTCGGTCAGTGCAATTACGCAGCGGCCAAGGCCGGCTTGATTGGTTTTACAAAGACGGTCGCCCTTGAATACGCCAAGCGCAACATCACTTGTAATGCTGTCGCACCGGGCTTTATCGACACCGATATGACCAAAGCCCTGGGTGAAAAAATCATAAACTCGTTCGTCGAAAAGATACCGGCCGGTCGCATGGGAACGCCCGATGATATTGCTCGCGCAGTTCTTTTCTTTGCCGGTTTGGGCGACTACGTGACCGGTACGGTCATGGAAGTCAACGGCGGTTTGTACACGTAAACGAATCTACAAAACTGTGACCTCAGGATCGTCTACGTGCTATCCTAGGTGCCCTTGGCACGCAACCTTTGGTTGGTCTGCCGGCCAGTGGCGTGTGCGTTTCTATTTGATTTAAGGGGGTTGTAGGACACATGGAAGAGAAGGAAGCCTTCGAACGAGTCAAGAAGGTTGCTGTGGCTCAGCTTAACGTCAATGCTGAGGAAGTGACCATGGAAGCGAGCTTCACGAAGGACCTCGGTGCTGATTCCCTCGATACCGTCGAACTCGTAATGGCTCTGGAAGAAGAATTCGGCATGGAAATTCCAGACGAAGATGCCGAAAAAATCACCACCGTTGGCGAAGCTGTTAAGTACATCGCTCAACACGTGTAATCGACGCTCATTTGGGATCAGTCAAATTCGGCACCGGATTTGATGGCGCGGGCTGGGACGTAGTCCTCGGCTTAGACTGTCATTCTGCCGTTTGACAACTTTGTATAATTTGTTTTGAGCATGACTAAAGAACGAGTGGTTGTAACAGGCATCGGTCCCGTTTGCGCCGTTGGCATTGGCAAGGACGCATTCTGGGATGGAATTGTCAACGGGCGCTCAGGTGTAAAACCTGTGACGCGCATTCCTGAAAAGCTGCAGGGTCCCTGCCGAATCGCGGCAGAGATGGATGACTTCGATGCTACGAAGTATATGGATCCAAAGCAAATCCGCCGCACCGATCGATTCATTCAGTATGCGGTCGCAGCGGCCAGATTAGCTGTGGAAGACGCCAAGCTCGATATGAGCAAGGAAGATCCGGAGCGTGTTGGAGTCGCTATCGGCTCTGCGGCAGGCGGTCTGCAAGCTCAAGAAGATCAAATTCGCATCCTGCATGAAAAAGGGCCGGATCGCGTTTCTCCCTTCACCGTTCCCATGTTCATCGTCAACATGCCGGCCGGCTGGGTTTCCATTCTCCACGGCGCCAAAGGTCCGAATATCTGCGATGTCACAGCCTGTGCTACTTCATCGCACACGTTGGGCGATGCCTTCAGGATAATCGAGCGCGGCGATGCCGACGTTATGTTTGCCGGCGGCACGGAAGCGCCGATTACACCGCTTTCATTAGCCGGTTTTGCGGCGGCAAGAACATTGTCCTTGCGCAATGACGAGCCGCAAAGGGCCTCGAGACCATTCGACAAGGAGAGAAACGGCTTTGTAATGGGCGAGGGCGCTGCCGTTCTCATTCTTGAGAGTTTGACTCATGCCAAAGCCAGAGGCGCTCACATCTACGCCGAGATAGCCGGATACGGCTTGACCGCGGATGCTCACGATATCGTCCAGCCCTGCGGCGACGGCGATGGCGCCATGCGCGCCATGCAGATGGCTCTCAAACAAGCAAATGTAAATCCGGCTGAAGTAAATTACATTAATGCCCACGGCACTTCGACGCCGCTTGGTGACAAGGCCGAAACCACCGCCGTCAAACGTGTCTTCGGCGAGCATGCCACCAAGGGCGGTGTAGTAATATCCTCCAGCAAATCGATGACCGGACATCTTCTAGGCGCTGCCGGAGCCATTGAGGCAGCCGTTTGCTGTCTGGCGATCGAGCATTCGACAATTCCGCCCACTATCAATTTGGACAATCCCGATCCGGACTGCGATCTGGATTATTGCCCGAATACGGCGCGTAAGAATTCACCAATAAATGTCGCTCTCTCCAATAGTTTCGGCTTTGGCGGTCATAACGCAAGCCTTCTTTTCAAGAAGGTTACGGGTTAAAATCTAGAGCTTGGTGCCGCGGCCCGGACGGAAAACTTTTCCCGGGGCGAAACGCGCGGCAATTTGGAGAGTGGCTTAATGAGCGAGCTTGTCGGCAAATCGATAAGTGAATTGAAGAAGCTTCTGGCGGGAAAAACTGTCTCTGCAAAGGAGATACTGACCGCTCATCTGGCGCATGTCGGCAGGCAGGACGGCGACATTAAAGCGTTCACATGCTTGACTGAAGAACGGGCCCTGAAGCAAGCCGCCCGCATAGACGAAAAGATCGCTCGCGGTGAAGAGCTCCCTGCTCTTGCCGGTATACCGGTGGCGATCAAAGACAATATTTGCGTTGCCGATTATCCGACGACCTGTTCCAGCAAAATTCTCGAGACATTCGTAGCGCCGTATGAAGCTACGGTCATTGAAAAGCTCGATGTTGCCGGGGCGCTTTTCATCGGCAAAACCAATATGGACGAATTCGCCATGGGTTCTTCCACTGAAAATTCCGCTTTCAAAAAAACAGCTAATCCATGGGATTTGACTCGGGTGCCGGGCGGCAGCTCGGGCGGCTCGACTGCGGCTGTGGCGTCGGGAATGGCTGTGATTGCACTGGGCTCCGATACGGGCGGCTCGATCAGGCAGCCGGCTTCTTTTTGCGGCGTCAGCGGCATGAAGCCGACTTATGGGATGGTTTCTCGCTTCGGACTGGTCGCTTTTGCATCTTCGCTCGATCAAATCGGCCCCCTGGCGCGCAGTGTAGAAGACACAGCAATTGCTCTTTCCGTGATTTCCGGCCACGACAAAAAAGATTCGACTTCCATACCCGAGCCTTTCAAAGCCCAGGGACCTCGATTCGAAGATGCGCTTGCCCTCAGCCCGGACAAGCTCATGAATGGACTGCGCGTCGGTGTGATTTCGGAACTGGTAGGTGAAGGCATCGAACCAGAGGTCGTCGCCTCTATCCGGTCGGCGGCTTCAGTTTTAAAGAGTCTCGGCGCTGAGGTGATTGATGTATCGCTGCCCAATTCGAAATTTGCGCTGCCCGTTTATTACCTGATAGCGACTGCCGAGGCGTCCGCCAATCTGGCTCGTTACGACGGCGTCAAATACGGCTTGCGCGTTAAGGACGGTGCCGCTCAAGATTCGCTTTTGCAGATGTACACATCAACAAGAGCGCGCGGTTTCGGTTCGGAGGTGAAACTCCGGATTATGCTCGGCACTTATGCCTTGAGCTCCGGCTATTACGACGCCTATTACAAGAAAGCGCAGCAAGTGAGGCGTTTGATCAAAGATGATTTCGACAGAGTATTCGAAACTTGCGACGTGCTTATTTCACCGACATCACCGACGGTGGCGTTTAAAATCGGTGAGAAAACTGATGATCCGTTGAGCATGTACCTTTCGGACATAGCTACTATTCCCGCTAACCTGGCGGGTCTTCCCGGTATCTCGATTCCGGCCGGATTGGGCAAAGATAAAATGCCTATCGGGTTGCAGATTTTAGGCAATGCTTTGAGTGACGAAATTGTGCTCAAAGTTGCCCAGGCGTTTCAGAAGTCCACAGATTTTCACAATCGGCAGTGTCCTGGTTTGGCTGCAGTCGGCTGAACAAGAAACCTCAAGGAGTATCCCGTAATGCAAGCGAATAATTGCAGTTCCAATCGGCAATACAAGAGAAACCGCATTTTCTTCGGTTTGCTGACGGCGATTATGGCGTCAGGGTTGATGGACGCGGGGCCGGTGATGGCAGGACCGAATGACTTTTTCGGCTCGACGATGCCGGCAGGTCAGATGCCCGATCCGCACGGCACCTCCACCGATAATTTTTCGATGCCCACCAATGCAAAAGGTGTGCAAGCGGCCGGACAAGAGATGATGAACAATGCGCCGCCCGCCGACTACACCGAAGATGAAAAACGCATGCAGAAGAAGTATAAAGCGAGCGTCAGTCACGCGCGCGGCTTGATTGCCAAAGGCGACAAAATGATGAAGTCTCCGGTCGAGAAGGAAAGCAAGAAAGGCCGCATTCTCAAGGAAATCGGCGAAAAACGGCTGGCTGAGTTGGAAGCGAACAATCCAATTCCGCACGAAAACAGGTTGCCCGACACAGATAAATTCAAAGAGAAAAAGGCGGTTTCTGAATGACGGCACAGACATCGAATCAAGTTGCAAGATCGAACGGGATCGCAAGCGACATCACTCGCATTGTCGGTCACACACCCATGGTCAGGCTGAACAAATTGACCCGCGGTCTGGAAGCGGAAGTGGTGGTCAAACTGGAGTCCTTGAATCCATTGGGTTCGGTCAAAGATCGGATCGGTGTCTCGATGGTAAACGAAGCTGAGAAGGCGGGTGTGATCTCGCCCGGCAGCACGACTCTTGTCGAGCCGACCAGCGGCAACACCGGTATCGCGCTGGCGTTTGTCGCGGCTGCACGCGGATACAAGCTGATTTTGACGATGCCGGATACGATGTCTTTAGAACGCAGAAAATTGCTTGCTGCTCTGGGGGCGGAACTTGTTCTGACTCCCGGTGCCGACGGAATGCGTGGGGCGATCAGCAAAGCGGACGAATTGGTTTCCAAAACCACGAATGCGTACATGCTGCAGCAATTTCAAAATCCTGCCAATCCGAAAGTGCATAAAGAAACGACGGCAGAGGAAATCTGGAAGGCGACTGACGGAAACATAGACATCTTTGTCTCGGCGGTTGGAACGGGCGGTACCATCACCGGTGTCGGTCAGGTTTTGAAAGAACGCAAACCGAGCGTAAAAGTAGTGGCTATAGAGCCATCGGACAGCCCGGTCATTACTCAAACTCTCGCCGGTCAACCTGTAAAACCCGGCCCGCATAAAATTCAAGGAATCGGTGCGGGATTTATTCCGCAAATTTTGGATCTCAGCGTCATTGATGAAGTGTTTCGAGTGACAAATGAACAGGCACTCGAATTCGGGCGCAAACTCTCCAGTGAAGAAGGAATTCTTGCCGGAATCAGCAGCGGCGCCAATGTATTCGCGGCTTTGGAAATCGCTTCGCGTCCGGAGAATAAAGGCAAACGCATCGTCACAGTCGTGTGCAGCACGGGCGAAAGATATCTCTCGACATTACTCTTCCAGGACATTCTAGGTGGAGCCGGATAGGAGTGGCAAAGGCAGGTTTGTCATTGCTCTGGCGATATTTTTCGTCATCGCTGTCACAATTCCTTTGCTTGCTAATGTTCTGCCGGACCACACACGCACCCTGGCAAATGCGCCGGAGATTCTATCCCGCACGTACATAACCAGGGTCGTAAATTACGCTGTTTCCGGCAAGAAAGCGGATATGGTTGTTGCCGGCTCTTCTCTTGTGGTCTTTCCGCATGTTTTGACGGATGGCTATTACGAGAAGGTGCCAGTGCCGGTGCCTGATCCCATCGAGTATGCGGACTTCCTCAGAAACTACGTGGAGATGGCTTTCCTCAAGCGCTTATTGGCAGAGAGTGGCGATACGAAGAATGGCGATAAAAAAGTTGTTGACAGCTCTTCCGTTGTCGACCTTGGCGTGCCTTCATTGATGTTGTCCGATTGCGAGTTGTTATTCGAAAAACTGCAAAGCAACAATGCAATGCCCAAAACCGCGGTGCTCCTGCTGGCGCCTCGTGACTTCATGGACAATACCGTGGCAGTCGATCGAAATCTCTTCTTGCACGAAATAAACGGTCGAATTACTGCCTCGGAACTGTTTTCTTCCAAGAGTTATGGCAATTTTTTCGGCAAACTTTTTGCGGCGGCTGATTACGGTGTTAATGAAACAGCGCGGCAATTTCGCACCGGCTGGCAGCGCGTCATTTTGGGCGTCAAACGATGGGGACGAAAGCGGAAGAAAGAAATGGTCACGCCGGATCGCGAACTGGCACTGCGCTACTTTTATTTTGGCAACGGGAAATTACCTGACCTGGACGTCTACAAGACGCGGTACAACCCGCCTAATCGGGAAAGAATAAACGAACAACTTGCGGCAATGAGTCGATTGCTGGATATGCTGAAAGCAAATTCAGTGAACACAACAGTCGTATTGATGCCCTTGACTCGAGAGAATTTCGCATTGATAGATGACCAGGCGAAATTTCAAATTTTTACCGGGATGGCTCGTGAATGCGAGAAAAGAGCTGTGCGGTATATTGTTGCACCGAACTTAGATTCTTACGAAAGAGGCGATTTTCTCGACTCAGTGCATTTGAATGCTCCAGGCGGCAACAAGTTTTTTCGCCGCCTGGCCAAAGTATTGAGTGAGCCTCAGCAATAGAAACACCGATGGTGGCGGCGTCTTGCAATTTTTTTGAAGCAGGGTGAGCCTCTGAAAATGCATCTTCACACCACCAAGTATTTTCCTGGGAATTCACTTGTTAGTGCAATGGCGAAAACCAGGCGCCTGTCACAATTTTGTATTTTGTGCCAGGCTGAGCAAACAGGATGATATGACGAAATCCAGAATTTATGGGCGATACGGGATGTCGTGTAGACAATTGAATTCCCAGGAATTCAATTGTGTGTGCCGTGAGTTCTTTTTGATTGGTTGCGCCGGTCAAATTGAATAATTTGGCGCGCGCCTGACTTTTTTTGAGCGCCTGACTTTTTTTGCGCATCTGACTTTTTTTTACGCATGCTTGAACTTTTTACTCGGCAAACTCGTCTACTAGAACAGCCGAAAAATGCAAAGTTTGCTTTTGAACCTTTAGAGTAAGGAGGTTAGCCGATGTCTAATGGCTGCTTTGTGCGCAGATTCGTCAATTTGCTCAAAGAAGAGGAAATGTTCTTCTACCGTGAAGTCGGAGTGTATGGCACTCGAAATTCCGTCGATTTTGCATTGAACGAACTGATCAAAAAAGAACAGGTTGTTCGAATAGTTCGCGGAGTTTTTATGAAAGGAGATAATGCCACACCTCGTCCTCCAATCATCGATGTAGTAATGGCTAAAGCGAGATCAAATGGATGGAATGTTCACCTGGATGATCTAAATGCATCCAAGCTTATCCACAATTCGAAAGCGTACATAAATGCTCAGCAGGAAATCACCATTTTTATAACAGGCAACTCGACGTCATTTAAGTATGAGAACACGACGATAACCGTCACAGCATTGAGTCCTCGCAAACTTCAGCAGATGAAAGAAAAAGGCTTAATCAAAGAAGCCGTCTACTATTTAGCCAGCAGGTCAGGGTCTTCAGCGAGCACGCGCTCTGCGAACTTCTTCAATCGGCTGAAAGAATAATTCAAAGATTCAATGGTTTCTTTTGCTTCAATCCAATTTGTTTTGCGAGCAAATACGGATAATTTGTCGGAAAGTGTGACCATCTCTTGTGCACCGACTGCTTGTGATGAACCGCGCAGTTGATGGGAGAGCGAGGCAAGCGCCGTAGCATCCCGCGACTCCCGCGCTTCTTTCAATCCATCTAACAATGTTTCGGCAGCCGAAAGATAGACTTTTACGATGTCGTGCGCCACATCAATACCGCAACTCTTTTTCAATTGTTCGAAATCCACAGGATCGCGCAACGGCGTTGCGGCAACAACTGATGCATCCGGTTTCAAAATAGTCTGAGTTGTGCGCGTCGATTTTTCTGCAATCTCGCCTTTGAGAAAACGGTCTATTACTTCCATTAGCTTATTGGGCGCTACCGGTTTGATAAGCACCTCATCCATGCCTGACTCAAGGCATTTGGCCCGACCTTCAGCATCAGCACTGCCTGTGAGCGCGATGATAGGGATGTGTTGGTCGGACTTCTTTTCCAAATTTCTTATGGAGCGCGTTGCCTGAAAACCATCCATGTCTGGCATCTGGCAATCCATAAGAACCAGGGCATAATTGCCGCTGCTCACTTCCTGGACAGCCTCCTCGCCGCTGGAAACAGCTCGCGCCATCAGTCCGAGACTCTTCAGTTGTAACAGTGCGACCTTTTGATTGACCGGGCTGTCGTCCGCCACCAGAATTACTTTATCGGCGTGTGCAAGTTTGGGAATTTGCATGGTAAGCCGTCTGTCCAGTTTAGGCGAGAGGGTTTTGACAAGAATATGTTCGAGCGTGTTGTATAGACTCCAGTACTTAACTGGTTTCGCCAACAAAGCCGAGAACCCTTCTGCCACCATATGCGACTCTACGTCTTCGTTATAGTTGGACGTAAGCAAAAGCATGCGGATTTTCGCAGACAAAAGATTGCGATGCTCAGCTTCAACGAAAAGCCTGTGCGCATCGACTGAGTCACCATCAATAATGACGGCGCCGGCTTTCTTCTGCTGTTCGATCGTTTGCAGGACATTGAGCGCCGACTCTATTGAATCGGTGTTGATGACGCGCATTCCCCATGAAGCCGTGTAGCTGTCGAGCACGGCCGATATTTGAGGAAATGCCGAAATAATGAGGCAGACTCTTCCCGACAATTCTCTTGTTGCCGTTCCGTTCAGACCGCCTCCCACCGATTTGAGAGGAATGTCGAACCAAAAATCCGCACCCTCACCCGTTTTGCTTTGCACTGAGAGTTTTCCGCCCATGAGGTGCACAAGACCTCGGGATATCGTCAGTCCGAGACCGGTGCCGCCGAATTCGCGTTTTACCGAAAGGCTCGCCTGTGTAAATGGCTCGAACAGTCTTTCAAGATAGGCGCTTTCGATGCCTATACCCGTGTCTTTGACGGAAAAGCGCACCGTCAAATCATCATTGCCTCTTGAATCAAGAAGGTCGGCGCGCATCAGTACGCTGCCTTCCTGAGTGAATTTGACCGCATTGCCGGCGAGATTGAGCAGCACCTGCCTGATTGAGCCGGGGTCGCCTTTCAGAACGGCAGGCAGCTTCGGAGAGATGTAGGAAACAAGTTCTATGCCTTTGCGTCGCGCCTGATCGGCAAGCAGATCAGCAATCGCCTCGACGCTCGCCACAAGCTCGAAGTCGATAATCTCAAGTTCCGCTTTGCCGGATTCGATACGGGAAAAATCGAGAAAGTCGTTGATAAGCTCGAGCAAGGAGCGCGCTGATTCGTTTATGACCAGAGCCTGATCTCGCTGCTCTCCGTTCAAAGACGTTTTCAAAAGCAAGTCGCACATGCCTAGAATGCCGTTTAACGGCGTTCTCAACTCATGGGTAAGCTTGGCGATGAACTGCGTTTTGTCAGTGCCGGACGAACCGGCAGCCGCAGAAGACGACGCCTCTTTTTCGAACTTCTTGGATTTCAGCTTCTCTATAGCCAGCTCAGTTTCCAGCGCCTTGATTCGCTGCTTTAGATCATAAAATTGATCATTGAATTCGCTTTCTGAATTGACCATGGCATGGATGCCTTAATCATGCGGGAGGGTTTTGTCGGGTCCTCGTTCCGGTTTTTCATTCTCTCTCAAACTGTTCAAAACCGCTATGAAGATGTCCACCAGAAACGGATCGAATTGGCTGCCCGCGCCTTCGCGCAACGCCTGAATCGCTCTTTCCGTGGACATCGCCGGTCTATATGGGCGATCTGAAATCATGGCGTGGTAACTTTCGACAATGCAGATTATCCGCGCCGCCAGAGGAATTTCTTCTCCGCTCATGCCGTTCGGATAGCCGGTTCCATCCCAACGCTCATGATGGTGCTCGAGAATTTCGCAGACATCGCGCAATGCTCTGATCGGGCGCAAAAGCTGCGCGCCGAGGACGGGATGCTGTTTGATGATGTCCTTTTCTTCTTTCGTAAACACTCCGTCTTTTTGCATCAGCTCTTGCGGAATGGAGAGCGTTCCGACATCATGCAGAAGTCCGGCAACACGAATCTGCTCGACTTGACCCTGCGAAAGACCCATGACTTTGGCGAGCAGTTCTGAAAGACGCGCCGTTTCCAAATGGTGCACTTTGTTGTATTCGGACTTCGAGTAAAGCGTTGATGCCAGTGCTTTTACCATCTCTACGACTTCGGGCACCAGCTCTTCTTTGTCTTCGACGCCTGGCGGCACCGGTGGTGCCTGGAAATTGGTCGGCTTGTATTCGACCGGCTTGGAATCCAGCTTTGCTTGCTCCGCTTGCTCGATGGCCACGAGATTGTCGTGGTTCAAATCTTGCGCCGTATGCACCTGGTTTCTTCCCAAACGCTTGGACAGATATAGAGCCTTGTCCGCTAAGTCCAGCAAGGACTGCTGGCTCTGCGCGTCTTCAGGAAATGATGCGACACCCATCGACGCCGTAACTCTAATTTCGATTTCATCGTGCTGAATCACCTCAGCCAGAAGACTGCGCCGGATACGTTCCGCCACAACCACTGCACCTTCGGAGTTGACCTCGGGAAGCACAAGGAGAAACTCTTCTCCGCCATAGCGGACCGGGATGTCGACGTCCCGGCAGTCGTTTTTGATAATGCTGGCCACCGAGCGCAGAACAGCGTCGCCGGCAGGGTGCCCGTGATTGTCATTGATAGATTTAAAGTGATCGACGTCAATCATCACGACCGCGACATTGCGCTGATAACGCTCAGCAACACGCAGTTGTTCTGCCAGTTTTTCCTGTCCGGTTCGGTGATTGTAGAGAGTGGTCAAACCGTCCGTGGTGGCTTGGCGCTGAACGCGCGCGTAGAGACGCGCGTTCATGACGCCGGAGGCTACCTGGTCGGCGACCGATTTTAAGAACGTCTCGTTATCAGGAACCCAGTGCGCAACCCGTTCGCAACGGAAGCCGCCCAGAAGACCAAGCAGCTTTTGCTCATAGGTCACCGGTATGAGGAACATCGAAAGGATGGGAACGGCAGCAAGATTTTGTTCTCGGAAAGGCGTAAATTTGCGATCGGTTTCGGCATCGTTGCAGACGAGCGCTTGCTCGACTTGAAAATGTTTCTTGAAAATATCGAGACACTTCAAGTCGCCATTTGTGCCGATTACGCTGAAATCAACTTCGGTCGTGTATTCGGCGCGAATCGAATCTTGCGGTTCTTCCTCGCTCGGCAGCACGACAAAACAACAATCCAGCTCTCGCCATCCGGCCAGCTCTTCCAGCATGTCGCGCAGGTTTTCATTGATGTTGAACGAGCGCCTGATTGTGTTGCTGATTCTGTGCAGCAGGTTATCCTGGTTGCGCAAAAGCTCGGAGTCCGACTTCGCCTTTTGATAATTAGCGGCTTTGATTTGCTCTTCAGCTTTGTCTTTGTGCAACTTCTCGGTGGCTTCTTCCAATCGAGCCGCGTAGTCGTCCAGGAGCTGCAATTGCGATGCCAACTCCTTTTCGATGCGGCGGTGTTTGAGCGCGGATTTGACGCGTGCCAGCAATTCCGGATCGGCGCAGGTGTCGGCCAGGCAATCGTCGGCGCCTGCTCTGAATCCTTCGATGCGGGAATTGGAATTATTGGGGTCCGGGCTGGGCATATCAGCCGCGATTAGAATGACAGGAACTTGCTTCCACTGCTCGGATTCTTTTAGAACCGAGCAGAAGGCATAGCCGGATGTGCCTTGAATATCGGCGTCGAGCAAAACCAGGTCAATGCGATTTTGATGCAACATCTCCATCGCTTTGTCGCTGCTTTCCGCCTCGAGAAGTTGATAGCGATTGCCCAGAACACGCGAATAGCGGCGGCGGGAAAGACGGTTGGAGTGGGCGATTAAGACGACGTCCTTCTGTGCAAAAGCGTCGCCTTCTTCCTCTTCTTCATCAACGAGCAATTCCACCGCTTGCGGCAATTTGCTGGTCAAATGTTCGCCCAGGCGCTTCAATGTCGAAACGTCTTGAGCCGTTACTTCTCTTGAAGTGTCGAATGAAATTACCCGAATCAAACCGCGGTGTTTGCCGGTTCCAAAAACCGGATTTTCCATCATCGGAACGATCACATACGGGTAGCCTTCCGGATCGTCGGCACCGTCTTTGTTTTTGCTGAAAGCGCGTCCCACCCAGGGCGATTGCGTGTGCGTGACCTTTTGCGCAAGGTGGGTGTTTGCCACCGTCAGTGGTTGCTCGTGCTCGTCCTGCAATTGCTCTACGAACTGCCGCGCTTCAACGTCGTCGTCGGCGGCGGAAAACGTGTAGACATTGAGCAGATCGTGCTGCCTGCTCAAATCGATAAAGCCGTAATCGAATCCTAAAATGTGGCAGATATGCCGTTTGACCGCGTCAAAAAATTCCTCTTTGGGAGGAAGTTTCGGTTCTTGTGAGATGCTTTCCGTGCCGGTCACTTTTTACGGATGCGAAGGTTACAAAACGAGTCAGGGCCCACAATCTGAGTCTAACAGATGGAGAGATCTAGGGACACGGGCACAGTCGCCCGTAACCTAATCAAGAGTTATATGCCCTGTGTATAGAAGGCTAAGCTAATGCTTGCAATTGCTGACCAGTTCAGTGGTGCAAGATGCCATGAAGAATTTGCGCCACCACCACTGGAATTGCAGAATGGTCCACAATTCTTTGCGACGGTCGGCCGCGCCTTCGTCATGCTGCTTCAGCAAAGCCCGCACATAGTCCGGTTGGAAGATGCCCTGCTGGCGCAAGAAACCTTCATCCAGAAGCTCGTCCACTAGCGGACGAAACTCGCCTTTGATCCACTTGCCGACCGGAATGCCGAAGCCTTTCTTCGGTCGCTTGAGTATATATTCGGGCAGCAGCGGCGCCACTGTCTTTCTCAGGAGGAGTTTGGTGTTCGTGTGGCTGAGCTTCATCGAAGTGGGCAGGGAAAGCGCGAATTCGACGAGAGGATACGCCAGGAACGGCAGTCGGACTTCAAGCGAAGCAGCCATCGAGGCTCGGTCTGATTTGACGAGCAGGTCATCAGGTAGATAAGTGCTCATGTCTAAGCGCATGGCGGTGTCGGCGATGTCTTTGGAGCCCGCTTGAGGCATGAGGACGCGGTTGAATCCGGGCGCATCGAAGAGCTCTTCTTCGTTCTCGGAGAGGTTGCCTGCGCGCGCCATTGCGTAAATCTCCGGATGGAGCAAACCGGCATGTTCTTTGACCGGTATCGAACCCATCCAGCGCAGGTGGCGACGCATGGGCGGTTCATCTACGGCGGAAATGAAGCGTTTGACCTTGAAGTCGAAACTGAGATTATTGAGTGAAACCGGCAGCTTTCGCAGTGCCGGTTCGATCAAGCCGCGGCGCAGTGGGCGTGGAACAGTGCGCCAGAGAGCCGCCATGCGGTGGGCCTGGTAGGTCGGATAGCCTCCGAAAAGTTCGTCTCCGCCTTCGCCGGCTAGAGCCACAGTGACCTGTTTTTTGGTCATTTTGGAGAGGAAGAACGTGGGCACGATTGAGGCGTCCGCAATCGGCTCGTCGAGGTAATTCCAGAGTTCGGTCATCGTGTCGAACGCCAGCTCGGGCTCGAAAGTGACGACACTGTGGTCGCTTTCGATGTGTTTCGAAACCGCCAGAGCGTGCTCGGATTCGTCGAAAGAGCGGTCGGCGAATCCGATTGAAAACGTCTTAATCGGGCGGCCGGCTATCTTTGTGGCGATGGCGGCAATCCCTGATGAATCGATGCCGCCGGAAAGGAAGATGCCCAGGGGAACGTCAGAAATCAGTCGCAGCTCGATCGAGCGTCGCAGCAGCTCCATGAGGCGCTCGGAAGCCTCTTTCTCATTGAGTTTGCAAGCTTCAGGTTCGGGATTCCAGTAGTTTTTAATCGTTACCTGACCGCCTTCCACGACCATGTAATGCGCGGGCATGAGCTTGTTAATGCCTTTGAAAATCGAATTCGGGGCGGGGACATATTCAAGGGCCAGATATTTCATAAGCGCTGCAGGATTGAGTTCTCGCTTCACATTGGGATGAACGAGAAGACCTTTGAGTTCAGAGCCGAATATCAGTTGCCCGCCAAAAACTCCCCAGTGGAGCGGTTTTTCGCCCATGCGGTCGCGGGCAATGAAGAGCCTCTGCTTGGCTCTGTCCCAAATGGCGAACGCGAACATGCCCTCCAGGTGCTGCAAACAATCGACACCATATTCTTCATAAAGATGAACGATGGATTCAGTGTCGCTCGCTGTTTTGAACTTGTGACCCTTGGCCAGTAAGTGTTCGCGGATTTCCTTATAGTTGTAGATTTCGCCGTTGAAAACAATCCAGGCGCTTTCGTCGGAGTTGGGAATGGGCTGCTGTCCTGTGGAAAGGTCGATTATGCTCAGACGGGTCATGCCAAGTGCAGCCGAATCAATGACGATAGAACCCTCTTCGTCGGGACCTCTGTGATGAATCGACTGGCACATTCCGCCTATCAGCTCTTTCGAGCCGTCCAGTTTGTCGCCGTTCAGGTTCAAGTAGCCTACGATTCCGCACACGTTTGTTTCCGCCCGTTGTCTGTATTCGCCTTTTGTGGCTGTTTTGCCACCTGCTAATTGTCGCTTCTGCGAGCGAATCTGGCATTAGACGCCGTTTCAACGAAGAGCAAACATGATTAAACCTCCGAAATGCCCAGAGGGCGAGCTATGGCGCGTTTATGGGTATATAGGGTAAATATGTAATATCGGTCGTTTAACCGGTTGCAGATTTAATCTTTGAGCAGCCCGAAATTTTGAACTTTTTTGCCGCTCGCTACGTATTTAAAAATAGTGGCTAGAATAAGACCCCCCTCTCAACGGAGCTAGTCAGTCCATGAAAAACGTGTTTTTGAGCCTGGCTGCTCTATCTTTGATAACGGTTCAGCAAGTCGGCGCCATTCCTATGGTCAATGGCGACGAAGCTGCCTCTCGAGTACGCCAGTTGGCTACGGGTATTGAATGGCACACGGATTTATCGCAAGCGCTAAATGAAGGCGCGCGCTCAGGTAAGCCCGTGGTCTGGATTCACATGCTGGGAAAAATAGACGGCGCCACTTGAAGTGCCGGCAATTCGCTGAGAGCCGTGTCGCTCTCGCAGGAACCAGCTTTCTCCTATTTGAAAGACAATTTTGTTGTCGGCTACAAAGACATTACCGGTCTGCCTTATGCAGGTGTGTCCGGGGTTCACATGCCTACAGGCAATGCCGTCAACACGACTAACGGAGCAGGACCTCACAATCTGCAGACATTCGTACTGGCGCCGGACGGCACGGTCATGACCTGCCTGCCCGGTTACTGGAACCCTCAAGATCTGGTTTCCGAGCTGAAATTGGGTCAGGATCTGTACAGAGTTTGGACGGACAGGTATTTGTCTCGCTCGGACAAAGATGCGCGTTTCCGCGCCATGCAGCATCAGCACCTGCAATCACACTCTTTGCAGATGGTGCGCAGAAGCAAGATGCAGGGTTTCGATCAAAAGTACGAAGCGAAAAACCGCCTGCAAACTTCGGATTGCATTCTCGATTCGCGGCTTGCCAGCGCCGTGCTGCAAAAGGGGTCCAAACCGCCGGCCGGAGCGTTCAAAACCACGGATCAAATCATGCACGATCGCATGATGGCGCGGCCGTTTGTTCGCTACGACCAATTCGACATCGTTGCCTTCACTGACTATGGTAGACCGTTCTACAACAAGAATGAGGATCAAAGGACGGCCACAGGTGAGGTCAATAAAGAACTCGCCAAGGCTCAACCCCTCATGGGCAATGTCAATGAAATGCCGGGTGCGGCCAAGCGCGCGCGCAGACAGCAACGACAGATGGCCAGGGGCAGACTGATGAATCGCGCCGGCGGCTATTTGGCTCGCCGCGGTATTCAGACATTCGTTCGCGCCATGCGGTAGTCGAGCGTTTTGCCTCTCATTTGTTAGACTATTTAGTTGTGAAAGGCACGACTAAAGTAAAACTGACTCGCGATTTTTTTGCGCGGCCCACTCTCGAGGTTGCGCCGGACTTGCTTGGTATGACTTTCGTGCGCACTTTGCCATCCGGTGAAATTCTTCGCGCGCCGATAGTGGAAGTGGAAGCGTACACTCAGGACGATCCAGCCTGTCATGCCTTTCGAGGCATTACCGAGCGTTGCCGAGTCATGTTCGGGCCTGCCGGATTTGCATATGTCTATTTCATTTACGGCATGTATTTTTGCTTGAATGTTGTCACTGAAGCCGACGGCGTACCGGGGGCGGTGCTAATCAGAGCACTGGGAAGTCCTGGCTGTGAAGGACCCGGTAAGCTTTGCCGAGAATGGGGCATAGATCGGTCTCACAATGGAGTCGATCTGCTCGATTGCCATTCGCCTTTGTATTTGGAACATGGAACCAAATATGGTGCCGACTTCGTCACAATCAGCGAGCGCATCGGACTCAATGTTGCCACCGAACGTCCGTGGCGTTTCTTCGTTACTGAAAATCCACATGTTTCCGGCAGAAAAAAATCGAGAAAATCTTCTGCCGGATCGGTGAATGTGAAATGATCTCGGTGTCGAAAGATTCATGGAAGAAAACGTACCTTGCCTGGATCGCTGTGTGCGCCTGGATTGTAATAATCTTTCTCTTCTCGAATCAACCGCATTCCGGAGCAGTTACCGAAGCGTATCTTGGTGAGGCAAACGTTCCAATTCGCAAGCTTGCTCATATGAGCGAGTTTGCAATACTGTTCTTGCTTACTCGCTACGCCGTGTCTGTCAGTGAATTTTCTTGCGGTTGGGGACGCACGCGCTTGAGCGTCGCATCGTATATGTTCTGTCTCGGCAATGCTCTCTTTGACGAATGGCACCAATCCCTCGTGCCGGGACGCAGCGCCACTCTTTCCGATGCCGCCGTCGACATGTGTGGTGCCATGCTGGCTTGGGTTGTTGTATATTTCCTTGCAAAAACGAAAAAATAGCGCCACTCTCCATTGCGACCGGCTTTCGAGGTTCCGTATTTTTCTAAAGGGCGAATGAAAGCGCAAGGTAAGGAATTGCGATGTTTTTTTCACTCTTCAAGAGATATTCTTTTGATTTTCGAGGAACAACCATTTAGGAAACAAGATTGTTTATCGCCGATTCGAACGCTCGCGTTCAGGGGGGAGTATGAATCAAGATCAGGGCGAAGTGTTCAATCAGATAAGACGGCGGCATACCGAAGACCTTTCACGCAAGATTCTTTCATCGTTGAATACCTCGTTTGTCGGCGACCACACAATGGCATGGTTGCAGAACGTCAATGAAAATGTTGAAAGCAAGCAAGGCGCAACAGCCACGATAGAAGATCCTGTTTGCCAGTTGAGTATGGTTGCTTTATTAGATTCACTTTTTGACGATTTCAACAGATACGCTTATCAGTTCAATCAGACTGAGGAAAATCGAGCTTTCGTCGTCACGTGCAGACGCCCTGCCGGCGATGGAATAAAAGATCCCAGCAATTTCTATCAAGGTTATTTGCAGAACAGCGTATGGGGAATGCAAGTGCGCGGCGATACTAAATCCGTGCGGTTCTCCTTTATCCCACCAAAATTTCTCTATGAGGACGAGAAAAACAGACCTGCAATTCCAGCGTTTGTCGAGCTTTCAGTGCAGATGTTTGCCGATGGTCCCGGCTGGTCTGTTGATGGAAAACCATTGCGCAATTCGCAAGTTCCATTTCTTTCCAAAAAGATTTTTGCACGCCTGGTCAGAGTTTCTCGCGGCGATGTTTCTGAAACCGAACCGCTCGTTTTTGACGCGATTGCTGAAAAGGTTGAAGAACAGTCACTTCCAGGTGGTGCTGCAATCCCGCAGCAAAGCCCGGCAGAAACGATCACCTATTCACTGCTGGCGGTGCTCGATGCTATCGATGCCGAAGTTCTCAGCCTGCAACAAGAAGGCATGACGGCAATGCGTTCGGGTGGGATGGAGGCGGTAATGCCGATTATGAAGCGAACCGAGGCGCTGAAGGCTTTGCGAGAAAGCACTGCCGGTGTCGCGCGCGAGTGGGCAAAGCTGTTGCAGGGCGGCGCTTGATTTCAGCGTCTGCGTACTGCCTTCTTCAGGCTTTTATTCGTGAGTTCCGGCAGTAAGATCTTTCTGCTCGATTACCTGCAAAAGATTGTCCAGACCCTGAGCCACTTTCAGTTTCAGGTGAACAGGGCTGCTCATCTTGTTGTCTGCGCTCACCAACTCCGCGTAAATGTCGACATCTTTCGTCGTTTCATTCAAACGCTCTTGCGTCACTTTGGTGATAAGAACAGTTTGATTCTGCGGCAGACCGGCAAGTTGGCGCTTCGAAAGCGGGAAATTCGTTTCGGTCCAGTAATTTTCCAAAAGCTCGGGCTTCATCACGGCCATCGCTTGCACTTGCGACATGCGGTAGGTTGAGGGATTGAAATCGAGCATGTTCGACACAAAAGCACGGGCGAATTTGTCCACCTTCGTGTCTGACAGAGGTGCGGCCGCCAGCACGTCTTGCTTCGGTTCTGATTTATCCGGAGCTTTGAACGTTGAAATTACCGTTCCGGCAATTGCCACTACCACCAGTGTCACTGCCAGTCCGGCGGCCAATTTGATGGCGCCGGGCGGAATCGAGATAGTGGGGCGTTTGCGCTTTCTGGCAGCACGGCGCGATTCAGGTGTGGGCTCGTCCATCATGAACTTATCCCAACGTGAAGCCGGAGAACGTTCCAGTCCTTCGCTCTGGCCGGTTTCATATTGATCGAGCTGATTGTATGCGTTCAGCTCGCCTGCCGACTCGGGCTGCTCTTCTGCAACTGCCGGCTTCGAGGAAAGGGTGTTGATCCAGTTGTCGATGTCGCGGGCGAAATTCTTTTTGCGTCCCGGAGTGGGCAACTCTTGCTCGCCGACACCGTTGTCGGACAGGATGCGAGCCAATTGCAGCGATTCATCTTGGGTTAGAAGAATTGAACTGGACGGAGGAGTGCCCAGGCGGCGCTTTACGGACAACGCCAGGCGGGCTTCCAATCTTTTAATGACAACCAGGAAGCCGGACTGAGTATCGACAACGCGTTCTGCTGTTACCGGCGAGTCTGCTATCGGATCTTGCGCATCATTTGCAGTAGATGTGGTCGCATAATCGTCAGAATAGCTCACAATCCTTTACCCCGTAGTCCTTAAGTGTCCTTATAAGTTGAGTGCGCCCGAGCTGTTTAGCTCGGGCGCCTCGATTTTTTTTCTAGAGGTACTCTCTCAGTCTTGAGGAGCGACCCGGCTGTCTCAGTTTTCTGAGTGCCTTGAACTCAATCTGTCTGACTCTTTCGCGAGTTACTGCGAACAGTTGTCCGACTTCTTCCAGAGTCCTTTGTCTGCCGTCGTCGAGACCGAAACGCAGGCGAAGCACATCGCGCTCGCGAGGAGTCAGTTCGTTGAGCATCTTCGCCAGGTCTTGACGGAGAAGTTCGTGGGTGACGGTAGTTTCCGGTCTGTCTGTTTCTGCGTCTTCAATGAAATCGCCCAGGCGGGAATCTTCTTCCTTGCCGATCGGTGTTTCCAGTGAAATAGGCTCTTTTGCTGCTTTGATGATCTCGTGCAGTTTGACCAGAGAAACATCCATCGACTTGGCCAGTTCCTGTTCGGTCGGCTTGCGATTGAGTTCTTGAGCCAGTTGGCGCGTGACCTTCTTCAGCTTATTGATGGTTTCCACCATGTGCACAGGCACACGGATTGTGCGGGATTTGTCGGCCAGGGCGCGAGTGATTGCTTGACGAATCCACCATGTGGCGTATGTCGAGAACTTGTAGCCGCGTTCGTGATCGAACTTTTCTGATGCGCGGATCAAACCGAGGTTGCCTTCTTGAATCAAATCGAGGAAGGAAAGACCGCGTCCAATGTACTTCTTAGCGATGGATACGACCAAACGGAGGTTGGCTTGCACCAATTTTCTCTTCGCCATCATGTCGCCTTGCAGAATTCTGCGCGCCAATTCAATTTCTTCATCCGGCTTGAGCAGTTGAATACGACCGATCTCACGCAGATACAGTCTGACCGAATCTTCGGTTGCAATTTCTCTGCTGGAAGGAAGTTCTACAGGCGTGTCATCATCATCCGCCAACGGATCTTCTTCGTCATCAATGATGGTGAATTGATCGCCATCATCCATAAGATCCAGATCTTCTAATTCGTTTCTTTTTGCAATGTTCTCGTCCTCGACGAGTGCACCGCCCATGACCTTTTCGCTATCCGGGGACTTTTTCGCCATGACTGCCTCATATATTGGGATTCGTTTCGTGCAGGTAGCAACGCAAACCAAAATCAACGGTTCACCGTAATTAGAAAGCTCTTATCCCACCCGACAGTTTTTTAAATGTCCCCGAAGCGGACCGATTTTATGGATGGAGAGTATTCGTAAGTGAACTCCGTTTTTGCATCATAGGTGCGTCTTTTGTATTCAAGGGGTTTCTAAATAGTTCCCTAACAATTCCGCGCAATCATCGTGGTGACCGTTTAAACGTCACAGTGCTCGTGGGCTATGCGGGGTCAGATAGGAAGGTGCATCCAGATTCCTTTTATACAGGCGTTTGTGTTGGGCGCCTTGAACGGTAGGGTCGTCAAGAGGTCGCCGTGCGCCAGAAAACAAGCATTACAAAAGTTTCTTGGCAACGCCTAATTGCAGTATAAGTGCGGAAATCGACTTGTGCGCATCTTGTTAAAGGAGTTTAAGAGATTTGACACAATATGCCTGTCTCTCGAAACGCTTATTCTATGACTTGTTCCGGTTCTTCAGCGATTGTTCCTGCAATACTTTTAACTGATCTCGAAGTTCGACAGCGCGCTCAAAATCAAGATTTTTGGCTGCTTGCTTCATCTCTTTCTCCAGCTTCTTGATCAATCCGGGTATGGCTCGTTGCTTGCTGCCAGCCGTTTCTCTGCGGGTTTCCCCACCCTCGAGGAAAAGCATTTCTCCAATAGACATATCCGCCGATTCTTCAGGCCGCCCTCGCAAGGCTTCCAGAATGGGGTTCGACACATGCTTCATGATTGTCTTGGGAACAATATTGTTCTCTTCGTTGTACTTGGTTTGAATGGCGCGGCGGCGCTGAGTCTCGCCGATGGCTTTGGTCATCGAGTCCGTCATGCGATCCGCGTACATAATCACTCGTCCGGCAGCGTTCCTGGCCGCCCGTCCTATCGTCTGCACCAGTGACCGCTCCGCTCTCAAGAAGCCCTCTTTATCTGCTTCCATAATGACGACGAGACTGACCTCAGGCAAATCCAATCCTTCTCTTAATAGATTGACCCCAACCAGTACATCAAATTCGCCCAGACGCAAATCTCTTAAAAGCTCGATTCTTTCCAGCGCTTTAATATCGCTGTGCAGCCATCGCACGCGAATTCCCAGTTCTTGCAAATATTCGGTCAAGTCCTCGGCCATTCGTTTTGTAAGAGTGGTTACTAAAACTCTCTCACTCTTAGCCGATCTGATGCGAATCTCTTTAATAAGATCGTCAATCTGTCCTTCGATTGGACGCACTTCGATTTCCGGATCGACAAGCCCGGTCGGTCTTATTATTTGCTCGACTATTTGAGAGCTTTGCTTTAGTTCAATGTCGCCCGGTGTCGCCGACACGAAAACAACTTTGCCGACCTTCGAGAAAAACTCATCATATGTAAGCGGTCGATTGTCGCGGGCGCAGGGCAGGCGAAAACCGTATTCTACAAGCGTGTCTTTGCGCGATCTGTCGCCGCCGTACATGCCTTGCAATTGCGGCAGCGTGACATGAGACTCGTCGATGTAGGTGATAAATCCATCGCGACCGAATTTGCGAACGAAGTAGTCTACCAGCGTTTGCGGCGGTGTGCCCGGCTCTCGTCCTTCAAGAACGCGAGAATAATTTTCCACTCCATTGCAATAGCCGACTTCTTTCAGCATCTCAATATCGAAACGAGTGCGCTGCGCCAAGCGCTGCGCTTCCAGAAGTTTGCCCTGTGCCTGCAGCTCATCAAGCCGTTCTTTGAGCTCCAATTCAATTTGTTCGATCGAGCGTTCCAATTCCTGCTCGTCGGCAACATAGTGTTTTGCCGGATATATTCGCACCACATCTGCCAGCTCTTCGATTTCGCCGGTGACTGGATTGACGATGGCAAGCCGTTCTATCTCATCGCCAAAAAGCTCGATGCGCAAAATGCGTTCTTCATATGATGGATAAACTTCGATGACGTCGCCGCGCGCGCGAAATCTCGAACGCTCTACAACCATGTCGTTGCGCGCATAGTGTATGTTCACAAGCTTTGTGAGAATCTCATGCCGGTCGATTATTTGACCGAGTTTCAGTTCAATAGCCGCGGATAAATAACGCTCCGGAACGCCCAGACCGTAAATGCAGCTTACAGAGCCGACCACGACAACATCATGACGCTCCCACAACGAGCGTGTCGTGGAATGACGCAATCTGTCGATTTCGTCATTGATGCTGGCTTCCTTTTCGATGAAAGTATCGGTCGACGGAATATAAGATTCCGGCTGATAGTAGTCGTAATAGCTGATGAAATACTCGACGGCATTATTTGGGAAAAACTCACGCATCTCGTTGGTGAGCTGGGCTGCCAGCGTTTTATTGTGCGCCAGAACCAGTGCCGGCATTTGCGTTTCTTGAATGAGCTGAGCCATAGTCATGGTTTTGCCGGAACCAGTGACGCCCAGAAGCGTTTGAAAACGCTGATTTGCCTCAATGCCCTCCTTGAGCGCAGCGATTGCCTTCGGTTGATCGCCTGCGGGTTTGAAGCTGGAAATTACTTTAAAAGGCACCTTCGGGTTGTCGGGCGTCTTTGGAAGAGCCTTCCCGTACTGAACGCGAAATTCGCCTTCTTTGGCGATGCGAGACTCGCGCCCGGATGCCTCGGCTGCTGCAGCTTCAGCTATGTAGCCTTTCTCGATGCCGCCGGCTTTATTCGCCCGACCGGCCCGCTTGGGGCTGTCGGATTTCGGACCTTCCTGAGGTCCGTTAGTAGAATCTGCAGTCTTTCTCGCCATTTAAATGAAGTTGGAAATCAGGCTTGAGGCTTAGCTTCTTGCTTTGTCTCTTCCGGCTGGGACGTTTTGTCCTCGATTTCCATTGCCTGCTTCATTTCAGTCTGAGCGTCGGTCAAACTCTTTTTGAAATTGCCCAACCCCTGTCCGAGTGCCTTGCCGAGCTCAGGCAATTTCTTGGGGCCAAACAAAACCAGCGCCAAAGTGGCAACTATGGCTATTTCACCGGGACCAACATTGAACATGGACAGTCCTCAACCTCGCAATTCATGCACCCTAATCCTAACATGAATGAGAAGCAGGTATCTCACCGGCGCTTAAGGTTATGCCGTTGCCTATTGGTTTGCCGCTTCTTTCTTAACGCTGCCGCCCTCTTTCGTTTGGTCTGGCGTGGCCGGCTTCGTCTCTTTTTTGGGGTCGGCAATCGGCGTGTAGTCCGAAAGTGTTACCGGCAGAGGTGATCGCAGATTGCCGGATTTGGCGCGGTCGGACAGCTCAGCAACCAGCGCGTCCATGTATGCGTACTCGGGGACCAAACCCAGCGGCGCCAGATGATCGACGATGTTGGTGGCATCGAGCGACGAATTGGGCTCGTTGGCCGAAAAATTGTTGATATTCATCTTGCATATGGTGGAGATGTAAACCGGCTCTCCATTTAAGCGCAGCCATTTGGGCTTATTTTCGAGAAACTGGTTGTACAGCATGGCTATGTGCGGATGGTCCGGCTGTCTTTGCGTATGAGCCACTCGCGCGCCGAAGAGCCCGACAAGCAAGTTCGGGTAGTTCTGACAAACGTCTTTCACATACAACGAACCGTCGCGAGCCTCAAAATAAGCCTTGCTGACTGAGGGAACAGCAACAGTCGGCGACCATTGAAGAATTTCCAGCACCGAATCTTTTTTATGCTCGGCAAAATCTTCTTTGAAGCGCGTCGAATCCTTCAACCTCTCTTTGAGCGAGCGGTTGTACGCTGCTGTATATGCGATGTTTTCTTCGAATTCTTTGAGATTGTCGATGTCGAAATCTTTCAACCTCACAATCATTTGATGAGCAAATCTTTTCCTTGCTTCCTTGGGGGATTCAGGTTTAGGAGCCTCAGCCTTAGTTGTTTCAGCCTTGCCGTCCTTATTCTTTTCGTCTTTGTTTTTTTCGTCCGAAGCTTTTTCTTTTTTCTTTCTTCCTTCCTTCGATTTATTGTCCTTCTGCTTTTCTTCTTTTCCTTTCTCTTCGGTCTTCTTAGGTGTTATGGACGAATTCAGTTTAGAAAACAGAGAGGGCTCCGCCTTTTTCACAGGCTGTTTTTTCATCGGACCTTGCTCTGACAACTTTTCTTTCAGAGCCCGTGCTTCCGGATTGCCGTAGCTTCTGTTGAAAACGTTGTGTCTGACCAGTGCTTCTGTTATTGGCGGCGCGTAAATATGTTTGTCCAAGCCAACTTCTGTTGCATGGTTGAGTGCGTATTCGGATGATTCATCCCAGGCACCGTTGTTGTTTTCATCGAAATAGAGAACCCCTGTGATCTCAGCTTCGCCACGCTTTTTCGCCACTCCCGGATGCAACCTGGCATCAGGGGCATACATCAATTTCCTGTAGTCGACAAGAATCTTTCCTGTCGCCGCACTGCCTTCTTTGTAGTGGCGGTTGAGGAACATGTCGCGGACGGTGCCCAGATTGGAGGGCAGAAACATGGAGCCGGCCGCGCCTTCGAAGAAAGCAATGTAATTAATGAACGGAATTTTTTTGTGGTGCTTTGCCATTGTGACTAGAGCGATATTGGCGCCGGTTTCCCAGGCGACCAGCCCGACCACGCTTTGATCCAGAGAGACAGGTATGAGCTCACGCACGGAGCGACCTTTGTAGTCGTTTGCCTCACCCTTCATGAAGAGAATTACGTCTTTCAAGGCGGTGCTGCAATTGTCGCCGAAGTTATCGAAAATGCCGTCTGAATGAAAGCGGCTCATGCCCTTGCCGGGATAAGCAAAACGAACTTCTGCAATGCCGCAATTGGCCGCATGCATCGACATGGAGAGGCTGTTGGACTCGTTGCCGTTCACCACGATTGCAATTGGTGCGCCCGCTTTATAGCGCGGTTTTTCCGGATAGATGATATTGACGGCGATACCATTGCCCGGCGCACAAGATGAAGGTACATATGTGCTGACTGAATCTTCAACAACGGCAACCGGTTTTTTCAAAACTGCATCGGGCACATTCACTCTTGCCTGTGCAGCAAGGAAGCAAGAGGGCATAAATGCGGAAACCAGAAAAGAGAAGAGGCAGACAAGTGCAGCAGCAGTTGTTTCAAATGACTTACAGCGTTTGACCATTTAAAGAGAGAACCTCATTTTTCCCCATTCATCCATTCAATAGAATTTGAAAAATCTTTGCCAGATCTAAGATTGCCCACCGGGAATTATGGGTTGCAACTTGGGAAAATCAGCTACCGCGCCGAAATGCTTGTAAATGCGGTTAAGCATGGCTCTGCGATTGGCGCGGATCTTTTCGTCTTCGTCGTTGACCATGACGTTGTCGAAGAAAGCATCGATTTCAGGCGTGATCCTGGCCAGCAGTTTGAGAGGTTTTTCGTAATCGCTGTTGTCTTTTGCAACTGCATCTTCTACTTCTTTAGTGAATTTCGACCACAATTTCTTTTCCGCGTCTTCTTTGAAGAGTGATTCGGAAACCTCATCACCAGCCGGTCCTTGCAGAATTCTTCCGATCCGGTTTCCGACTCTGAAGAGCGCCAATCCTTCGTCAGTTTTCGCAAGTGACTCTATGAGATTCAGTCGTTTCATCACATCGCCTACATCGGCAAGCGGATCTTTTACCGAGAGGACGGCATCGGTAATCTCTCTGCCCTTGCCGCTTTCCAAAAGGCGCGCTTTCAGTCTTTGAATGAGGAAGTCGTTCACTTCCGAGCGAATTTCATCACGTTTGAACCCGCGCTTGGTGCCTTGCAGCTTAGGCTCGAATTGATCGAGCAGGCGCTCGATTAGCTGTGAAATCGAAAGCGATTTGGCGCTCAACGCCTTGAGAAGGATGTCGATCAGACCTTGCGCCTGCCTTCTCAGCGCATAGGGATCGCTGGAGCCGGAAGGCTTCTTGCCCAGGGCGAAGAGTCCGACCACATTATCGAGTTTGTCGATAGCTGAAATCAGTTGACCGACCGAATCTTCAGGAATGCCGTCATCAGTGTGTCTGGGCGCATAGTGCGATGCGATTGCCGCGACGATTTCAGGCGGTTCGCCTTCTTTTTTCGCATACCAAGATCCGACATAACCCTGCAGCTCAGGCAGTTCTCTCACGAGATTGCTGACCAGATCGAGCTTGCACAGTTTTGCAGCGCGCTCCAGGCACATGGCTACATTGCTGTCCAGTGAAAGCGTATCGACGATCAAACCGGCGAGCATCACCAGCCGTTCCACCTTTTCTCCATAGCTGCCCAGACCTTCCTGGAAGGTCAGTTGGTCAAGCGCTTCTTTGCGCTCGGAGAGTTTTGTTTTCTGATCGTCGAAATAGAAAAACTTCCCATCCGCAAGACGCGCTCTGATGACGCGTTCGTTGCCTTGCTTGATGAAGTCCTGGGCTTCTTTTCTGTCGTTGTTGGAAATGGTGATGAAATACGCAAGCAGATTGTTGTCGTCGCCGTTTTTCGTTTTCTTCTCGATTGGGAAGTACCGCTGGTGGTGCACCATGATCGTTTCGATTAATGTATCCGGCAAATCCAAATATTCTTTGCCGAATTCACCAACAACAGGATGCGGCCACTCGTTTAGATTAACCACTTCATCGAGCAGAGAACCGCCCAACTGGCGCGCTTCTCCGCCTAATTCACCGGCTCGTTTTTCAACGCTTTCCTTAATTGCCCTGCGGCGCTCATCGGGATCGACCAGCACTTTGGCATTTTTGAGTTTTTCCGCATATTCGCCCGGGTTTTTCAAAGTGATGTCACCGGGGCTCAAAATGCGATGCCCTTGGGTGATGCGCCCTGCCTTCAGTCCTTCCAGTTGAAATTCGACCACTTCTTCATCGAGCAGAGAAACTATCCACCGGATTGGTCTTGAGAACTTCATGGATTTCGAGCCCCAGCACATCGGTCTTTCGAAAGGCAACTGCCCGACAAGCGCCGGTGCGATTTCTTGAAACACTTCCTGGGCCGGCTTTCCAACCACAGTTACTGTGGCGAAAATGTGCTCGACGCCCCCCACTTCTTCTTTTTCGAGCTGGTCGACCGTCAAGTTGTACTTGCCTGCAAAACCGGTCGCCTGAGGGGTGGGCTTTCCTTCTGCGCCGAATGCTTGCTGAACTTTCGGACCCTTGACCCGATTGGTCGTCGTCTCCTGCTTGGCCTGGACGTTCTTAACCACAACCACAAGCCGGCGCGGCGTGGACATCGCCTTGACGCTGTCGAAACTGAGGCTGTTGGACTTCAGCGCCTCTCCCATCAATTGTTCGAGTTTTGCCTGCGCCTCATTAATCTGTCCGGCGGGCAGCTCTTCCGTTCCAATTTCCAGCAAGTAGTCAGGCATAGTTCTTCTTTCGGGCGGGACGACAAAGGTCCAATTATAGAGAACCAGCCTGCTTAGCGTCTTCAAGTGTAACC
>JADYYD010000138.1 GCA_020853845.1 Candidatus Melainabacteria bacterium
CTTGTGCCGGCTGCCCTTGCTCTGCTGTGTTTTGTGCCAGAGCTATATCCTGCCGGAAAGAGACTATGGTGAAGGCAGCCAACATAAAAGAAACAGCCAGAGGCTTGTTGATTTTCCAGGAGCCAAACTTGCGTTCAGAAATGCCTTTTCTGGCCTGCATACTGATCATCTCCTATTGCTTAATTGCATATTCGTTGGCGCTCTAAAGATCTGCTTCTTGTAGCATCCTGCGCCCGGGCAAATCAACATAGCCGACTGTATGCAAAGACAACTGCCCGAAACTTTTGTTCCTATCAAAGTAAAAGCCACCACGAGAACTGAGTCTGGTGGCGGCAGATACGATTTTTCCGAGACAACCGTCTTGCTTAAGACGACTAGACTACACCAACTATGGGGTGGTTGTGCCTGTGGTGGTGCTGTCAGTTGTTGTAGCTGTGGTTGTGGTGGTAGTGGTGGTGGCGGTGCTGGATGCATCCGGGGTTGTGGTCGCGGTTGAGGTTGCATCCGGAGTTGTTGTGCTCGTAGTGGTGCTCGTCGTCGACGAGGTGTCGGTAGAACCGCTGCAAGCTGACAGGGAAGCCACAAGTACCAGACTGGCTGCTGCCAAAGCGATATTTCTGTAAGTCATAAAACTGAATCGTCTCCTTTTAGCTGACTACTTATCTCGAGGACTCTTCGAAGGGGCAATAGTAATACATTTGCCAACCTGAAACGGCCGAATTCTAACAGGTAAATAGTAGCTGATCAAATAGTATTCGTGTGTTGTAAATTCGCTTGAAAACGCCATATTCTATGCTGCACCTGGCTTGCAGGTGCATGCCTCGATGTCATTATTTGTCAGCA
This sequence comes from Candidatus Melainabacteria bacterium, assembly GCA_020853845.1. Lineage (GTDB taxonomy): Bacteria > Cyanobacteriota > Vampirovibrionia > Obscuribacterales > Obscuribacteraceae > QKMZ01. The sequence continues at coordinate 844 of JADYYD010000138.1, forward strand.
ATTGTGACGCTTGACTTCAAGAAGAGGCGCTCACCTTTATAAAGCAGAACTCACACGAGCAATGCAATTATTTTGATTTCGACGCGGTCAATTTGGTAAGCAAAGATCTTCCGTTCATTTCTACTGGTTTCTCAATGCCCATCAATTGCAATACAGTGGGCGCAACATCAGCTAATGTGCCGTCTTCTAGATTCCAGCGATTATGAGACGTTCCCATCTTGTCGGAAAAATCAGCCACCACGAATGGTACCGGGTTGGTTGTGTGCGCGGTGTGCGGTTCGCCTGTTCGCAAGTCAATCATCTGCTCAACGTTGCCGTGATCTGCCGTGACAAGCAGTACACCTCCTGCTTCCTCAGTGGCTTGCAAAAGTTCTCCAAAGGCCACATCGACTGAGTCGACTGCCGTGACTCCCGCTTCGAGAATACCGGTGTGTCCGACCATGTCCGGATTGGCGAAATTCAAAACGATGAACGGATGTTGTCCGGCTCTTATAGACTGGCACGCCAGTTCGCACACTTTCGGTGTTTGCATTTCCGGCGCGCGATCGTAAGTCGCGACCTTGAGTGAAGGCACAAGAATGCGCTCCTCGCCCTGTTCTTCTCTTTCTCTTCCGCCATTGAAAAAATATGTGATGTGCGCGTATTTTTCCGTTTCGGCAATATGCAATTGCCTCATGCTTCTGCAGGCGAGAAGCTCCGGCAGCGTATTTGTGATGTCCGATGCGGGCAATGTTTCCGGCGAAAATGCAATCGGCAGCTTCAACGACGAGTCATATTCGGTCATGCATGCGTAATAGATTTCCGGCACGACCGGTCTGGCAAAGTCCTGAAAATCTTTTTGCGTCAACACTCTGCTTATCTGCCGCACTCTGTCGGGGCGGAAGTTGAAGCAAATGATGCTGTCTCCGTCTTTGATAGTTCTTTCGGTGACGATTGCCGGTTCGACGAATTCATCGCCTTTGTCATTTTCATAAGAAGTTTTCACGGCATCTTGAGCGCTGGCGGCAGGAATTCCTTCACCAAGAACAATGGCACGCCAGTACTTTTCTATGCGTTCCCAGCGTTTGTCTCGATCCATCGCATAGTATCTGCCGCACACCACGCCGATTTTGCCGACGCCATGCAGCTTCTCTTCCAGCTCGCGCATGAAGCGCAATGCGGATCGAGGCGGTGTGTCTCTGCCGTCCAGAATCGGATGCACAATCAACTCTTTGACGTTGTTGCGCTTGGCCAGCTCGATCAAACCATCGAGATGATCCGGGCTGGAGTGAACGCAGCCGTCTGATACGAGCCCGATAATATGCAAGGCACCATTATGTTCTTTTGCGTATTCGACTGCGTTTTTCAAAACAGGATTGGCGAAAAACGATCCGTCTTGAATAGTGCGGCTGATGATCGTCAGTTTTTGCACGACCGATCTGCCCGATCCGATTGTCAAATGTCCGACTTCCGAATTGCCCATCAGCCCTTTAGGCAGCCCGACCGCTTCACCGGATGCATCCAGTCTGCTGTTGGGAAACTGAGTGATAAGACGCTGATAATTCGGCGTTCTTGCCAGCGCCACCGAATTACCCTTCGTTTCAGGCGAAATGCCCCAGCCGTCTAAAACCAAAAGTGTTACTGGTCCCAAAATTTCGCCTCACTTGTCGCTAAGAATTCTTATATTTAGATACGCGTCTGCAAAGAAAAATGGCGGCATTAAGCCAAATTGGTCTTGCCCGAAGGAAAAGCCAGGCTGAGCGCCTTCGCCTTATCGTACTGTATATACGAGATGGATATGCTTTCGAGGATAAGATTTATTTGTCTTTTCTGTGTATCTTTGGAAGCTGTCCGTTCTTGCGCCCAATTTGTCAGATACACATAAAGTGATGACTGACGTCGCCAGTCAAGATAATCAGAAGACTAATACTCAACAGTGGATTGCCGAAGTCAGCCACGAGTTGCGGCTGCCTATCGCCAATGTGAGCTTGCTTGTGGAAACGCTTCTGGATGGTGGGCTTGAAGACCCGGAAGTGGCGCGGCGCATGCTCGAGCGGGCCAAGCAGGAATGCGATCGCTTGCAAAGTCTCGTCAATGATTTGCTCTCCGTTGAAAAGCTTTCCGACACGCGCGATGAAGTGCCGCGCGAATGGGTTGATTTGAATGATCGCGCCCAGTATGCGGTCGATTCCACGCAAAAGCTGGCCAGGTCCGGAGCGGTTGTGGTGAAAATCAGCATTGAGCCGCAATTTCGTGTTTATGCCAATGCCGCTCAAATAGATCAGGTGCTGCTCAATCTCTTGGAAAATGCCATCAAGTTCACGCCCGAAGGCGGCGTTGTCACGATTGAGTCGAACGGCTCTGGCTGTTTTTCCGTCAGTGATACCGGCATCGGCATGTCCGAGAGTGAAATTCCGAAAATCTTTGCCCGCTTCTACAGAATCGATCGTTCGCGCAGTCGTGGTTCTACCGGTCTCGGCTTGTCTATCGTTAAGCATATAGTTGATCTGCACGATGCTAAGATAAACGTTCAATCGAAAGAAGGGGAAGGCTCCACATTTACCCTGGAGTTCCCCGGTCCGCGTTTGAGCAGCGGAGGCCAGGAAAGAGCATGAGCAAAACGCCTCTCAAGGTCATGCTAATCGATGACGACGAGACGATTCTCGAGACTCTTCAATTCAATTTGAAGCGGCACGGCTTCGAGACTTTTGCTTTTAAAAACGGCAAACATGCGCTGGTCGAATTCGATGAGAAAAACCCGTCGCTTGTGATAATCGACTGGATGCTGCCCGATCTCGTCGGTCCGGAAATCTGCAAATTGATTCGCTCACGATCGTCCGATGTGCCTATTCTCATGCTGACCGGGCGCGCTCGTCCCGACGATGTCGCCGAGGGGCTGTCCAGCGGCGCCGATGATTATCTCTGCAAGCCGTTTAGCGTCGTCGAGTTGATGGCGCGCATTCAGGCGCTCTTGCGCCGCAGTCTGAAGGATACGGCAGCGGCCAAGGGGCAGGGCAAAATCATCGTCGGAGAGCTGATTCTTGATGATGACGCCAAGTCGGTGACACACAAGGGCAAAGTTGTCGATTTGTCGCCTAAGGAATTTTCGCTTCTTAAAGTTCTCATGAAAAATGTGGGCAAAACGCTCTCGACCGAAGTGTTGCTCAATAAAGTCTGGGGTGCGGATTTCCAGGGCGACACTAAAACTGTTGCCGTGCATGTTCGCTGGCTCAGGCAGAAGCTTGAAGAAGATCCGAAGAATCCGGAGCTTTTGGAAACTGTTCATCGCTCGGGCTATCGCCTGAACGAGAAAGGATGACATTGGTATCGCTTGTGGTGCGCGGGTAAAGTCAGTTGAAGGGACATTTAAGAGGCGGAAAGAGTGACGGCTGAAACGATTACATTGTTGAAAGAAGATGTGCTTACTCTTGGCCGGATGGTCGACAGTACTGTCGGCAAAGTGACCAACTTGTTGAAGCGTGATGATTCAATTCGCCTGGAAGAAGTCGAGAATCAGGAGAAGCGCATCAATGACTGGTCTCAGGAAATCGAAGAGAAGTGCCTGGAACTTCTTATTGAAAAGGACAAACTGAGCGCTAAAGACATTCGCACTCTTGTAAGCTGCACCATAATCGTCGCCAAACTTGAAAGACTGGGCGACCACGCCAATAGAGTGGCGCGCATTGCCTCATGGGCAAAAGAAGAAGAAATCGAAGTGCCGGAAGAACTGCCGCAAATGTGCGCAGTCGTGCACCACATGCTGCAAGATGCGCTTCTTACTTTCGTCACCAACGATCTGGATAAAGTTTCGGAAGTGCTGCAGAAAGACAGTCAGGTCAATTACCTTCACGATGTAATGTCCAAACGGCTGTTGTCGAAACTGGGAGAGCAAGAGCAGGCAAGCGCACACATGGGCGCGCAATTTTTATTCTGTGCGAGATTTATAGAGCGCATGGGCGATCTCTGCACTTCGGTGGCCAAACGCGTACACTTCATAAACACGGGCAAAAGGCTCTCGTCTAAGAGTCCGATGCGTGAGATGGGGTAAAGAAGCGTGCCGGTAATTGTTGTTTGCGGTGATGAAGAATTCGAGGTTTCGCGTCGAGTTGCCGATTACAAGGCAAAATTGCTCGATCCTCAATGGGCGTCTTTCAATTTCACCCGCCTCGACAATTGCGACCTGACCGATATTATCGATGCCGCTGCCACATTGCCTTTCGGCATGGGCAATAAAGTCGTTTTAATAGATCGCTGCGAGCTGTTTACGAAAAAGCGCGGCAAAGAAAAAGACAGCAAGAAAGAAGAAGCCTCTTCGGCAGGCAAAGACAAACAGCTCGACCTGCTCGGCAAGGCTCTGGCAGCCGTGGCACCCAATACCTATATTATTTTTTCCTGCCCCTATAATTTCGATTCGACACTTAAGACATCCAAGGCCGTCAAACCAGTCTGCACGCTGGAAGAGTTTCCCAAGGAAAAATATTATTCAGGCTCTGAAAATCCCAAGTTGAGCACCTGGTGCAACAAGGAAGCGAAGCGTTTTGGTGCCACTATAGATGATGCAGCGATTTACTATTTGCTCGACAGTTTCGAGGCGGATTTGCGAAGTGTTTCTGCCGAAATTCAAAAGGCCGCGGTCAGCATTCTTCCTTCCACGCATATCACCCACGCAACTGTAGTCGCTCTCAGCCCGCATCATTCGCATGTCTTCACTCTGGCAGAAGAGTGGATAAGTGGAAAGACGGGGCAAGCATTGGTCAGTTGCCAGGAAATTTTGTCCAGGCAAAGCGCCATGCCGGTGATTGCACTGCTGCAAACGTTTCTAAGCAAATGGATTCACATGCGCGCCCTGGTCGACAATATCAACTCCTCGCTGCCCGGCGGACCCGGCTTGAATCGCCGCGAACTGCCGATGTCGGAGATGGCCAAGCGAGTGGCCGGTGAATTGGGGCAGCGGTCCACATTTATTGTCGAGCGAGATTTGCGCAACATCGCCAGGCACTCACTTGACGCTCTTGTGGAAAAGCGTGAGCGCCTGACCAAGATAGAATTTTTAGTGAAAACCGGACAGATGCCTGAAGCGCAGGCATTGGAATCTTTTATTGCCAACTGACAGAATCGAAGGGAGCCGTTAGATATGAAGGGCGAGAGATACGATGTCGACGAAATGACTTCCCGCGACATGTGGCGAATTTTTCGCATCATGTCGGAGCTGGTGGAGGGATTTGACGAATTGTCAAAGATACCGCCGGCGGTGTCGATTTTCGGCAGCAAGAACAGCCAGCCCGGGGACAAAGAGTACGAACTCTGCCGGACAATAGCAGCAAAACTGGCGCAGAGAAATTTTGCCGTCATCACCGGCGGTGGCCCGGGCATCATGGAAGCAGGCAATAAAGGAGCTTTCGAAGCCGGCGGGGTTTCGGTCGGGCTGGGCATCGATATACCCGGTGAGGGCAAGGACAATCGCTATCAGACTGTGCCATTGAACTTTCACTACTTTTTCGTTCGCAAAGTGATGTTCGTCAAATATGCCGTTGCATTCATTATGATGCCGGGTGGACTCGGTTCACTCGATGAATTGTTCGAAGCGGCGACATTGATGCAAACCGGCAAAATCAAGCGTTTTCCGCTCTATCTTGTCGGCAGCGATTTCTGGAATCCTTTGCTCGCGTGGTTGAGCGGACCCGTGCTCGAGAAAGGTTTTGTAAAACAGCAGGACCTGGACTTGATGACTGTCATAGACGATCCGGATGAACTGGTCGAGGCGATTTCCTGGTGCCAGACCGAGAAATGCTACGACATGGACATGGGCATCAAATCAAGACCGGTGCCGCCGCAAAGCAAGGCGCCGAGTCAGCCGGAAGAAGAGCCGCCCGACAATCTGATCAAATGAATCGGACCCTCTTCAAAGGTCGAAGACGCGCATTTATTAAACCCATTTAGCGAAAACAGGCACTTTGCTACCTTCCTAATTAAGGAATGTGGTAAAAGTTCGAGCCTTCACTCATCTTCAAAATATAATCCGCAATTGAGCTAAGTTGGGAGGAAGGTCCTTGAAGATTGCTGTTTGCGTGAAAGCGGTTCCCGATACGGAATCTAAAATCGCCATCGCCGGCGACAAGAAAAACATTGATTTCAATGGTGTGCGCATCATAACGAGCCCCTTCGATGAATTTGCCATCGAGGAAGCACTCAAATTGAAGGAGAAAAACGGCGGCGAAACCACCGTGTTCTCGGTCGGTGGAGCTGAAGCAACAGACGTCTTGCGCGACAGTCTTGCGCGCGGTATCGATTCGGCAGTGCACATAAGCGACGAAGAATTTGCTTCGCTTGACCCGCTCAGCACGGCAAAAGTATTGGCGGCTGCTCTCAAAGACGGCGGCTACGATGCAATTTTCTGCGGGCAGCAAGGCGTAGGCGGCGACAATAGCCAAGTTCCTGCAATGCTCGCTGAATTGCTCAATATGGCCCAGGCAACAATCATCGTCAAGCTTGAAATCGACGGCACCAAATTCAAAGCCGAACGAGAAATCGAAGGCGCTCACGAGTTTGTCGAAGGTTCTCTGCCTGCTGTATTCAGCACTCAGAAAGGCCTAAACGAACCGCGTTATCCTTCAATTAAAGGCGTCATGGCAGCTCGCCGCAAAGAGATCGCAGTGAAGAACGCGGAAGCTCTTGGTGTGAAGGGTCAATTCGCTGCCGACAGCCGCAAGATTAAAGTGAAAGAGATGGCTCTGCCGAAGGAAAGACCGGTAGGTCGCAAGCTCGATGGCGACGCAGACACTCAAGTGAAGCAACTTGTAGAGCTTTTGAGAACCGAAGCTCGCGTTATCTAAAGCTGAGCGCGAACGCTCGACAAAGTTTTTTTCAACACTCACTTAGAGATTTTCAGGAGATAGAAAGATGGCAGAGGGAATTCTGGTTTTCATCGAACAACGCCAAGGCAAGATTCGCAAAGCGAGTCTGGAAGCTCTTTCCGAAGCGTACAAACAATCGTCTGCTGCAGGCGGAAACGTAACTGCTCTCATTGTAGGCAAAGATGTTAAGTCCATTGCAGGCACATTGCCGAAATACCATCCGGCCAAAGTGCTCGTGGTAGACGGTGGCGACTTTGAAAATTATTCGACCGACGCTTATGCGAATGCATTGGCTGAAGGCGTCAAAGCCGTTTCGCCAAAATACGTTTTCGCCGCCAATACAAGCATGGCCAAAGATTTGATTCCGCGCGTTGCTGCAAGACTCGATGCGCCATGCGTGTCTGATGTCACCGACTTCGAAGTGGAAGGCGGCAATCTTCTGGCCAAGCGCCCGCAATTTTCCGGAAAAGCTTACACAGTGTTCGAATTCAATTCTCCAGTTGCATTCATGACATTGAGACCGAATGTGTTTGCCGTTCAAGAGAGCAGCAACAACGTCAACTGCCCGGTTGAAGATCTCGCGGTCAGCGCCGGAGACATCAAAGCGAAAGTTGTGGAAACACACGCCGCATCAGGCAACAAAATTGAGCTTAGCGAAGCTTCTATCGTAGTTTCGGGTGGACGCGGCATCAAAGGACCTGAAAATTGGCCGGTGCTGCAGTCGTTGTGCGATGAACTCGGTGCAGCTCTGGGTGCATCAAGAGCAGTAGTCGATGCCGGTTGGATCGACCACCAGCATCAAGTCGGACAGACCGGCAAAACGGTCAGCCCGCAACTCTATATCGCTTGCGGCATATCGGGCGCTATTCAACACCTGGCCGGGATGAATTCATCCAAGGTGATAGTGGCGATCAACAACAATCCGGATGCCGAAATCTTCAAGCATGCCACCTA
>JADYYD010000139.1 GCA_020853845.1 Candidatus Melainabacteria bacterium
ATAATTTGCATTTTTACAAGAGAATGCCCAAGCGGGCTGGACAATTCAGCGCTGGCAATCAATGCTTCAGCCAGGTTTTCTTCCGACAGCAACTCGGATGCGACCAGCAATTCGCCAAGCCGATCCTGATTTTGCGTGACCGACGGGTCGACGCCGGCCGAATCCATCGCGGTTTGTAAAGAAGAGCCTTCGTCCACGATATCTTGGATTATTTTGATCGCGGCTTCGTGACTTATCTTACCGCTCAACATCAACGATTGCGCTTGAATTGCCGCAAGCATTTCTTCTTTTGTCAGAAAGCCGGAAGCGACGAGAACCTGTCCGACCGGCATGCCCAACGCTTGCGCGTAACCTAGTTGCTCGGATAACTCGTCGTGGCTGACTACGTTGGCTGTCGCCAGCAGTTCACCGATTTTGATGGCTCAATCTCCCGCACAGGTCGTTTCGGAAATGAACTTCGTTCTCAATTGAGATTAGCACAACCTAGTGTCGCACAAGCTATCTTTTCTTGGCAATTAGGTATTATGGTGAGGAGCGGAAAGTGACACTGGGACTATGAAAACGGTTGTCACTGCTCATTTGGAAATCGAGACCGGGCAAGCCGGTGAAAGTCAAGAAATCAAGGTGACTTTTGCGAATTCACTTTTCTAAATTGATGTTTGTGCTGGCGCTAACTTTTGCAGTGCCGCTATGCAGTCTTGCTCACGAAGGCGAGAACGAAGCTTTTGCCGGAAACAATCGCGACGATGACGCACCGCAAACTGTCAAAGCCAACGAGCAAGGGCAGCGCGCATTGGGGCTGGAGGTCGGAGCACCGAAGTATTCCGCGCTGAAAGAAATGCTTTCTGCAACGGGCGAAGTAAAAGCTGCTGAAACTCAATCATTCGAAGTGAACCCACCGGTATCAGGGGTGGTGCAATCTGTTTCGGCAAAGCAAGGTGATACAGTCACGAAAGGGCAAGTTCTCGCGCTTGTTCACAGTATTGAAGTGGCGACGACCTTGACCAAGCTGCTTAATGATAGAACAAAAATGCAGGGCGACATCACTCGCGTGAAGACTGAGGTGGGCAGCGATATCACTCTGCAATTCAGTCAAGTGCAACTGGCTAAAACCGGCTATGACAGAGAGGCGGAGCTGTTTAAGGAGGGCATCAGCGCTCAGAAGGCTTTGCAAGAAGCAAAAGCGAATTATGACTCGGCGCAGGTGAAGTTGAAAACATTGCAGCAGCGATTGAAGCAGGAAGTTGCGTTGTTGCAGAATCAACTTAAAATGACGATTGACTCGGCGGTCGATCAGCTCGAAATAATGGGCATCTCTAAAGGTGAGATTGAAGAGAGTCTCAAATCGAATCGAGTCACAGCCGACTTGCCGATTGTCGCCCCCGTGAATGGCGCGGTAACCCAGCGAGATATCACGCTCGGAGAGCGGGTTGACCCGTCCAGAAAGGTTTTCAGCATTGTCAATTTGAATCCGATCTGGGTGATGGTTGATGTTTATCAAGAACAAATCCCCAGCGTGAAGCAGGGGCAGACCGTGATTATAACAACGCCTTCAAAGGAAACATTGCGCGGAAAAATTTCCTCTGTCGGCTCTGTTGTTGATGATGCCACCAAAACATTGCACGTGCGCATTGTCACTGAAAACCCTGATGGCTTGCTGCGTCCCGGCATGTTCGTCACGGCGCAAATCGTCATCGGCTCCAGAGAAAAGCAGGCCCTTATCGTTCCTGATTCCGCAGTTATGAAGGACGGAAATGAAAGTTTCGTCTACATCAAGACGGGTGATTCATTCAAGCCGCAGCCGGTAAAAGTCGGGCTTGTCGCCGGTGATGAAGTGGAGATCCTCGAGGGCGTGAAACTGCAGGATCAGATTGTTCTTAGGGGCGCACAACAATTGAAAGCAGAGGGCGTTATCAAGCCGGGCGGCAGCGACGATCATGATCCGGAAGGTCCCGATCACGACGAACACGGCGCTGATTCCGCAGCAAAAGGCAATACGAAAGCTCAGTTGGCGATGTTTTTTGCAATGGGCGTAGCAGCCGCTTTCATTGTCATTGCCATCTGGAGCTATGTATCCAATCGCTTGAAGAACAGCGCGCAGACCGGTTCCGGCCCCGGATCAATCAAATGATCAACAGGTTTATTCAGTGGTCCATACACAATCGCTGGATCGTCGCCATTCTCGCTTTCGTATGGCTGGTCGGCGGCATCTATGCGACTGAAAATATGCCTGTCGATGTCTTTCCTGATTTCGCGCCAATTCGGGTCGTCGTGCTCACCGAGGCGCCCGGCTTTGCACCGGAGGAAGTGGAAAGCCTCGTCACTCGCCCGCTCGAAGCGAATCTGAACGGCACTGCAAACGTGAAAGTGGTGCGTTCTGTTTCAACAATCGGTTTGTCAGTCATTACCATCATTTTTCAGGACTCCACCAATGTGCTGGTGGCGCGCCAATTGGTGTCCGAGAAATTGCAGGCGGCACGCGGGCAGTTGCCTGAGAATGTCGAAGAACCGGTCCTTGCACCGATGACCACTGCCGCCGGCGACATCCTCAAAATCGGGCTTTATTCGACGGGCGAAACGTCGGCGATGGACTTGCGCACTCTTGCGGACTGGACGCTGCGCATGCGCCTGATGGCTGTGCCCGGTGTTTCCAATGTCGTGGTTATCGGCGGCGATGTGAAACAGTATCAGGTGCTCGTCGATCCTGAGAAGTTGAAGCAATACGATGTCACGCTTGGCGAGGTCGTCGCGGCGGCGCGCGGCAGCAATCTCAATACCGCCGGCGGTATCGTTCGCACGAATGAAAAGGAAGAACTGGTTCGCGGATTGGGGCGAGTCAGCTCGCCTGCTGAGATCGCTCAGACAGTCGTTCTCGAACGGGGCAACCAGCCGGTGCTGCTGGGCAACGTTGCCGATGTGCAATTGGGGCCCGCTTTCAAAATCGGTGATGCGATTGTGGATGGGCACCCAGGCGTGGTTTTGACGGTATTCAAACAGCCTGCGGCCAACACTCTCGAAACCACAAAGGTGCTGGAGAAAGCTATATCGGAGCTGAAAACCAGCTTTCCGAAAGATGTCCAGGTCATCACCACTTTTCGGCAGGCGGACTTCATTGAAATTGCGGTCAAGAATGTTTCCGAGGCGGTCGTGCTGGGCGGCGTTCTCGTCATCATCATCCTTTTTGCTTTTCTGCAAAATTGGCGAACAGCTCTGATCTCATTGACCGCCATTCCTCTGTCTTTGCTTTCCGCCATCATTGCTCTCAAACTGCACGGTTATACGATAAACACCATGACGCTGGGCGGGCTGGCGATTGCCATCGGCGAAGTCGTGGACGACGCCATCATTGATGTGGAAAACATCTACAGGCGATTGCGCGAGAATGCGCTTTTGGAAGCCCCTCGCCCGGCGCTCACCGTCATGTACGAAGCTTCCGCCGAAGTTCGCGGAGCAGTCGTATATGCCACCATGATCGTGGCGCTGATGTTTTTGCCGGTGTTATCGCTAAAAGGGCTGGAAGGCAAAATCTTCACTCCCCTGGCTTATGCGTACCTTGTTTCCTTGCTCGCTTCACTGGCGGTCGCCCTCACCGTCACTCCGGCGATGTGCGCTCTTTTGCTCAAACATACGAAAGGTGAAAAGGAAGGGGACGGGCGCGTCATCAGCTTTCTGAAGGGAGCCTATATACCGCTGCTGAATTTTTCATTGGCGCGTCCCCGCTCGATAATTGTGGGAGCGTCATTGCTGTTTCTTTTTTCGCTCGCCAATGTTTTCGTCCTCGGCACTGAATTTCTGCCGCCTTTTGATGAGAACAACATGATCGTAGTCACAACTTTTATGCCGGGAACGAGCCTGTCGACGACCACGCAAATGGGCACGGAGTTGACCAATCACTTCGTCAAAAAGCATGAGGTGCTGGCAGCCAGTCAGAGAGCCGGGCGTGCTGAAGGCGGCGAAGATTATGGTGCCAGCAATGTCAGCGAATTCGACATCCGCCTAAAACCTGATGTGCCGAATAAACAAAGGCTGCTCAATCACATCCGCCATGAATTTTCCCATGTGCCTGGCCTTGTTTCCGACAGCGGGTCTTATTTGCAGCACCGTATGGACCACGCTCTTTCCGGCGTCAATGCTGCAATTGCGGTGAAGTTGTTTGGACCCGATCTTGATGTCCTGCATGAAAATGCTTTGAAAATTGAAAAGGTGATGAAGGAGATCCGAGGCGCGGTCGATGTTCACGTTGAACAAATTGTCGATGTGCCGCAAATTTCCATCAAAGTCAACCGAGGAGCTGCCGCCAGATACGGTGTCAAAGTCAAAGACTTATCCGATTCTATTGAAGCGGCTTTTCGCGGTGTGACGGTGTCTCAGGTATTGGAAGGGCAGAAATCTTTCGATATGTACGTCTGGCTCAAGCCTGAGTATCGCAATAATTTAAACGTCATCAAATCAACACTCGTCGATACGCCGTCCAATGTGAAAGTGCCTCTCGGCGCGCTGGCCAGCGTTACTGAAGGTGAGAGCCCCAACACAATCAGTCATGAAAACATATCGCGCCGCGTCGTCGTGCAGGCGAATGTCTCCGGTCGCGATCTGGGCAGCTTGATCGGTGAGGCGAAGAAACGCATCGCCAAGGAAGTCCAGTTGCCTACAGGTTATTACGTTGTTTACGGCGGGCAGTTCGAGGCGCAGGAAGAAGCGTCGCAGCAATTAGGGATGCTGCTTGCCGCCGCGCTTTTCGGCATGTTTTTGCTGCTTTCGCTGGCGTTCAAATCAGCTCGCGCTGCCGTCATAATTATGGCTAATTTGCCGCTGGCCTTGGTCGGCGGCATCTGGGCCGTGCTTTTTTCCGGTGCCGTTTTGAGCGTCGGCTCGATGGTCGGCTTCATGACCTTATTCGGCATTTCAACACGCAACGGCATCATGCTCGTTTCCCACTTCAATCAATTGATGAAAGAGGGAGGAAGCCTCGAAGATGTGGTGAAGCACAGCGCTCTCGACCGCCTCAGCCCGGTTTTGATGACCGCCCTGGCGGCCTCGCTGGGTGTCCTGCCTATCGC
>JADYYD010000140.1 GCA_020853845.1 Candidatus Melainabacteria bacterium
CAGTATCATTCATGAATCGCATCAGCTCTTCCGCTTTCGCTTCAGACTCGCTTGTTCCGTACACGATGCCCATGCGGATCAGTGCTTCCGCCCAGCCCATGATGCCCAAGCCAATGCGCCTGTTATTAAGAGTCGCTTGTTCGATGAATTTGAGAGGATAGCAATTAGCCGAAATCACATCATCGAGAAAGCGCACAGACAGATCGATCTGCTCTTTCAGGCGAGGATAATCAAAGTTTTTCGTCTTGCCGTCGACAAAACTCGCCAGGTTAATGGAAGCCAGATTGCAAGCATCACCGGGACCAAGCGGCTGCTCACCGCAAGGATTGGTCGCCTCTATTTCTTCGGTGCCGGGAATCTCCCGCCCGCTCGGATCAAGCGCCGTCTCTACCGGATCGGATTTATTGATCCTGTCAATAAAGATCAATCCGGGTTCGCCGGTGGCATGTGCGTTTTCGACGATTTTCGAAAACAATTCACGCGCCTGCAATGATTTGATTTTTTTCTTGCTCGATGGATGAAGCAGGTCGAAACTCCTGTCATTCTCAACTGCATCCATAAACGCATCAGTAGCGGCTACCGAGATGTTGAAATTATTCAGTTTGTCCGTGTCCTGCTTGCATGAAATAAAAGCTTCGATATCAGGATGATCGACTCGCAGCATTCCCATGTTGGCACCACGCCTGGTACCACCCTGGCGGATTGCTTCGGTGGCGGCATCGTAGACAGTCATAAAGCTGACCGGGCCGGAAGCTACGCCGGTCGACGTTGCCACCCGATCATTGGCCGGTCTCAAGCGGCTGAAGGAAAATCCTGTTCCGCCGCCGGTCTTATGAATAAGGGCGGCATGTTTGCAAGTATCGAAAATCCCTTCCAGAGAATCAGGCACCGGCAGAACAAAGCACGCCGACAATTGTCCGCCCGGTTTGCCCGCATTCATAAGCGTTGGGGAATTAGGCATAAAAGCGCGCGTATACATTGAATTGAAGAAGCGCTCCGAGAGATCGTCTATCTCGGCATCAATAGCTCCCCATTCTCTCTCGGCAGCCGCGACCGCTCGAGCTACCCTTCTGAATAATTGCTCGGGAGTCTCCTTTAGCTGCCCTTGTTCATCGCGCAGCAAATAACGTTTCTCAAGAACCTTAAGGGCATTTTGCGAAAACATGCTTCCAACCCCACTTATCCACGGCGTATGGATATTATACTACATTTGTATGGCACTACATATAGCGTAGGTCGAACTCAGGTATGCAACATTTAGCGTTTAGCCTCACAGGCGACAGACAAAACAGGCCCTTTTCATAAGGGTGCACGGAAAAGTCCTTCCTGACAGGGAAAGAAATCTCGAGCCCGGACAAAACTGCTTGCCGAACTAAATAGATAGATTGAGGTTCGAACTGTGTCCGGGGAATACTTTGGCAGAAGGATTGATAAAAGTGACCGCGAAATTGACCGCGGTTGCAGCCTCTGCAGCGCCGGTGGCAATCAGTTTGAGTTTTGCAGTATGAGAGGCAATGTCGCCTGCTGAATAAACTCCCGGCAAATTCGTTTCCATCTTCTCATTGACGGAAATAGCATTGCCTTCCATTTTGATGCCCCAGCTTTTCAAGAAGTCCAGGTTGATCACGAATCCTATATTTATGAGGATTGCATCGACCGACATTTGTTCTTCTTTGCCGGTGCGATTGTCGAAAATTACAGCCCCATCAAGCTTTCCGTTCGAGACCTGAATTTCCTTCATCTCATAGAAAGTCTTGATATCGATCTTGTTGCGCTTCATTTCCTCGACCGAGGTTTGCACAGCGCGGAACTGATCGCGACGATGGATCAAAGTAACATTCTTGGCGATTTGCGAGAATTCGTTCGCCCAATCTACGGCAGAGTCACCGCCGCCGACGATGAGAACGTTCTTGTCGCGGAATTTCTCTTTGTTCTTGACCGCGTAATAAATGCCTTCGCCTTCCAGATTCTTGTCGTAGTCGATGTCCAATTTCTTGGGCACGCAGGCACCGGCGCCGAGGGCAAGCAAGACGGTCTTAGAGTAATGCTCAGGAGTCTTGTCAGTAGTTACCTGCCAAATATCGCCTTCTATCTTTTGCAAGTTCAAAACTTTCTCGCCCAGGCACAAAGCAGGCTTAAACAGTTGCGATTGAGTGCCAAGGTTCTTGGCGAGGTCTTTTGCAAGAATCTTCGGGTGTCCAGCTACGTCGTAGACGTACTTTTCCGGGTAAAGAGCGGTCAACTGTCCGCCCAGTTCGGGCAACACGTCGATCACCTTTGTCTTCAGCCCACGGAGACCCGCGTAGAAGGTTCCAAACAATCCAGTCGGGCCACCGCCGACTATGGTTATGTCATAAACATCCATCAGTAAAATTCGGTCTCCAGAGTTCCCGCCAGCCAATCGGCTATTGTAATACACTGATCTTCGAACTTGTGACAGTATTCATGAATAATGAAGGTCTTCTATGAAGATGCAAGTACGAAAAGTTCATTGCCAATTGTCTGTTCATCACGCTTCTCATCGTTCGTAAATGGTTAACTGTTTTGACAAACTTCGTAAAGACATCACCACAATGTGAAACATCTGCCGGCCATCCGCCACGGACCGCCGCATGAAATACAGAGATTTCGGCAACACAGGCATCAAGGTGTCGGAAGTAGGCTTCGGCGGTTGGGGAATAGGCGGCAACGAACATGGACACAGTTATGGTCCGACCGATGACAAACTCTCGCTGGAAGCCATTAACAAAGCCTTAGACATGGGCTGCAATTTCTTCGACACTGCCGATGTCTATGGGTTTGGACACAGTGAGGAGCTTTTGGGCAAGGCTCTCAAGAGCAAACGCGACAGGGTAATCATCGCAACCAAGGTAGGAAGCGATTTCTATCAAGGTGGTGGATTCCAGACCTTCACAGAAGAATATATTCGCTTCGCTCTGGAGAAGAGCCTTGACCGACTGCAAACCGACTACATCGATGTTTATCAACTGCACAATCCACCGGTGCGATTGCTGACCAAAGAAGAAACTTACGGCGTTCTCAATGCTCTTAAACGCGAAGGAAAAATTCGAGCCTGGGGCGTCTCCATTCTCGATCCTATTGAAGGCCTCGCCTGCCTCTCCACCGCGCAACCAGATTGCATACAGATTCCCGTCAACATTTTCAATGCAAGACCACGCGAAAGCCTCTTGCCGACAGCGTTTGCCGCCGGCTGCGCCGTTATAGCCAGAGAGCCGCTCGCCAATGGTTTTCTCACAGGAAAGTTCGCCGACAATCCTCGTTTGGAATTCGAGGAAGGCGACGTGCGAAAAAACTGGCCGCCCGACTATATAAGAGCACGCATTGAAGCGGCTCAAAGACTGGTTTTTCTCGAGAAGGAGAAACGCAGCCTTACGCAAGCGGCAATCAAGTTTGTACTCTCCATGAAAGAAGTTTCAGTAACGATCCCCGGCACGAAAACTGCCGAGCACGCCGAAGAAAACATGGGCAGCTCGGATTTGAAGCCACTCAGCGCTACTGAGCTAAAGGAAATCGAGACTCTGGCAAAACGAAATTTCGACTTGCCCGAGCGCTGAAATTCAAGGCTGCTGCGTATCTCTAACGCCAGATAGATTCATCGGCTGACCATCGTGCGCAATCGGGGCACCTGATTATCGCCGGTTGATGCACTGCCGAACTGCTGCAGCGCCGGTCCCATTCCGTTTGGTGCTTGCATGAGAGGCGGCATAGCCTGCGGATACGAATACTGCTGATTTTGAACAGCCGGCATTTGATATGAATGCGGCGGAATCTGCTGCATCGGCGCATAATGCTGCGGTTGTGCCTGCAGTGGATAGCTTTGTGTTGTCGCCTGACTGACGGCTTGATTCACATATTGATTGGCGAAGCTGGCAGTCGATGTTCTCATTTGATACGGCTGCTGCGCAGCAGTGCTCAACAGTTTTTGTTGCAGCGATTGTTGTCCCCCGCCCATGCCGGCGTGCGCATGAAGTGGTTTTGCATTGTTCATGCCCATCATCAATGCATGATCCATTGGTTGAACGGGCGGAACATGCGGAGTATTTGGCGTGTAGATGTCACCGAAAGTTTGCGATGTCCTGAAGGGCATCGCGTCCTTGACGCTGTTCAAAAGCCGCCTGTCGTCAACTACCGAACGAGTATGCATCGGTCCTGTGCCCAGCACTTGATTGGCCAGAGGCTCGTTATGGCGAATCCAGTAGACAACGAAGAGCCAGAAAGTGAAACCGGAAAACAGGCATAGATAAAGAAAGTTCGGTGTGACGCGGATACCTTTGAAGGCTTCCGACAAGCTGATGCCGGCCAGAGCGTTGCTGTACATCACGGATTGCGAAGGAGTTTGACCTGAGCTTCCGGCACTCTGCGCCGCCGCCTCGCCTCCGGATTCGCCGCCGCCCAGGGCGCCGGCGTCCTTTTCCAAGCCCAGAAGACGCGCGATTAACCCTTTGAGACCGTTGGATTGCCCGCCGTTTTGCCCTTGTTCCCTATCGTGATCGTGATCGCCGCCGTGATCGTCGCCGAAATGGTCACCATGACCGTGGTCATGGTCGCCGTGAGTGTGATCGCCATGGCCGTCATGATGATCGTGGTCAAAACCAAAATCACTCACATAACCGAAGTCATTGCCACCGGTGCCGTTAAATCCGCCGGGTTCGCTTCCGCCGCTGCCAGGCTCCATCAGATCTCCTCAAACGGCGCCTGTCACGATGCGGCTCCGTCGGGGAAATACTACGATCTTCCTGAAGAAAGTAAAGAGCTATATATCGTCCGGGGTGGGAAGACCACCACAGAAATTAATCTAAGCCTGCGCTTTTCTCACCGAAGTGCTATTCGACTTCGATACCTTCAACCTGCACGAGCCTTTGGCGAATAGATTCAACGGTGCGAGGCAATTCGAAAAGAACCGGAAGCTTCTCTTCAATCGAAGAGATGTGGCGGGTCAAGTCGATCGAACGCTCCATCAAACGAATGAGAATCTGCTGAGTGGCGATCAATTGTCGCTGATTGTCGATCAACTGGGTGGCCATTCGAGCAGTCTCAACTCGCTGGTCGACGCTGAACGACAGCAATTCTGTCATTCTTTCGAGCAACTTCTCTACTTGCTGCTGCATCACTTCACCACTTACAGTGGCATCTGTGCTGCTCTCTTCGACGGCTTCACCTTCGAAAAATTGATCGAAACCTTCCAAAGTTTCCAATCTCTCAAGCGCTGCGAGGTCTTCCGGGTTTCCCGAATATTCCGGTTTGCGCATGCTTTCTGCCATCAGTCCGTATCCCCCGCTCTGATTTTTAGAACCTTTTTCAAACTTTTTTCAAAACTTTGCCAGGAAACCGCCAGTTCTCATCGCGAGTTGCAGTAGAACCAACCGTCTTTTTTTGAAATGGCCCCGTCCGTGGTGGCGCCTTTAGAATTATAACTAAAGCCGATAATAAGACAAGCAAATCGCAAAAGTTTTTTTTGGAAAAAAACCGTATTACCGGTGGTGGCACTGAGACATCGGAAAAGACCCCAGTGTATCTACCTGCTATAGACAGTCCGCCCCTTCTTTATCACCTGTTTTACAGGGTTCCAGCCTATGTTGTAGGGGACTTCCTCCAACTGTTTAACATCATAAATGGTGACGTCGGCCTGAAATCCGGGTCTCAACTGTCCGATATTCGAGCCCAGTCCGATCGCCCAGGCACCATTGACGGTTAATGCAGTCAGAGCTTCCTCCGGCAGCATCTTCAGATGGAGGCATGCCAGTCCCCAGATGAACGGCAAAGAGGATATGTGACACGAGCCAGGATTGTAGTCCGTCGCCAGAGCAACCGCCACGCCTTCTTCTATCATTCGCCTGGCCGGGGCATGATCGCAAAGGTTTAAATAGAAGGAAGTGCCGGGCAGCAAAACGGCAACGGTCGATGATTTAGCCAGAAGTCCGATTTCTTCATCGCTGACATTGAGCAAGTGATCGGCGCTGGCGGCACCTACCTCGACAGCCAAGGTAGTGGCACCCAGATTGACAAATTCGTCGGAATGAACACGCGGCTTCAAACCAAGTTTGACAGATGCGTCGAAAATCCTTCGCGTATCTTCCAGAGTGAAATATCCACGATCGCAAAAGACGTCTACGTAAGGCAGCATCTGGCTTAGGGGCACTCCGGCCGACTGCGCCTGGGCTGTCGCCATTGCCACCACGCGCGGCAGCATATCACCGATGATGTCGTCCACATATCTCTCGCGCTCTTTTCCCGGTGGTATCGCATGCGCCGCCATGAACGTCGGCACAATGTCCAGCGCGGATTCCGATTTCAGGCGGTAGATCGCTTGCAGCATTCGCAATTCGCTCTCCGCTTCCAACCCATATCCGGTCTTCACCTCCAGCGCCGTGGTTCCCGACTCCAGCATGCGCTCGATGCGTTTGCGACCAAGGTGTACCAGCCGCTCTACATCAGCATCTTGAGTAGCTCGCATGCTTTTGACGATGCCACCACCGGCGGCTGCTATTTCAGTGTATGTCTTGCCCTGACTGCGCATAACAAATTCGTCAGCGCGGTTGCCGTCGAAGATCAAATGAGTGTGCGCATCGACCAGCCCGGCAGTAACCAGATTGTCTCTTGCATCAATAATTTCGGTCGAATCGTTGGTGAAAATTGCCTGTCCGATCTCGTCGGCGCTACCGGCTGCGATTATCTGGCCGGCACTGATTGCGATGGCAGCATTCTTGATGCGCCTGACGTCGCGCATTTCCTCACCGCGCACAGGTCCGCTATGACTTTCGGCCGTAACCAGCTCAGCAATCGGACTAATCAAGAGGTCCACTGGCATTCGCCCGCCCCTTGATGTTGCATCTGCTTGTCCAGATGGCGCCGGATTGCCGGAATTTCTAGTCATGAACGTTTTCCTGTCTCAATGACCTACGATCATAAGCGACAAGTAAGAACATTGGTTATTGGCAGGGGCGCGGCTCAAGAATCAAGCTTAACAACCCGTAATTTTAGAGCCGCATATGCAAATCGGTCTTCTGGCATACGGCCAAAGCAGAAGTCAGGATGTATATTGCGCTCGGGAAACGCGAATTCATCCTGACACCGCTTGTGGTGCTGCAGCGGTGAGCTGCTTTTCGAATTGGAAGATAAATCAAGCTGTCTTTGAGTAAGACTCCTTTACTCTCATCTCGTTCAGATTCACTTCGAGGATCGTCTCTCGACCTTTGCTTTCATCGACTAGCGGCTCTTCGGCATCCGGATCACCTGCTTCCGGCTCGTCCGCGTTGATTTCTTTAGCCGTCTGGCAGTGACGGCAATTAGCACTGCACTCAGAATTGCTTTGCGACTCTTCCTTCATGGTCTCAAGAGTCTTTACCAGTTCGGACCAGTGCAAGGCGAAGATGCTTTCATCAACAGTCAGGCTCACAGGCTGATGTTCTTTGCTGCCGGCTCGAAAGAAAGTCAGCGTAACTCTCTCATAAGGAAAGCGCATCTTCAGCCGTTCTGCCAGATATTGTTTGACCAAAATCGAGGCAGAAGGCCAGCGCGGATCGTAATGAGCAATCGGCGTCAGTTGATAGTCCACCAATTCCAGGCGCTTTTCATTCGGATGCCAGAGCATGAGATCCATTGTGTCTTCCACATACACTCGCAAATGCGGCACTCTGGCTCTTACCTTTTGCGCAACGCCGACAATCTCGGCACCATATGGCTTGTATGGCTTACCAACATAGCGGGTCAGTGTTTTGTAAGCGAACAAAAAGGCTCGCGTATTGTTGTCCTTGTCTTTCGCTTCAGCACTGAGTATATCGACGGGCCAATTTTGACCCATATACTTTTGAACTTGGTTGACGGAGCACAACTTGCCGCGGTTGATCTCGGCAAGTCCGCGCAGAATGAATCTCCTAGTCACGCTCTTCAGGCGAGTTTTTGCAGAGGCGGATGCATCGGCGTAATACGCCTGCCCTACTCTGTATGCTGTTTTGCAAGTGCGAAAAGCCTCGACCATAGATGGCGTGAACAAAGTCCTGTGCATGAAGCACCCCCTTCACCAAGCTACCCGTACGTTTGTATGTCATACCAATATATAGTATGACAAGCAAGGCGGTCAAATGAAATCACATCTTGACTGCCGTCATTTTCTCTACGATCTGATCTTGCCCGCTCCCGATTGAACGAAACACGCACCAGCACTCAATCGCAAGATACAAAAACCACCCGACAAGACATCCATCGCATAGACGATGAATACCCATCCTTGCGAACATACGCTATAAAAACGTACAGTTTCGGCTCACAACGCCGCTTTTGCGAATTTATCTTGCGGCGAGGAGGAAGTCAACAGCCGCGCAAGGACTCCGAGAGCGCCGCTGACAGTCCGGCCGAAAATGCACCGTTGCCTATCCTTTAGAATCCATTAGATAGAATATGTTTTCCGCTGAACTATTTGGGCAATTTTTACGTCTATAAAAAAGTCGCCCTTAGAATCAGTGCTCGCACGTATACGCACGCACTCGCCTACACAGGTACAAGAACGTGTTCGCCACCCGCGCAGTCACCGGTATGCAACCTTACACAGTCTCGCAACTGACTGTGTTGATCAAGGACGTGCTCGAGCAGAGGTTCGACAACATCTATGTAGTAGGGGAAGTTTCCAACGCCAAAGTTTATCCGTCCGGACACTGGTATTTTTCACTGAAAGACCAGGAGGCTACTTTACCGTGCGTTTGCTTCAAGAACGCCAATTCATCAATCAAGTTCAAACTCGAAGACGGACTGATGATAGTCGCTCGCGGCAAGCTTAGCGTCTATCCTCCGCGCGGTTCCTACCAAATGATCGTCACCGGTCTTGAACCAGTAGGAATTGGAGAGTGGCAACTGGCCTTCAATCAACTGGCGGAAAAACTGGAAAAAGAAGGATTTTTTGCTCCGGAAAGAAAGAGAGCAATACCGATTTTTCCTCGTCGGATAGGCGTGGTGACCAGTCCGGTCGGGGCGGCGCTGAGAGACATTCTTCATACACTTAAAAGACGAAATCGCTCAGTCAACGTAATTATCTCGCCGTGCAAAGTGCAGGGAGAAGGCAGCGTCGAGGAAATCGCACGCGCCATCGCGGTTCTCTCTGACATGGAAGATGTCGATGTCATCATCGTTGCGCGCGGCGGCGGATCAATCGAAGATCTCTGGTCGTTCAATACCGAGCTTGTCGCTCGTGCTGTTCTTTCCTCATCGGTTCCGGTCATATCCGGCGTCGGACATGAAACCGACGTCACCATCTGCGATCTCGTTGCCGACATGCGCGCGCCTACACCTACTGCAGCAGCCGAATTGGTCGCCAAAGGCACAGTCGAACTCATGGATAAGTGGGGCTTGCTCGACCGGCGTCTCAATTCACTGATGACCGAAAAGCTAGCTTTAGTGCGGCGGCAAGTGGAAAGACTGAGCCCTCTCAATTCGTTGATACGCTATGCCGAACGACTGAAGCACTTAAAAGAAAGAGTCGTGTCACGCAGGCAAACCCTCAACTCGCGCCTGGACATGCAATTTGCGGCCGCTCAGCACAAGCTCAAAACAAGTCGTGAAAAGCTGGCTGCGCTCGGTCCATTGAATGTTCTCAGTCGCGGCTTTTCGGTTCTGCGAAAAGCCGACAAATCAGTAGTTCGTTCTTTCAGCGAAGTAAAACCTGGCGAACAATTGGAAGCTCTGCTGCACGAAGGCAAACTGAAAATCACAATCGAATCGATAGAAGAAAAATGGTGATAGTCAACAGGGGGTGAGCAAGATGACAAAAACAATTGATTTCGAAACTTCCTTGAAAGAACTCGAGCAAGTTGTTTCAGAACTGGATGGCGAAATAAAACTGGAGCGCGCCCTCAGTCTTTTCGAGCGAGGCATGGAATTGAGCACTCAGTTGGAATCATTTTTGAAAGTTGCCGAGCAAAAGGTGGAAATTCTTCGCCGCCAAGCCGACGGCACTCACACGACGGAACTCTTCGACGACAAAAATCTGGAAGCCGCCGGCGACCAATAAACATTCCTGCACCGGTCGTAACTAATGAAACCATGCCGTTTTTAGTCAGGCAGGAAATTTTCCAATTGAAATAAAACCCTGATTCTGCGCGGGAAAGCGTAAAAAGAACTGATTTTTGGGGTTCACCCCGAAATCCCAAAACGCCACCCAGTTCAGAGTCTCCCCCTCACGGGGGATTCTTGACAGACGTCGTGAGCGAAAGTTAAGCTTGAAACATGCGGCGGAGTCAGGCCTGTTTTTGCCAGGGTGCTGCCCACTTAAATGTTCGTTTCTTACTCGGACCGGAAACTCACCGACTTACATATTACGGGTGAAAAAAAATGCGAAAAATTGTGAGGGGCCAATTGCCAGTTTTGCCGGAAGGCAGGCGGCAGCGGGGCAATATGATCGCACTGGTAGCGGCCATAGGCGCCGGCTTGTTAGTGGCTCTGCTCCTGTTCGCTCTAGCCTATACACGGTTATTGGGCGGCAATCAGGAACAGAAAACCGCCATTGAAGCTGCATCGCTTGCAGCGGCAAAAGATCTGGGACGCATAGTAATGAAAGACGACCATTTTGGCTGGGTCAGCTTGTCCGACTATGCACCGACAGGGTCCATGACCAAGGCTCCAGATGGTTTCTTTCAGCCTGTTTACAGCATGAATACAATCCTTGCTTCTATTCGCCTGGATCTGATCATGGC
>JADYYD010000141.1 GCA_020853845.1 Candidatus Melainabacteria bacterium
CGTTTAGTAAACAACAGGCGGAAAGTCAATCGGATAAGCTATTAGTTCGCGCGCTGTTTCAGGTTTTTCTCAGGCGATGATCACAAAAGAACAATTGCCTCCCGGATTTCGCACCGATTCGGATGAAAGCGGTCTCAAAGCCCGTTTCTACAAAGACGGCCGGCTTGCAGAGTATGGATATTACTGGCAGGGCGGTTCGCCTGCATGCGGATGGATTCTTCATTTGGGAGAAAACGATCTGATAGCGCGCGTCATGCGCAGCAAGCGCTTCGTCTTTCCTGAGGATGAGGAAGGCAGCTTTGATCCCGACGACAGCGACGAAGTGGAAAGAGCATGGAGCGGTTGGTTGGCGGGCTGGCTGGACAGCATCGTCGAGAAGGCCCACAGTCCTATGACGTGCAGTTTTTGCAACAGAGGAAAAGAAGAAGTGGCAAGGCTGGTGGCCGGTCCTGCGGCGATGATTTGCGATCGCTGCGTGCAATACTGCCAGGAGCTGATTTCCAAATGAAGAAACTGACAAAGGATGACATTCCCAACTCCTGGCAATCAAAAGAGAAAGCCGGTGTCTACGCTCAATTCGACGCGGACGGCTTTCTGACCCATTATGGATATTATGGCAACAACAATGATGCGGTGGAAGAATTCACTATTGCCATCGACTATGAGAAACGCGTTTCAATAGTCGAGAAATATGATGAGCGACGATTTCTGGCTTTTGATCCGGCCCTGGATGTGGATGACAAATTGAGCCTGGATGAGGCTTTCGATTTATTTGCCCAAAAGTGGATCGGCATAATCAGTCAAGAAGGCTCGCATTCTCCGCCCGATTGTTCTTTTTGTGGGCGCAATTCGAATGATGTGGAAAAACTTGTAGCCGGACCGCGCAGTTTCATTTGCAATGATTGCATAGAACTCTGCGCCGGCATGGTGAAAAACAGTTGACGCGCAGCTACGGGCGACGGTAATACCAAAACGCATAGTAAAAGCCCGAAAATGACAAAGGGAGAGAGGAGTGCGTTTGCGGCGCCACTCCTCTTCCCAGTGCCAGGCGATTACTGCTGCGGCAGGCTGACGCCATTCAGCCTGACGGCACCATCCACGAGCAACTGCAGGCGTTCGTTTGTGAACGCCTCGACAATCAGCTCACCTTCGAAGGCGCTTTTATCGGCGACGACGAAGTTGGGGATGATAAGGCAGCGGAAGTCCATCATCATGCTGTTGGCCAGACCGAGGAATGCCATGCGGGCACCCTTGCCTCCAGCCGCCACCATGAAGCCAACCGTCTTGTCGGCCCAGGCATCGCCTGTGTGCTCGATCAAGTTCTTCACCGAAGCACCCAGGTCGTAGTTGTAGACCGGAGCTGCGATGAGGATGGTGGTGGCCTTGCGGATCTTCTCTTTGACGCGCTTGACGCTGCGCGAGGTCGATTTGACCCCGGTGAAAAGCGGCAGGCGTGTTTTGCGCAAATCCAGAAGTTCAGCTTTGCCCTTCAAGCAAAGCAGGCGGTGAGCCTCTTTGGCAAGAAGAAAGCTGCGACTTTCCGGATCCAAACTGGTGCTAATCACGAGATACGACATAGTTTTCTCCAGCCGAAAGCCGCCGAGTGCAAGCCGTTTTCACAGCCTACACCCGGTGCCTTCGGGAAAATTCGCAGCTTGTGGGCCGCTTACTTCTTGGTGGCGCTGTTGATGAACGCCTTGAGAGCCGCCGCGGGCATGAAGCCGGACTTCAGCTTCAGCGCACCATTGGCGGTGCCGGGGATCCAGACGCCCGTGGTGGGGATGCCCTGGAAACCGTACCGGCGCTTGATGGCCTTGTCGTTGTCGGTGTTGATCTTGACGAACTTCACCCGGGGCGACATGGCGGCCGCAACTTCCTCGAACACCGGCGCCTGCTTCACGCAGTAGGTGCACCAGGGTGCCGAGAAGAGGACGACGACGGGAACCGTCGAGTCCAGGACTTCGGTCTGGAACTTGTCTTCGCCCGTGACGAGAGTGACGGCACTCTTGCCGGCGGGTGTGGTCGAGCCCTTATCGGTGGGCTTGTCGGAACCGGATCCGTTGATTGCAGCCATGATCTTTCTGATGATCTCCTTGAACATAGTTAGACTCCTTTGCAGAGTAGTTTGAAGAGCGTAATTTCGCTCTCTGTCTGGAAAACAAGGGAACGCATCGGAGAAATGCGCTCCCTGGACGACGTGAATCAGCCGGCGAACTTGTCGGTCGCGGCCACGAGCGCGGCAGTGATGCCTGGTTCGTGAGCGGAGTGACCGGCGTCGGCAATCACGTGAAACTCGGCCTCGGGAAATGCACGATGCAAGTCCCAGGCGCTGGTCATCGGGCAAACGACGTCGTAACGTCCCTGCACGATAACGGTGGGGATGTGGCGGATTTTGTGCACATCATCCAGCAACTGCGAGTCATTGCGCATGAACCCGCGGTTGATGAAGTAGTGGCACTCGATGCGCGCGAAGGCTTCCGCGAAGCCGGCTTCGCCGAAGCGGGTGAGCAGCTTCGTGTCGGGGAAGAGTTTGCTCGTTGAGCCTTCCCAGATGGACCAGGCGCGCGCCGCCGCCAGTCGGACCTCGGGGTCCTCGCTGGTCAGCCGCTTGTAGTAAGCGCCGACCATGTCGTGGCGCTCATCGGCGGGGATGTGATCGAAGTACGGCTCCCAGGCGTCCGGGTAGATGTTGGAGGCGCCTTCTTGATAGAACCAGTCGATCTCCTTCTTGCGCACGAGGAAAATCCCGCGCAAGACAAGCTCGCTCACATGCTCGGGATGCGTTTGCGCATACGAGAGCGCCAGGGTCGAACCCCAGGAGCCGCCGAACACGAGCCACTTTTCGATGCCGAAGTGCTTGCGCAGCTTCTCCATGTCTTCGACGAGATCCCAGGTGGTGTTCTCTTCGAGAGAGGCATGGGGACGGCTCTTGCCGCAACCGCGCTGGTCGAACATGATGATCCGGTACTTGGCCGGATCGAAGAACTGCCGGTAGTGGGGAGAAGTGCCGCCGCCCGGACCGCCGTGGACGAAGACCACAGGCTTGCCTTCGGGGTTGCCGCTCTCCTCGAAATAAATCTCGTGCTGGTCGGACACTTTCAGGTGCCCGGTGCAGAACGCTTCCACCGGCGGGTAGAGAGCGGATTTCGTGACGTTGCTGGACATCTTTGCGCCAGTCTCCGTTATTGTTTTTGACTGCGCCGCCTTGGCAGCGACGAAGTAGAGTTTGTCGAGGACCATCTTGTCGAACGGCTTGGCGTCTTTCGCTTGCACGTAAGAGACGACGCCGCAGTTGGGCACGCCGACTTCGTCATCGATGCGCAGAATGTCGTCGACCGAGATGTCTTCCTCGATCAGCCGCCAGCACTGCACGACCACCTGGTGAGCGAAGATGGCGACGCGCTTGCCGGGGAAGCGAGCGCGGATTTCCTCGCGAATCGAACGCAGCCGGTAAACCACGTCGACCCAGGCTTCACCACCGGGCGGCTGGCAGTAGAACTTGCCTTCCACCTTGAAGCGTTTTGCCTCAGCCGGAAAGTGTTTTCTGATGCCGGTCTTGGTCAAATTGTCGAGAATGCCGAAGCCCTTTTCGCGCAGGCGCTCGTCGACGATGAAGATGATCTTGCTCTTGTCGAAACCGGCCGCTTGCACGCAATCGTCGCGCGTTTCGATGGCGCGCAGGAAAGGCGATGCCAGAATCACCTCGGGGCGTTCGTCCTCCGGCAGGCCGGCGAACCAGGCGCCCAGGTCGAAGGCTTGCTCGTGACCGATGTCGGAGAGCGGGACGAGATGATTGGCGGTTTCGATGTCGAGTTTGTCCGCCTTCGAATCCTTGGCTGCATCGTGGGCGATGTTGGACAGGCTGAGTCCATGCCGGATCAACCAGAGAACGGACGGACCATACGGATGTGCGGTCATCATGAGTGTTTCTCCTGTCAGTTGGAGAGCTGGATGCCCTCCTGGCGAGCCGCAAATGCGCTCGCTAAAAAAACGCGCATGCCGCGCTCGTGAAAGCGCGACTCCCAGCCGCAAGCAGCAAAACGCATGCCTGCGGCTGGGTACCCCAGGCGGGTTTTCGCGCGTTTCTAGTGAGAAACAGCGATTACCGCGCCCGAAGTTGCCTGATTTTCCGGGCCGGAATGTCCAGCACCTTGGTCAGAAAGCCCCACTTGTCGGAACTTTCCTCGATAACCTTGGCGGTCGGTTTGCCGGCGCCGTGTCCTGCCTTCTGCTCGATGCGGATGAGCACAGGGTTGGCACCCTTGTGCACGCGCTGAAGCTCGGCGGCGAACTTGAAGCTGTGCGCCGGCACGACGCGGTCGTCGTGGTCGCCGGTCATCACCAGGGTGGCCGGATAGGAAACGCCTTGCTTCAGGTTGTGCAGCGGGGAGTAGGCGTAGAGCGCCTTGAACTCATCCGCGTTGTCGGACGAACCGTAGTCGGACGTCCAGGCATGACCGATGGTGAACTTGTGGAAGCGCAGCATGTCGAGCACGCCGACCGCCGGAACGGCAGCCGCGAAGAGCTCGGGGCGCTGCGTCATGCAAGCACCGACAAGCAGACCGCCGTTGCTTCCGCCGCCGATGGCGAGCTTCTTGCTGGAGGTGTACTTGTTGTCGATAAGCCATTCGGCCGCGGCGATGAAGTCGTCGAACACGTTTTGCTTCTTCAGCTTCGTGCCCGCCTCATGCCAGGCTTCACCGTACTCGCCGCCGCCGCGCAAGCAGGCTTCGGCGAAGATGCCGCCCATCTCCATCCAGGTGAGCATGTTGACGGAGAACGAGGGCCCGAGCGAGATGCCGAAGCCGCCGTAGCCGTACAGGTACGTCGCGTTTTGCCCGTTGCGCTTCAACCCCTTGCGGTAGGTGATGAACATCGGGATGGACGTGCCGTCCTTGCTCTTGTAGAACACCTGCTTGGTGACGAACTTGCTCGGGTCGAAAGCCACCTTCGGCTGGAAGTGAACCGTGCTCTTGCCCGTGGCGATGTCGTAGTGGTAGATGGTGGCGGGAGTCGCGTAGCTCGTGAACGAGTAGTACGTCTCCGTGTCCTCGCGCAGACCGCCGAAACCGCCCGCCGAGCCGATGCCCGGAAGCTGGACGTCGCGGATGTGCTGGCCTTCGAGTGTGTACTCGCGGATGAGCGACTGCGCGTCCTTCAAGTACGAGAGGAAGAAGCGGTTGCCGACCAGAGAGACGTCTTCCAGCGTTTCTTTCGCTTCGGGGATGACCTCCACCTCGCCAAGACCGGCGTCGGAAGATTTCGCGATGTCGATGGCGACAACGCGGCGCAGCGGCGAGTTCTTATCCGTGACGAACCAGAACGTGGTGCCGTCGTTGCCGATGAAGCCGTACGACGCATCGAAGTTGTCGATGAGGCGAATCACCGGCGAGTCCGGCTTGGTGAGGTCCTTGTAGAAGAACCGATTCTTCGGCGAGGTGCCGAAGCTGACGCTGATGCACAGGTAGCGACCGTCTTCGGTGACGAAGCCGCCGAAGCCCCAGAGCTTCTCGTCCGGGCGGTCGTAGACGAGGACGTCGTCCTTCTGCGCGGTGCCGAGCTTGTGGAAGTACAGCTTCTGGTAGAAGTTGCTGCCCTTCAGAACGTCGTCGGCCTTGGGCTCGTCGAAGCGGCTGTAGAAGAAGCCGGTGCCGTCCTTGAGCCAGCGAGCCGCCGAGAACTTCACCCACTTGATGTGGTCGGCGAGGTCTTCACCGGTGCCGATGTCGCGCACGCGCCACTCGTTCCAGTCGGAGCCCGACTCGGACAAGCCGTACGCCATGTACTTGCCGTCCTTGGAAATCGAGATGCCGGCAAGCGAGATGGTGCCGTCGGCGGACAGGGTGTTGGGATCCATGAGCACGCGCGGCTCGGCGCCGGGCGTGTCGATGACGTAGAGCACGTACTGGTTCTGCAAGCCGCTGTTCTTGTAGAAGAAAGTGCGGTCACCGTACTTGAACGGCGAGCCGTATTTCTCGTAATTCCAGAGGCGAGTCAGGTGCTCGTTGATGATTTTGCGATCGGCGATGGGTGCCAGGAACTGCTGTGTGACAGCGTTCTGCTCACCGACCCAGGCAGCCGTCTCGGCGGACATGTCGTCCTCAAGCCAGCGATACGGGTCGGCAACGATGGTGCCATGATAGTCGTCGGTCTGATCGCCGCGTCGCGTGGACGGGTATTTCAAAGCTTTCATTTTTTCGACCTTTCTGCATGAGAACTTGGACTTGCACCGTATTGGCGAAGTCCGCGGGTTACAGTTGATCGACACAAACTCACTTCAGGCCCTTGGCGTGGTGTTCCACCGGCCGTAAACGTCGGCGAGATAGAACAAAATTAGCGCAACGGGAGGTGGCTTTGATGCCTCAACTGAAAGAAAAGAGTGATAAACGATCGGAATAGAAGCCTCTCCGATTGCTCCCATTGGAAGCCAGATGTTAACAGGCTCAAGAGCTTTGAAATTGCTAACCAAGTCCAGGAAATCAAGAATATCTGGCCTTATCAGATATCGAAGCTGGGTTATCTTGACTACGTAACAAATATCGAGGGTTGGCTGTAGATCTATTGCTTTGTTGTCAAGAATAGATATAATTTCTGAAGCGTTGTGAGCGGGCTTACTTAACGGCCTGGCGGTTTAAAAACCTGATGACACCATGTGTGGTGGCGTTGGGCTGTTTGACGAGATGCCAATGACCTTATTTCCCAAGTGCAGGAAAAATTGCAGAAATGTGGCGAAAGCAGCACTGCTTCTTGCTTTTTCATTGGCTATGCCGGGCGCTTTTGCCGACAATGAACTCGATGAGCAAACTCTGGCACTGATCACCAAGCTTTCCACCAATCCGCAGCTCATCAACGAGACCTATCTCTCCACGGTTCTGGGCAACCCCACGACCTCAGCCGGACAGCCGGGTGCGCCCTCCAATAAGTACTGGTACAAACAGGGCACTAAAGGCCCTAAATATGAATTGACCAGTTATGACGAGCCGGACGGCAAACATACGACAACGTTTGTCATCAACGATCCTTCTCGCGAGCTTGATTTCGAAGATGTAGAAAAGCTCTTCGGCAACAACCCTTTGCGCCGTTTCGATCAACAAGCTCGCCCGATGTCGATCTATTCTTTTAATCCGAACACCTCTTTGATCTTCACCAAACCCCAGAATACCTTCCGTGTAGAGAAAATCTCGGTCAATTACGCCGGTCCTCCTCTGCCACCACCCTCGGTGTTCGATGTGCAAGCAGCCTCCGATGTTCGCAAGCAACAAATTCTCGACATGCATGCTAAAGGACTGCACTGGGAGTCGCTTCCCACTCTTTGGCAGCACGTGAAAGAAAATCCCGGCGATGCGGAAATGCACTACCATCTCGCCCGTGCGTACAAACAATCATGTTTCATAAACCAAGCCGTCGCCGAGTATTCCAACGCTCTTTATCTCTGTGTCCCTGGAACGAAAGAGAATGAAGATCTGGCGAAAAAGTGTATGGACGGGCTGGCGGAGCTGAAAATGCACCCTTTGACTCCTGAGCAGTTGAAGGAGTATCACAACTATGCGCTCTTTCAAAACGAGCAAAGGCTCAAGCAGGGCGCCAATATCGCCAACAGGCTGCCGGGCGTGAAACATCCGAAGCTCGGACCTTATGATGCAATCGAGGAACTCGATCCGCCCGCCAATCATTTTTTGCCGGGCACGCTCATTCCGCGCTCTTCTGTAGCGGAAACTGCAGGCATGCCGCAAACAGCGCCCAGCTTCAACCTTGTTCCTTTGAAGGCGACACAGGGCGTTTTGAAACTGGATGACCTCAAGGGTCCTAATTTGGGCGCCCTTTCCGCGTCAGTCCCGGCTGCAGCCGTAACATCTTTGACCACCGGCAAGGCCGCCGGTGCAGCAGGTGTTACGCTTATGCCGAATGGCGAGCCTTTCTAAAGGAAGACCGAATGACACAACCGGCAATCTACCGGCAGTTGGCTGACGCGGCCCGGGCTGCGGCGGAGAAAGCCTACGCTCCCTATTCGAATTATTTCGTAGGCTCAGCGGTCTTGACTGCAAGCGGGCAGGTTTTCACCGGCTGCAATGTCGAAAGCAAGGTCCTGGGCGGAACTATTTGTGCCGAAAGAACCGCCCTGGTCAAGGCCGTATCCGAAGGGCATAGAGACATTCAGGCGGTTGCAGTCCATTGCCGAAACAATGAAGGTTGGCCTTGCGGAGTTTGCCGTCAATTCATCATGGAATTTGGTCCGGAAATCGTCGTTATAGTTGAATCTGAGGGCGGAAATTTAATCTGCCGGACAATCTCCGAATTACTGCCGGAGATGCCCGTTGGGGCGGCGGTCTAAGATAAAATATGCTTGACAATTTGTCACGCCATGGTCTAATTGATGAACTGGCGCGGGTGTCCCCCGACGTTTTACTAAACAGCTTACCGATTATGGGCGTCTTTGAATGAGCGATAAAATACCGCAAAATTTCGATCAGGGCGATGCAGGCATGCTTGCTCAAAGAGCAGCCAGCGGCCGACTCTTCAACGAGTTTGCGGAAGCTCAAGCTGAAGTCATGCCGTCTTTTGCATTCAAAGGTGATATGCAGGCTAGAAGTTCCGCTGAATCGGCTCTGGCTGTTCCGGCCGATCATTTTGCCGGCGATCTGGCCGCTATCATGGCGATGCAGAACAACAAATTCGCCCGCGGCAACGGTGCGGCGATTCTTGAAGCTCTTCCCAATGCGACCGGAAGGCAAGTCGACGAGACTTTGCTTACCAAGGTCGGCGAGGACAAAACTGAAAACCTGACTGCAAATGTGCATCTCGCCAATGCCGGAAGATTCTCAGATCCGAATTTCCGCAATCGTACCGCCTGAGACTTTTCAACAATTGCGTTCATCTGGCTAAACTTCTATATTTAGCCGATGATTTTGCGCATCTTGCCTGTTTTCATCTGTTTGTTCTTTGCCGGACCGGCGGTTTTCGGCGCCGAGCCGTCGCTTGATTACGAACGCCTGCTTTCCGAAGGTTCGAGCCAGCTTCAAAGGCGGCGCTATCAAGACGCGCTTGCGAAATTCGATCTTGCATTGAAAGCAAAACCGAATTCAGCACATGCGATGAGTTTGAAAGCGCGCGCATTGCAAAACCTCAAACGCAAGCAAGAGGCGCAACTATTGCTGAAAGCCGCAATGGCCGCTGATCCCAAATCGATTCAACCGTATCTGTCTCTGGCTTCATTCAGTCTGAGGGAGAAACAGTTCGAAAAAGCGCGTCAATACCTGGCTCAGGCAGAGAGACTTCAGCCGGGCAGCTATGAAGTTGCCGGTGTTACGGGTTCGCTTTTGTTGTCTGAGAAGAAATACAAAGAAGCGCTTCCATACTTCAATGAAGCGATTGCCAAACATCCCGATGCATTTCGATATGCGCAAAGAGCCGTCACCTATCGATTGCTCAAAGACAAAAAGAACGAGTTGAAAGACTATGAAAGAGCGATCGCGCTTAGTCCCAAGAGTGCTGAGTATGCCACCGAACGTGCTACCACGCTTTTAAACGATGGAAAACTTCAGCAGGCTTTAACCGAGGTAAACAGGGCGCTTTCACTCGATGACAAATATGCGCTTGCTTATTACATACGTGCCAATGTCGAATTGAAATTGTTGCAGCGACCTCTGGCAATGGCTGACATAAACAAAGCTATAGCGCTGGAAGACGCAGGCGGGTTTCGCTATTTCAGAGCCTTGTTGTTCGAACAGGTGCGAGACTTCGATAAGGCTTTGAAAGATCTGCAAATCGCCGACGAAATCAGTCCCAACCAGGCGCATATAAAGGCGGAATTGTGCAGGGTCTATCACCGTTTGCTGGATCCGAAAGCGGCTCTGGCTGTCATAAGCGAAGCGATAAAATTGGAGCCGAAGAATTCGGAGTATTACGATCTGCGCTCGCATGTCTATCGCACGATGATGGAATTCGAGCTGGCGGCGCAGGACGACGGCAAATCGATAGAATACGCAGTCAAGCCGCCCGTGAACGCGCTCGTCAACCGCGTTCGCTACTACCGCCTCAAGAGTAAGTATGATCTTGCCCTCAAAGATCAAAACCGTCTGGTGAGTTGTTTCCCCGATCGTGTCGGGCTTCGCGAGCAGAGAGCCCAAATTTATGAGGAGATGGGCGATTACAGAAGAGCGAAAGAAGACATTGATGCGGTCCTCAAAGAGTTTCCCACAGATGCGAATTACAGCCTGCGCGCGCGCGTGAATCTCAAGCTGAAGAAGTATGCAGAAGCGCTTTCGGACATCAATAAAGCCATCGTAATGCAGCCGGGCATGAGCACTCACTACGTGCTGCGCGCCGAGATTCACGAGGCGGCCGGCAATAAGAAAGAGGCGCAAAAGGACAGAGCATCAGCCAAAGCAGCGGATCAAGCAGCAATGCCGCCGCACTGACCTCACTGAAGGTAAGGTTTCAAAAGATCCGCGATGAGCTTATGACCTTTTGTCGAGAAGTGATACTCGATGAGCAGCTCTTCTTTCCTCTTGTAGTTCTTGACCGGATCGCTCAGATCGAGATAGCCGAAACCTTGTGCTTCAGCCATTCCGCTGAAGAGTTTCTGCTGCCGCGTCAAGTCCGGATAGTCGATCAAGTTGGGGAACATCATCACAATCAGACGTCCGCCCTTGGATTTCACATCATTGTTGAGCCGCTCCAAAAGCTTGGCGGCGACCTGATCTTCGTTTTGGGCAGGATAAGTTGCCGGCGCGACTTTGCGCACCTTGGCACCTTTTTCGAACATGTGTTTCCACTTCACAAAATGCTTGTCGTTGATGGACAGCGAGAACAGCGTTTGATTGACGACGCCGTAAAGGCGGCTGTTTCTGCGCAACCAGTCCAGCACGGCATTAGGTTTCAATTCATCCGCACGCGCTTCCAGAATGGCAGTGTCGAGTTTCACTTCCCCCTCTGGTGACAGGTAGCAAAACGGCTTGGGATCTGCAATAGAGCGCATCGAGCCGTCGATAATGCTTTCGGTCGCATCCATGCGATTGTAGAAAAGCACGACTATATCGGGCGAGAACTTGGCTGCCAGTGTTTCGTACTGCAAAATTTCCTGCAGCATAGAATAACCAGCGCAGCCGAAATTCATGACTTCAAAACGTTTTTGCAAGCCTCTTTTCTTCGCTTCTTCATTGAGCATGTCTTGCACGACTATGGGAAACGTGTTCTTAAGCGGCACTTGCAGACCTTCTGCACCGCTGTCTCCCAGTACGGCAACCCTGACAGTGTCTTGAGGCTTGGCCAGAGTGCGCTCGTAATCACGCATTCCGAAGCTGTTGAAACTGTCGCGAGAAAGACCTTCCATGCGCCATGTCACTTGCTTGGATGGGATATGACGGGCGCCCAGGAGCGGATCGGGTTCGAAAAACTCTTGCTGACCGATGCCCGCGAAATTGAAGAACGATTCCAGAAGGAAGACCGTTGCTGCCAGGGCTAAAACCGTTTCGCCAACCGGTTTCCACCAGGGCTGGCGCGGTTTGACGCTGCCGGTCGCCGTGCCTGCCTTTTCCTTCTCAATTCTCGTTGCTGTTTGCATTTTCGTACCTAGAATTGGAAGTAGATAAAGGGAGCGACGTGCAAAGGCGCGAAGCCGAGGATAACGAAGGCGACGCCGGTGTAGACGACGACCTGGGTGCCGATGGAATTTTCAAAATAGCGGCGGGCTAGTGAGACTGCAGTGTGGATTTGCGGTTGTCTGGCCCGTTCGATCAGCGTTTTTGCAGCCAGATAAAGCAGATAGAGCGACAGAGAGACCGGCAGAGTAGAGTTCAAGAACATGGTGGTCACTTCACCGCCGGCCGCAGGAACAACGAGCTTGTGGGCGATTGTAAGCGCCTGTGGAATGGTTTCGGCGCGGAAGAGAATGCCCGCCATGAAAAGAAAGAGCATCGTCAGTGCTACGCCCGACCAGTGCCAGATGGGATGGGGACGAAGTTTCGACAAAACCGGGTGGCGCGATGCGAAGTCGGTCCATTCTTTCGAAAGCACCAGTCCGGTGCCGTGGAACGCGCCCCAGATGACGTAATGCCAGGCCGCTCCGTGCCATAGTCCGCCCAGAACCATTGTCAGCATGGTGTTGAAACGCGCTCTTTGGGCGCTTACTCGCGAGCCGCCCAGGGGAATGAAGAGGTAGTCGCGCAGCCACGTGGAGAGTGAAATGTGCCAGCGGCGCCAGAAGTCGGTGAGATTGGCCGCCAGAAACGGCCAGTTGAAATTCTCGGGGACCTTGTAACCGAGCAGCAAAGCAGAGCCTCTGCCGATATCCGTGTAGCCTGAAAAGTCGAAGAAGATCTGGAAGGTGAAACCGGCGACGGCTATCCATGTATCAACCAGTCCCATGCGCGAAGCGTGATTGAAACCGGTGTTTACGACATAGCCCATGTTGTCGCCCAGCACGATTTTTTTGAAAAGTCCCTGCAAGATGAGGAACAGGCCTTCCCGAAAGTTCTCGCCTCGAAAAACAGGCTTTTCCAAAAGCTGGTGCGTGAAGTCTTGAAAGCGCTTGATCGGGCCGGCGATTTGCGATGGGAAGAAGGCCGCGAAAAGAGCGAAGTCGCGGAAGTTTTTCACCGCGGCACTGCCGCGATAAACATCGACTATGTAATGAATGAATTCGAAGGTGAAAAACGAGATGCCCAGCGGCAGGATGATTTTGAGCGCCGGGCTCGTCCAGGAATCGGCGGGCGCATGAGAGACAAGAACGCTCAAACCTTTAAGGCTCGAGAAAAGCGATTCGAGCAAAAAGTTGGCGTATTTGAAGAAGCAGAGGCAGCCGAGGTTGAAGATGAGCCCGCCAATGAGTATCGCCTTCTTTTTCGCCGCGAATTTTTCCAAACTCAAACCAATCGCATAATTGACCAGCGTCAAAGCGAAGATCAAGAGACCATATGCGGGTTTCCAGTTCATGTAGAAAAGGTAGCTTGCCACCAAAAGCAGTGTCGTCCGGAAGCGGTTGGGCATCACCCAATAGAGGACGACTACCGCCGGCAGAAACAGCATGTATGTGAAGCTGTTGAAGAGCATTTTGGTCGGGTCTTTGTCTCAGGTCTGCCGCTGCCGGTTTCGGCGCTGCTGCCTCAGCGGAATCTCTGCTGATAGTGCAAGTGGATAATGGCTCTGTGAGCCGTTCTTGATTTCGCGGGCTTAGAAATCAAGCGATGCAGATAATATCACGCGCTCTTCAAGAGATACCTGTGTTATTTCCAATGCTTTAGATCCGGATCTTGGAAAAGTTCGACCGGACCGGATGCTTTTGTCCTGGCTGGTCCACTTTTCAACCGTTTTCATGTGCTTTGCAAGCCCGCGCCATTTGTCTCCAATCGGACGGCTGTCAAGTGCTGATTGCTTGCAAAGGGGTTGCACTGGACGCCTTGCGTGGCTCTTTCATCTTGACTACCGCTTTAATTAGTGCACATTAGCCAGAGGCCTCTTGAGTACGTTCAGTTTCGTGAGCTAACTTACCCTCGCATCCTCCATTTCTCTTCTTCTCGTAAACGCACCAGTCTTTCAGTTGCCCCAATGGTCTTTCAGTGTTCTTTGCGCATTTATTTGCGCGCGGACGCACCACGAGCTGTTTGAAAAGTAGCTGTAGCTGTGCCTGGAGGTTGAATGAAACGAAAATTTCCCCGCATCATCGCGCATCGCGGTGGCAGAAAGTGGGGACCGGAGAACACGCTGGCTGTTTTCAGCAAGTGCGTGGACTCAGCATTCGACGGTATCGAGCTCGATGTTCATCGGGCTAAGACGGGAGAACTTGTAGTTGTCCACTTTGACGACCTCACCAAAACCACGAATGGCAAAGGTCTCGTCAAGGACAAAAGCCTGGCTCGACTGAAGAAGTTGAGTGCGGGCGCCTGGTTCTCTCAAGAGTTCGCGCAGGAGAAGATCCCGACTTTGAAAGAAGTTCTGGACCTTGTTGCCGGCCGGCTCGTCATCAACGTGGAGGTGAAAAACGCGCCTGATGCTTATCCGGGCATCGAAGACGATTTGATTGAGCTGCTCGACGACTACGGTCACGAGCAGACTGTCATCGTCAGTTCGTTCGATCATGCCTTTCTCAAGCGCTTCAGCGCCAAGGCTCCGGCTTACAAAACCGGCTTGCTGATCAACGGCTTGTTGCTGGACCTGCCTGCGTATGCAGAAGAGGTCGGCGCTGCTGCCTGGCATCCGCAGTTCGTCAATCTGCGCGCCCGGGAAGTGAAACAGGCTCAGCGAGCTGGAATGGAAGTCAATGTCTGGACGCTCAACGAAGTGTCGGAGTGGCTTTCTGCAGTCCGGATGGGAGTCGATGGCATTGTCACCGACGATCCCGAAGGGCTGAGAGCTTTTCTCGACAAGCTGGGCTCCGTTCAATCGGAGCGTGAGCTTTTGGGGAAGTCAAAACGAAGAAAAGGCAAAGGTTAACCGGCGCTCCGTACATCTGCGGGTAAACTCGCAACACCCAGTAAATGGGGATGGGCATCATGCCTGTTGTCGAGGAGCAATGCCATCATGCCGATGCCAGCCAAAGCGGTACTCCTGGTTCACGGAGGAGCGGGTGTAATAAACCGCGATTCCATGAGCAGCGAGATGGAGACGCGTTACACGACCAAACTCGGCGATGCTCTCATTGCCGGGCACAAAGTCTTGAAAGCAGGCGGGTCGAGCCTTGATGCGGTCGTTGCCGCTATTCAGGTGCTGGAAGATTCGCCGCTGTTCAATGCCGGCAAAGGCGCGGTGCTGACCAGAGATAAACGCATCGAACTCGATGCTGCCATCATGGACGGTGCCAGTTTGCAGGCGGGCGCGGTTGGTGCCATCACTACGGTGAAAAACCCGATCACCGCAGCTCGTGCGGTTATGGAACATACCGAGCACGTCATGCTCATCGGCAAAGGTGCCGAAATGTTTCTGCGCGACATCGCCAAGAAGATCGGTTTGACCCTGGTCGAGCCCGATTATTTCATGACGCCGTTGCGCATCGAGCAACTTGAAGAAGCCCTTGCCAGCGAGAAGGAGCGTTACGGCGCTGCCT
Organism: Candidatus Melainabacteria bacterium; assembly: GCA_020853845.1. GTDB lineage: Bacteria > Cyanobacteriota > Vampirovibrionia > Obscuribacterales > Obscuribacteraceae > QKMZ01. The sequence goes on from JADYYD010000141.1 coordinate 15,041, forward strand.
CGCATTCCAAAACTGCGCATCGAAAGACGCGCAAGGCAGTGGGTTTTGACGAGAACAAATTCGGCACGGTCGGAGCGGTTGCTCTCGATCAATCCGGAAATCTCGCAGCCGGTACCTCCACTGGTGGTATCACTGCCAAACGCTATGGTCGAGTCGGAGATTCACCTCTCATAGGCTCAGGAACTTACGCGGACAACGCAACTTGCGCGATTTCGTGCACCGGTCACGGCGAATACTTCATCAAGCATGTCGCGTCTTACGACGTCGCCGCTCGCATGAAGTATTTGAAGGAGCCGGTCTCGATTGCTGCGCCTTACGTCATCAACACGACACTGCGGGAATGCGGCGGTTTCGGGGGCATGATTGCTCTCGACCGGCATGGCAACGCTGCCGTGCCGTTCAACACGCCGGGAATGTTCCGCGGTGCCGTGACTGAGGACGGAGAAGTCAGCGTAAGCATATATTGTGACTGAGCGTCCACGCGGGCGCTTGTAAGCACGCCGGGCCAGGGGCTTCCTGCCGCGGCGTAGTCTGGCCATCGTGAAGCAAAGTCTTCGCCGTTGCTGCGTGCGTGTCTTCGATGCGCGCGCTGATTTCGTGCGAGTGGTTTTTGCTTTGCCTGTCCAGAGGACGTGGGGAAGCCATCGCTAACCTGCGGCACTCTCGTGTCTACGAAAAGCCGCTAATAAACGGAGACTGATAATGAATCAGCCCAAGACTTCCATGTGGCGTAGGATCTACGCCCTCTGCGCGCCGTATTGGTTCGCAAACGATAAGCAGGCAGTTCCGCTGCCGTTTATCGGTTCGGTCAATGTGCCGGCCAAGTGGGTAGGACGGACTTTCCTCCTGCTCCTGCTCGCCGGTCTCGTGAGCATCAACATGCTCAACGTCAAGCTCAACTTCGCGTGGGGCGACATTCTCAACTATCTGCAGGACTTCGCCGCCAACTCGGCGACGGACCCAGCCAAGGCGGAGGCTGCCAAAGCCAGCTTCTTCACCGCGATATACAGTATCGGCATGGTCTTCCTGTACGGTACGTTCATCGTCGTTGCCTACCGATGGGTTCGGGCCAAGCTCGCCATCTCGTGGCGAACCTGGATGACCGATCACTTCGTGGGACGGTACCTGAACAAGGACGGCGCCCACTACCGCATCGGCAACCTGAAGCACATCGACAACCCTGACGAACGTATTCATCAGGATATCGATGCCGTCGTCAACCAGACGTTGAGCCTGGCGCTCACCTTCATCGATTCGATCGTCACGCTCATCTCGTTCGGCGCCGTCCTCTGGGCGATTTCGCAGAACCTGACGTACATCGTGATCGGCTACTCGCTGATCGGCTCGGTGATCATCCTTCTGTTCGGGCGCCGCCTCGTCGCGCTCAACTTCATGCAGTTGAAGCTGGAAGCCGACTTCCGCTACGGCCTGATTCACGTTCGCAACCACACCGAGGCGATTCGCTTCTACCGTGGTGAAGAGCATGAGCAGCGCGCCGTCAAGGGTCGTTTCGGCCAGGTTGTGACCAACTACCACAAGCTGATCAACTGGACGGCGAACGTCGGCTTCTTCCAGACTGCGTTCGACTACTTCGTCACCATCATCCCGTACCTGATCATCGCGCCGCTGTTCTTCGCCGGCGAAGCCAAGCTGGGCACGTTCCAGCAGGCGTCGATGGCATTCGGCCAGATTCTTGGCGCGCTTGCCGTCGTGGTCAGCTCCTTCCAGTCGCTCGCGCAGTACGCTGCCAATATCGATCGTCTGGGCGGCTTCGACGAAGCGCTGAAGGAAAAGCCGAATACGCAGGGCAAGCCGACCATCAAGACGGTCGTCGAGCCTCGCATCGCCATGCAGGACCTGACCCTGCAGACCCCGGACTATGCCCGTACCCTGATCGAGCGGCTCAACCTCGAGATCAAGGAAGGCACCGGCGTCATCGTCATGGGTCGCTCGGGCGTGGGCAAGAGCTCGCTCCTGCGCGGTCTGGCCGGCCTCTGGGATTCCGGCAACGGCACCATCGTTCACCCCGAGCTGGGCGAAATGATGTTCCTGCCGCAGACCCCGTACATGCTGCTCGGCACTCTGCGCGAGCAGTTCACGTACCCGAACGCCAAGGCCACCGATGAAGAGATTCATCAGATGGCGGTCCTGGTGGGTCTGCCCGAGGACTTCATCTCTCTGCGCGGCGGTCTCGACGCCGAGGCCAAGGGTCTGTCGCTCGGTGAGCAGCAGCGGGTCGCGTTCGCGCGCCTGCTTCTGGCGCGTCCGCGCTACGCCATCCTCGACGAGGCCACCAGCGCCCTCGATATCCCGCTCGAGCAGCGCCTCTACTCGCTGCTGCGCAATTCGGGTGTCACCTTCATCAGCGTTGGTCACCGTCCGTCGGTGATCAAGTTCCACGACGCAGTTCTGGAGCTGACTGGTGAGGGCGGTTGGCGCATCGTGCCGACTGCAGACTTCATCGTCGAGGCGAAGGCTGCCCGCGACCGGGACGAGCAGGAACCGCGCTAAGCGCGTCACTGCTCTCACCGTCCGGCGCTGAGCGCTCCCGGGCGTTAGCGTCAAAACCAGCTGTCTGCCTGGCTCGCAAGGGTCAGGCAGACAGTTCTTTTTCAGATTCACGGAAGTTCCGAACTCGAATAACGAGGACATTCCCGCATGAATAGAGGCCGCCGAGAGAAAACTCTCACGACCCGGAAGATTGTCCAACTGCTGGTTCCCGCCGGCAGTGAACCGCGATTGATCGTCTTTGCCGGCTTGCCCGCTTCGGGCAAGAGCACCTTCTGCGATGGTCTGGAAGAGGCAGGATTCGTGAGAATCAGCCTCGACGAGATTCGCAAGGAGATCTACGGCGACGCCAGCGAAATCGGTGACTGGAAAGTCACTCGCAAGCGCTTCGATGAGCTCTACAACGCTGCTCTGGCGGCGAAGAAGAACATCATCATCGACAACACGAACTTCATGCGCAGCCAGCGCACTCGTGTTATCGACATGGCTAAGAATGCGGGTTACACCGACATTCATGTCGCCATGATGGATGTTCCTCTCGAGGAGTGCATCAGGCGCAACAAGCTGCGCGACCGCGTCGTCAAAGAGGAAGTGATCCGCGACATGCACAAGATGCTGCACGGTTCGCAATTCCCCGGCGATGACGAAGGTGTCGTCACCGTGCTTGCTCCCACCGATGTGCGGACCAAGTACAAAGTGTCCGGTTACGTGGCGTCGGCTGCATAAGCTGGCTGCGTAAACGCATTACTCGCGTTCAGAGAAGCGCCTGGCGAGCTCCGCTCTTCAGGCGTTTTCTCTTTTTTGCGTCCTCATGACGACAAGGTATAGTAGGATGGGTGAGAGCATGTTTTTGTTGAGAATCGCACCTCATCAGGGTTTCTGCAGAGTCCGCTCTATATGCCACGGACTTCTCGATGCGCGTTTTGGTTTCGCGCTCCTTCCATGCACGACGCGTTTCCTCCCGCAGCCTTGTTTCCAAGCGCGTTTTACCACTGTGGTTGGTATAAATGAGCGATTCATACGGGCCATGGTGGTAAATCGCGAATGACAACACGCCCCGCGGATACAAGAGCAATGCTAGGGACGTTAGTAGGACAAGGAGTGAGTGAGTGCGTAGCTTTCCTTTAGTTAGATAGAAACGATTCGAAAGTCGCATCAACTAGTGCGAGGTCTCGCCTGGGGTTTTAATGTGAAACGCACTATTTATGAGCATCTTCTCGTTAGCAAAACTTGCTTAGTGCGCGCTTATTTTTGCTTGCTCGCGATGCTGAGCAAGCACATCCGGCATGGTTAGCAAACGAAAAGGTGATGCTCGCGTACTTCATATTGGGCCACGGCTGCCGAACAAAGTGGTCGTTTAGTGCGAGATCCGCCAACAGCCGGCATTTGGCGTCCGCATGTAGAAACGTTAAACGCTAAGCTAGTTTCATAGACTTATGTAAATGCTTGCCAAGGGTCCGCCATCTCTGGCAGTTTTGAAGCCTAACTTCATCCCTTACTTCGATACATCGCACTCACCACACAAACCCAGTCCACAGTCTCCATTGCGGCTAACTGTCCTCCATCTCAGAGATGGTGTGTGTGTGCGTCTTGCGAAAAACGAAGTCGGGATCGAGGTTTTCTTCAACCACCAAAACGGTAATAGGAACACAGACATGCTGACAGTCGGTTTCGGCCTCTTCAAGATCCTCTATGCCATCGGCGCCATTGCCCTCGGCGTGGACATCTACAACTTCTTCACCAAGCGCGGCCAGACCACCATGCGCGCCTTCATCAACACCGCGATCATCGTCGCCGTCCTGGTCGCTCTCGTCGAGCTGCCGTTCGCGCTGATCATGACGATCCCCTACGTGCCGTACATCGTCGGTGCTCTCTCGCTCTTCCTCATCGGCCGCGCCGTGTGGAAGATCGTGCGCTGGAACAACCGCAAGCCGGATGCCGCCGCCAACCCGGCGAATCCCCCGAAGAAGAGCTAGCGCCTTCGCTGCGGTCGCATAGCGTCCCGGCGTCAAGCGCCCCGACCGCGCGACCGCCCCAGGTGCATGAAGTTAAGCTGCGATCCCGGCCGAGTACGGACCTGCGTACTGTTCGACTCGGTATCTCTCAAACAGTCCGGGCAGGAAGACTAGCGATGCGTTCGCAGCTTCCCCGGATTTCCCCAACTCCAAAGAAAGAGGTTCTCACATGTCCTTCTGGAACAAGCTCAAGCAGAACGCCAACGACGCGATGGCCGGCCTCAAGACCAAGGCGGCTCAGTACAACAACGCGCCCTTCCGTGACGCCACCATGGCCATCTGCGCCCTGGTCGCCTCCGCCGACGGCAAGATCGAGGACTCCGAGAAGGCCGCCATCGGCGCCTGCATCACCTCGCTCGACGCCCTCAAGGTGTTCGCGCCGGCCGACCTGATCGCCAAGTTCACCGAGTACTGCGACCAGATCAACAAGGACGCCGTCTTCGGCAAGATCGCCGTCATGGGCGTCGTCGGCAAGATCAAGGGCAAGGGCGAGCAGCCGGACACCGCCGTGCAGATCGCTCTTGCGGTCGCGAATTCCGACGGCGACTTTGCCGCTTCGGAGAAGAAGGTCGTGGCGGACATCTGCCGCACCCTCGGTCTCGACGGCGCCGCCTACACCGCCTGATACTCGACAGCGTCGAGTGAACCGCGGCTTCGGCCGTGATTCTGGACCGGTAGCGGCTTAGCTGCTTCCGGTTCAGACGCTCGTGGGTGTATCGGCTGGTGAGGCGTCAACTGCTTCACAAGAAGGTACGCACGTGACAAAAGAACAAATCATGAAAGACGAAGCGCTCCTGCGTGAGCGCCACGGCAACCTCCTCAACGAGGTTGCAGCCATCATGTACCGGCATGACACCGAAGGGTTGGCCAAGTTCGGCTGCCCCGACGATGAATACATGCCGGAGGCGCGCCGGGTGCTCCAGGAACTGGAGACGGTAAAGAACGCTGAGGACATGCGCGGGCTCGTCTGCCGGGTGTTCGCTGAGATGTTCGACGAGGCGCTCGACGCTTCCAACGAACAGCTCCGCGCACTGGCCGACGAAGTCTACGCGCACGTTACCAGCGCCACCCGCCGGTAGCCGACTGTGGGCTGTGGTTGCAGGCTTCGCGCCTCTTCCACAGCCCCTTTCGTTTTGGCGGGAAAACTATGATATGAAGTAGTACAAAACGTGCGTGGCAGGCAGAAAGTCAGGCAGCAAGAAGTGAAACACAAGAAGTGAAACAGCAAGCGGCAAGTGAAACAGCAAGCGGCAAGTGAAACAGCAAGCGGCAAGCGAAACAGCAAGCAGCGAGCTGCTCAATGTGAACTGGCTAGACCTGGGCCTTCAATACCGAACGATAAAGATCTTCAGTAGCCAGGGCCCCTTGTCGAATGGCAGCAGCCATCTCTGCTTCGGAGAACTGTCCTTTGCCTTCGATTACTCTGCCGGCCATGAATTTGGCAAATCTGTTTCCATCTCTGATACTAGTTTCTAGTGGTCCGCCCAGAGCCGTGTTCGCTTCATATTTTATGTCAAAGCCTCGAATCGGCCCTCTTCCGGTTACCGATGCGATTGAGTGCACACCAAGATCAGAACGCAGGAATTGAGCGCCATTGCCGTATCTATCAATGGCATTGATGGGGCTTAGAGGAAAACGCTCGGCAGTAGTGACAAGAGTGCCGTCTCTTCCCATGACTACTTTGCCAAAGGCGTCGATGCGCTCGCCGCCCAATCTCAGCGATCCACCCAGTCTTTGCGCTGTTCCTTCACCCAGTGTGTCGATATTGCGCTGGGCGAACCGCGCATAAGTGCCGAGATTGGCGACGCCTGTTGCCGACGTTTTCAAAGTTTCGATATTGCGACCGACGGCCGAGAGAATCTGCTGATTTATTCCATATTTGCGACCGAGGCCGCCTGCAATGTAAGCGGCACCAGTGAGCAGCGCTGCTTCAGTGAGACCAAAACCGCTATCCTGTTGAACTTCGGCAACTGCAGCGCCTGGGGCGGCTTTAGCACCTTCCGGCAATTTCTCCGGTGGCACTGCCATGGCGCCGCTTCCTTCCAGCAGTTTTCCTGACGGATCTGTGGTGGCGGGATTGACTATATCGCCCTGTCCATCAGTCTGCACTAAGTTAGTGCCTAGACCTTCTGGTTGTCCGAGTTTTGTTTCAAGACCATTAGCGCTTACATTAGCCTTAGGTGGCTCAAAATTTTCTGTCATCTTGTTTGCTCCTGGGCTAAGACACGAGGTCTTGCGGGGTGAGGGAGAGTCCAAACACAGCGATGAATATTCGATTGGGGGAGGATTGCGTCTAGTTTGCCACTGTGTCGCTGCGCAGTCATTGGGGAAAATACGTAGTCCGGGATTAAATGGTGTCGGGCGCGCGTTTGATGTTTTTTGTGGTGAAAACATTCTTGTGCGATCTACATGAAATTGAAGTGCAAATTAAAGGCAGCTATTAGAACCTTGGCGAAACCACAAGCCGGGCTGAGCAACTGGCACCGGATGTGATACCGCGCATATAAAACTACAAAGGGTAGTAGCAATGCGCGAAAAACAAAGGAGCACGAGATTTTTGGTCTCGCACTCCCTTGCAATTTTGATTGGTTGTCTGTTACGGACGCGACGTCTTGTCGTCGTCCTTCGGCTTGTTGCCGTCATCCTTCGACTGCGGCTTCTTGCCGGAGTTGTTGAAGGTCCTGATCATGCGCCAGGTTTCCAGACCGAATCCCAAGCCGCCCAAAATCAACATCAGAAATATCGACCACAGACCGCCGCCCAAGAGGGTGCCGAGCCAGTGACCGATGAAACCGAATACGACCGAGGCGGTTACAAGGGTGTAGGCGAATTGAGAAGCAGCCCACATGTTCATGCGGTTCTTGCGCTCCTCTTCCGGGTCCGGCTTCTGAGGCGGATCAGGCTGTTTTCCTCTGTCCTGGAGGTCCTGAAACTCCGGTAAGTCTTTCCACTCCTCCGGCAGTTCGGGCAAGCCCAGGTCGGGTTTATCGTTCTTGTTATCATCCGACATCTTGGTGTCTCACATTGAGCGAGTTGAGTTTCAGCTCAGCGGCGACACTATTGGTCGAGCGCGAAGAGCTTGCGAGCAGCCTCGATGGCGGCGGCGCGCTCGGCTTCTGCCGGCGTCACGACATCCATGAGACGTTGTTTGGCGGCAGCGGTGTCAGCAACGAAGCGCTGAATGGCTGCCTGAACGAGCGAGTCGTGCTCGTCCTGATTGATGGCGCCGCTGGAAAGCTCCTTGGCGGCGTCGATCTTGGCGGATTCGAAACGAGCCTGGTCGGGCTCGATTTCATTCTCGAAGCGCTCGGAGGCCGGGCCGGTTTTGGCGAAGAACGCCTCGTCGGCAGCATCGACCGCGCTTGCGAATGACGTTTCCTTGCTGTCGGCGCTCGCCTCGGCAGACACTGCGGCGGTCGGCGTGCAAGTCTCGGTGAGGCTGCGCTCGTAGAGACTCTGGAATTCGGACTTGAACTCGGAGTACGGGCGCGTGCCGGCTTTGCGGCTGATCTCGTTGCCGCAGTGATAGGCGATCACCAGGGGAACGCTGTGACCGCCAAGCGCGAAGAAGCGCTCGCCATGGTCAGCAACGTTGATCGCGACTACCTTGACCTTGCCGTCGTATTCCTCAGCGAGCTTCTCGAGAAGCGGCTTGATGAAACGGCAGGGTCCGCAGGTTGGTGTGAAGAAGTCGACGACTACTGGAATCTGTGATTCCAGGACCTCCGTCTGGAAGGTCGCGTCGGTCGCTTCGACAAGTTTGCTGTTCGATTGACCGGACATTGATTTTTCTTTCCTCTCGCGTTTTTGCAGTTGGCAAAAGCTTTCGGGTTGTTGCCAGTCGAGGCGGTGTCGCCACCCTCAAGCTCGGTGAAACCCGGATGAACAAAGATGAGGACTGCATTCCGGTGCGCCGGGAAAAATCCGGATGAGCCGAAATGCAGTCCGCGGGAGGTTAGTTCGAAGTGGTCTTCTGGGTCGGCGCCGGATTCGGATTCGGATTCGGCTCGCGACCAGGCGGCACCACCGGCGGTATCGTGCCGGGCTGCGGGCCGGGGTTGGTCGGCGGCGTATTGGGACCCGGCTCGTAGATAGGCTGGATGGGCGGCGTCGGCACGATCGGCTGCGGCGGCGTATAAGGCGGGCGCGGGGGCCGAGGCGTGTGCGAGTTGTCGATGTTGTCGGCCCAGATGGTGAGCGTGTGCTCGCCCGTCTTCAGCGCGACATTCCAGCCCGAATGTTCGAACTTGGCGATGACGGCGTTCACCACATCCAGGCTGAAGCCGGTGCAGGAAACTTCCAGGGGGGCGTCATGAGCCTCGGGCGCGGATTCGATCGCACCGACGACAGCGAAGTAGAGAGCGTGAATCGACTCGCCCTTGCTGCGCCGCTTCTGATCGTGACCTTTGGCGTGATGATGATGATCGGACATATTTTTCTCCTTGCGAAACCCTACACAGTGAGGGATTGCGTGCAGCCCACCATTACCGGTCAGGCGCTGCTGCACTTGTTAGAAACAGATTGCATGACCGAACACCGGTGTGACCAATGTTGTTCGGGCATGTCTGCTGCGAGATTAACTGAGCGTTTTGCCGATTGACAGCACCGTATGTAGTGCCGATCGGCGCCGCCGCTCGGAGCGCGGGTGCAGTTACGGCATTACTTTTTCGAAGAGCTGCTTCAGCCGAAGTCGGCTGCCGAAGCCTTCGACGAGCGAGTACGTCGGATGTCCTTGACCGATCTCCAGGCGATGCGCGGGGTCGGTGTCCGGAACGACGAGCACGCCGGAAGGCGTACCGTGGACGCCCAGGATGCTTTCTGCGTCGGGAACCTCCTCGATGTACACGCGCAGGAATTTAATTCTGCCGCGATACTCCGAAGCCAGCTCGGCGACGACTTTGTGATTCTCGCTGCACTCTGCCGAGTGACGGTCGCGGCTCAATACCTCGACGTAAACGGGCGTCGTTGGATTCGCCAGCTCGCTCGTGAGAACCTGCTTGTCGACAGTCCGGACATTGGCGTCGATGTTGAAGTTCTCTGCGAAAAACGAGAGTGGCACGAGCACGAGCGCAACGAGCAGCAGTGCGAGTAGATGTTGCTTTCCAGACAGCATAAGCATTTCCTTGGTTCGACCGTTCCACCAAAACAGTTGATTGCTGTTCGATATGTTTTGCATGTCGAGCGCGCCTGTCTGGAAGTGCCGGTCGAAAACTGGTCTCTGACACGATCTTCGCAGCTCGCGTTCACGACTGACACAGGGGACGGCCGCATTCCAATCGCCTGAGAGGAGGTGATTGTGGTGTGGGCGCAGTGCGTGAAACGTATGGGGAGTGCTGGTTAGAAGCTGTTTTTGAAAGAAATGAACGCGTGGAAGATCGAGCGGAGCCTATAAAACCAGAGCCGAGAAAAGCGAGCCATATAAACAACTACTTCACAGGAAAACGGCTTTTTGAGAACGTTTTAAACGCTGTGTTGTCAGTAGTGCTTATGAATACGCGCAGAATCGCGCAAGAGTTCGTTATTTCTTAACAGGCTCTGCGCTAGGGATTCGTTATTTCTTAATAGGCATGACGCGCAGGTTGTGGATGCCGCATCCGGCGGCTGCGTCCATGACTGCAACGACGTATTTCTGCCTGGCATCGCCTTCGGCAGTGAGCATGAGCGGAATATCGGTCTTGCCTGCTTTCGCTTGTTCCGCTTTGATCGCAGTAGCAACGCCTGCGGAATCGGGCGGATTGACCGGGTTGTTGTTGAGTCGGATTTGTCCTGCTGCTGTAACTTCGACATTGAGCTTGGGCCCTTTGTCGTCGTCTTTCGCTTTCGAAGGCCCGGCGCTGGGCGGATCGACCTTCAACACTGTTTGATTGACCAGTGGTGCAATGAGAATCATGATGACCAGAAGTACGAGAAACACGTCGGTCAGTGGAGTGACGTTGATTTCTGTGAATGTTTCACCGGCGCGTCCGCCTATTGCCATGTGAACAGCCTCCTTACCGAGCTTTCGTTTTTAACACGTCTGGTACGTCTGGTATGTCTTTTCGTCTGTTGAGCCGGGTCGGTCGTATTCGACTTGTCTGGAGAACCAGGCTAACAATCTAAGCTCATATAGTAACCGTTAGCCGCCAGCAGTGCCACATGGTAAACCCTAAGTTCATAACCGGGGTCGGCTGAGGCATCTGCATCTGTTTCCGAGAGTTGGCCTAGCCGCGCTAGGTGCCCAGTTTTGGGCGTTTCCCAGATATCTGTCTGCAAACTAAACCCGCCTGCGCGAGCGCAGCGATATAAGCCTTAGCTAAGACTATGAAACCATGGGCCATAAGGGGTTCTAGCCTGTTGAATTTGTCAAGAAGACCTTGTTAGGCTCAAGGCCCATATTTTTCTCAATTCCAGGAGTTGAAAACACAGACCTAGCCGCGTTCGAAAACCTTTCCGGTTCTCAGATGTTTCGCCTGTGGGGGCGAAAGAAATCATACGGAATGATTTCTCTGCCAGGAATGTTGCTGTGGACTCTCCTCGTTGGTTCAACGCGCTTGCGCTGACCAGATTAGCTCAGGCGTTTTGCGCCGGAAAACTAGGAGTTACTATGACCAAGATGAAGAAAACCAATGGCCTCTGGGTTCCTACCCATGCAAATGTCGTTAACCACACGCACCTCGATTGCGTTCTTCGCCACCGTGATGTGGTGCGGTTCGCAGCGCAGGCCGGCTTCGAGACGTTCAAAGAGCCGTTCCCCGAACTGACCGTGAACCTCTGGCGCGATGCCGAGCTTCTCGCCAAGACGGGAATGGTCAAGGACCGCTCTCTCATCGCCCGCCTGCAGCGCCGTGCCGTTTCCGCCTATCGCGAAGATTGCTTCGCTCGCGGCGGTGACCTGACGGCGTACGTGGCTGCCATCGCCAATCAGCTCGTGCCGCTCATGCAGACGGTGGAGAACCTCAAGCTCTTCACCCGGCACTACATCGAGGACCTGATCGCCGACCACACCATCGGCGCTCAGATCCGTTTCGCTCCGCATCTGCACATCTTCGGCGGTCTCTCGCTCGAGGCTGTCGTGGAAGCGGTCGCGGAAGAGACTGCCAACGCGCCCATTCCCATCAAGCTCATCCTCTGCGCCCTGCGTGGTCCGGAAGGTGACGAGAAGCGGAAGGAAGCGAAGGAAGTCGCGGACCTCTGCATCAAGTACAGCGCCGAAGTCGGTGCCATGGACCTCGCCGGAGCCGAAGCGCTCTGGGGTGGCGTGCCTCAGTGGTGGTGGCTGGAAGCTCTGCGCGCGCGCGAAGCATCCGGCGGCGAGTGCGGCATCACGCTGCACCTCGGCGAAGTTCAGCCGGCCACGCCGGCGGAAATCGAGCTGCTGAAGACGAACGGCGTTTTCGTTGTCGGGCACTTCCTGCACAACGACGACGACGAGCTGTATCAGGAGTGCTGCCCGCATTCCAACTTCACGCTCACCGCGCACCCGTCGCTGAAGTCCGGTCGCTTCTGCGACCACTCGATCGGTCGCAAGCTGGCGGAAGGTCAGCACGTCATGCTGTCCACCGACGGCACCACGCTCATCAACACGAGCATGCGCAAGCAGTTGGACCTCGGTCGTCGCGCCTTCGGGTGGACGAAGGA
>JADYYD010000142.1 GCA_020853845.1 Candidatus Melainabacteria bacterium
CCGGTGCCCTGCTTTCCCTCCGGGAAAAACTGTTCGAGGTCCGTATGTCTGAAATTGCTTTAGGAGAGAACCGCTGGTCTCTCATCGAAGCACGCAGGCAAGATGACCTGGCGTTCGGCCTGCTCAAACGGGAAGAACGTCCTGGATTATCCGCCTGCGTGTTCGCGCAAGACGGCTGGCATCTCCACTATGACGAAACCAAGAAGTACGATCGCGACGCCGCGGTCACCAATGTTCGGGTATGGTTTAGCTCCGACGACAAGCTCGTTCTGAAGCTCGACTGTATCGGAATATTGATTGACCAGGCGACGGCACTGTTTCGCTTGAAGCAAGCCTTCGGCGTCAAGGTGCCCGACGATCTGCTCCTCGTCTCGGATGGAGATGTCGCGCTCTTGCAAATGGAAAAGCTCGACTTCAAGTCGGGTTATCGCATCCATCGCATCGTGCGCGGCAGCGACCCGGTTCCGCAAGGAATGGTCGCAACCGCAGAAGACCTCGGCGAACTCTATCGCCAGGCAAAGCAAGTGGCAATGGCTTGCAGAACCCACATCATGGCGCGTCCTTACGACGTCACCGGTTTCCATCACGGCAACTGGGGCGTCACGACAAGCGCGTTCGAATCGTGGGCTCCAGGCAAGACGCTGGCTGCCAGTGACGTCGTCATCTTCGATCCGGTGACGGCGAAGTACTCAAAGCCATAAGCTGACGCACACAAGGGGGCACTTCGGGAGAAACAGGCTTTGCCTGCGACTCTCGAAGCGCTTTCCTTTTTCAAATCACTCTACTATCTTTTGTAGCATTTTCCCGTTTTTACCGCACATTTATGGGCACTTATCTCTATTGATGGGCACTTATCTCTATTGATGGGCAATTATCACTGCCGCTTGCACCAGATGGTAACGCTGATGGCGCCGGGGTTTTTACCAATGACGACAAACTGATTTTCAGTCATCAGAACTATGTCGGCTACATTTGCATCGCTAACCGCAAGGCGCGTAATCTTCTGCTTGGTTTTGAAAACTTTCGAATGCTGGGCAAGAACATCCACAGCCAGAGTGGTTTTCAACTCTTTGATCTCGACCTGCCCCGCCGCTGCCTCCGGGCTCTTTTTTTCTTCTTGCGACAGCGAAACCTGCGGCAGCGCCATAAGGAAGCCGCACATCGCGACAAGAGAAACACCTGCCATCTGGCCCTTTCTTAGTTTCATTCGGAAACCTGCCTGCCCCTGAAAGATGATGCGAACATGCCTTCAGCCTAGCATGCAGAGCGGACGGTCAAGCAAATCTATAAAATTATCTCGGCCAGCCGCCTGATTCCTTCGCGAATTTCCGCCGTTTCCAGATCCGCAAAGCCGAGAACGAATTCGGATTGTGGAGCCAAACCGGCATAATAAGGCGCAATAGGCGTGATGCCGACGCCTGCCTTGAGAGCTCTTTCGACTATCTCCGCATCGCTGAGCGTCGTCTTAAAGCGGGCATAAATATGCAATCCGGCATGCTCTCCGCGAATTTCGACTTTGTCGCCGAAATACCAGGAAAGACTGGCCATGAGCACATCGCGCCGCGCCTCGTAAATGCCCTGCATCCGTCTTATGTGCTTGCGCAACAAACCGCGCTGAATGAAATCGGCAAGAGCACATTGAATCGGCAGCGGCGCCGCATCACTTCCGAATTGACGCACTTTGGCATAAACAGAAGTAAGGTCGCGCGGCAGTACCATGTAAGCAACCGAAAGAGAAGGAAACATCACCTTGGCGAAATTGCCGATGTATATGACTGAATCCAGCTTATCCAGCGCCTTGAGCGCAGGCATGGGGTTGCTGCCATAGGTAAATTCGCTGTCGTGCTCGTCCTCGACTATAAAAGCCCCGCTTGTTCCCGCCCAGGTCAGCAGATTCAGTCGGCGCGCAAGAGAAAGACGGCTGCCGACGGGAAACTGATGAGTGGGCGTCAAATACACGAGCCGTACTCTTAAAGAGGGCGCCCGCAAAAGATTGTCGACCGTCAGACCGTCCTCATCCACTTTGAGAGAAACAGTAGAGGCGCCTTCGGCTTCAAAAACTTTGCGGACGGGCGGATAACAGGGCTCTTCAACAACAGCCAGATCGCCTCTTTCCAGGTGAATGCGCGAGATCAAATTCATAGCTTGAGGCAAACCCGTAACAATCAATATCTGTTGCGGATCGGCTTTTATGCCCTTCGATTTTTCCAGGTATTTGGCAATTGCATCACGCAAAGGTCTGTGCCCGAGCGGATCTTCTTGATAGTCGAGCAGCATCTCTTGCTCTGACGAAAGAGAAAAACGCGACATCAATTGTTTGAATTCTCGCAATGGAGTCGCATCACGAGCAATGCGCCAGCAATAAAAAGGAATCTCCGGCTCAATGGCCCTCTCGTACAGCATTGCTTCCTTGTGCACTCTATTTGCATAATCAGACAGCGAATTGAGACGCAACTCGTGCGTCTCGGGAAGCGGCGCTTCGGGCAATGCCGATGGAATGTTATCGCTCACGCGCGTTGCCGAACCCGCCGAAGCCACAAGATAACCTTCCGACTTCAATTGTTCGAACGCTTCAATAATCGTCGAGCGACCGACTTTCAAGGCATCACAAAGCGCTCTGGACGATGGGAGCACCGAGCCCGGTCTAAAATATCCTTCCAGAATCAAACGCTTCAACTCGTCGCCGACTTGCTGCGGCAGAGCGACACGCGACTGGCGCGAGATTACGACAGGCAAATTCGGCAAATCGTATTGTCTCAGGCTGCCGGCGCCTGGTTTGTTCATTGCATAGTCGAGCACAGTTTCACCAAACCACTTATATGAATTGCAAAAGGGGAAGCGACCGCAAAAGGTCATACATAAGGTTTAGCGTCCAAATGTGACAGAGTCGTTTTCAACAACTGGTTTATATTTTTTCCGCAAAATGAGAAAGCAACTTTTCCATCTCAGGACGCGGCTTGCGCGTAGCGCTAAGCAAAGTCTGGCATTGCTGCAAATTTTTTCGCGCCGCGGCTTTGTCGTTCTTCTTAATTGCCACTCTTATGAGATTCATCCTCGTGCGCAACGACATCTCCGCTGTTTTTCCATAGAGTTCATCTCGTATCTGTACAGCTTCGCCGAAGTTTTTCATGGCCTCGTCATAACGGCGCATCTTCTCGTTTGCCTCGGCAATGAGCGCATACGTCGTCGCCACATCGGCATTGCGAAGACCGAATTTCTTCAACCTGATTCTGAGCAAGTCTTGCAAATACGGCACTGTGTCCGCGCACTTGCCGTCCACACAAGTAACTCTGACGACATTATTAATCGGGCCGACCAATCTAAAGTCATCCGGGCCCCACTCTCTGCGCCGTTTTTCCAAGATACTTCCATAGACAGCTTGCGCTTTTGCCCACTGGCGTTTATCGGAATATTCGCGCGCCTGTTTCTCCAGCGCATTCATCTCAGGGTCAGCGCCAGCACTTGGCGCGTTCCCACCTGAAGCAGCAATTCCCATATTAGGAACAGCGAATGCCTCTGGGGAAAGAGCATTCACGAGAAGAAACATTGTCAGTGCGGCGCTAAAGACTCGAGATTGATTTGGCACCCTGTGAAAACCTTATCGCTGTGCTTATTTGCTCTTTCCTTTGGCGCCTTCTTTCTGTTGCGCGGCGAGAGCTTTTTCTATGGCTTCAACATACTGTTCTTTTGGCTTGGCGCCAAGGATTTCTTTAATTTTCTTGCGGCTGCCCGTGAAAACCCCGACGGCCGGATACCAGTCTTCGGTGTCGGAAAGGAAGCGAGAAATTTTGAGAGTTTTTGCCGTCTTTTGCGACTCTGCGAGCACATCGCGAGAGACATCGAGTTCGACAAATTTCACTTTCACGCCGTAGTCGGTTTTTAACTGTCGAAAAATCGGTCTAACCGCATCGCATGAAATTCGGCATGATTTGTCGAATACGAAAACAACCAGCACCCGGTCATCATCAGCATCTTCTTCGGCGGCAAAAGCGCCGGAACCGGTGA
>JADYYD010000143.1 GCA_020853845.1 Candidatus Melainabacteria bacterium
CTCGTGGGACGTTGAAGTAGGTGCCGAAGAGGAAGGCGAAGACGAACAGGTTATCGACCGAGAGCGCTTTCTCGATCATCCAACCGGTGTAGTACTCGGCCATCGATTGCGCGCCGTAGGCGTAGTAAACGAAGCCGCCGAAAGCGACAGCGATGACTACCCAGAACAGCGACGTCCAGGCGGCTTCTTTCATGGAGATGGCATGCGCTTTGCGGTTGAAACCGAAAAGGTCTACCGCCAGGCACGCAACGATGAAGAGGAGGAAAGCTCCCCAGGCGAGTGGTGAATGCATACTTTTAGCTCCTTTTGCTCGCACGAGCTGGTCACCGATGCCCGAACGCGTTTGCAGGCAGCAGTGAACTGAAGTTGTTGCAACAAGGCCGGTCGGAGATTTACCGAACGGTCCCGGTCACTGAGTTTCTAAGACAGGCGGCATCAGCCGGATGTCTCACGTACGGAACCTTTCTCCGGCATTGCAAATCCCAGGCGAACAGCGATTTGTCCTTTGCGTAGTTTCTCTCTCGTCCTGGCGGGACGATGTTTTTGAGTGAGTAGAAAAAAGCAAACGGACGACTGAGCTGTTTTTTGCGATTCCTGAAAAGTGCAGATGGAGATACCTACACTTTCTCAGAGCTTGAGGCCCAAATTCCTGCTAGTGTTTCCAGATGTTTCATTTCTTTCGCTGGTGTTTCACTGCACCTGACGCTTACCCGCCCCGGCCTTGCGTTTAGCCCCGCAGCCGCCCAGCCGCATTTCCGCTCTGCCGGAATGAGCAGTGCAAGCATCAGGAAAGCTTCCACAACCGTTGCGAGGCCTCTCTTAAGCCTTAAAAGCCACAAGCAAGGTTGTGCTAGCTAACAGCAACCGCAATATTTCTGAAAGTCGCCGTATGTGTGGGGCACCATCGAAAAAACTTCTGTTAGCGCATATAGTATCTTCACTCTTTTTGAAGAGCGCAGTGAGACGAACGTTTATTCAACGTCGCCCCACTGCGCCTTCAAGGAGGCTAATCAATCCCCCAGCACAGGAATCGTCACTTCACAGGTTTTGCATCACCCGTGAAAAGAACGCCCTTGCGCACAGCGGAAAAGATGTCGAACTTCTCGAGCGACCTGAGGGCGCCCAGTTCGACCATCCGCCGGTTAATGCTGGAATCGCCGGAAGTGGCGATCACAGGCAGTTTGCTCGCTACCAAATGCGGTACCAAGTCCCAGCCGTCGAGAGACGAGCCTTTCAGCCGTCCATCGAGAAGCGCGACGTCATAGAGGGAGCAATCGAGAGGGCTTTCCTTCCCGCTTGCATCCATCAAAATGACCTTTCCTTCGCTTATGCGCGCGCGCACAAACCAGTTGACAGACGTGACTTCCGCCTGAAGCACCTCTTGCAGCAAATCACCGAGTTCCAAACAGTCCTCGATGAGCAATACTCTGATTGCCTGCATTACGTTAAATCCCTAGTCAGGCCCGAAATTTCGACGACACGAGACGATGCCTGACATTTCGCCTCGTGCGCAACACTTACTTCTTTGCGTGACACGAGCAAGCGCATTGCGCTGCCGTGCACTTGTCCTTGCCCGGCAGATGCGGGTCGTTCGACGGATCTCCATCTTCCATCGCCACGATCACTCGTCCCCACTTCCACATGAAGTACACGGCGCAGCCGAAGTACCAGATGGAGATGATGGCCGAGATGATTTTGAACAGCGAAAAGGCCAGGACGAACCTGGGCAGGAAGAGGATGAGCAGCGAGACGGCGATCACCAGGAAGGTGGTGCCGAGCGCCTTGGTCGGTTCACTGCGCCCCAAACGCGGGTTGCGGCGCAAGAACTTGAAGATTTCCACACCGGTCATGCCGACGCCGATGATGACGAGGGGCATGAGGAACGGCATGAACGCGACATACATTAGCCAGTCCATTTTCGTGTCTCCTAAGAAGAGCTTCTTGTTTTTGTCTGCGGGCGCTTACAGCCCCAGTCCGACCAGAAAACCAGCCAGTTGACCGGGGAAGAAGAACGCCCACGAGAGGAACGCAGCCAGACCCAGATAGGCGGCGATGTACGTTGCACGTACGGCCGGCTCGGGCTGGAAATACTGCGGATTGACCTGAGAGAGCTGCTTGCGCATGACCACGTCCTGGAACGCCTGCCATCCGATGAGGACAGCGACCAGCAAAGTCATCGAGCTGAAGCCCGAGCTGTAGACGACCCACGCCAGAAGCGGCGCGCCCAGCACCCAGAGGTGACGGCTAATCACCATGGAGATGCGGCCGCCGTCCATCGGCGCCAGAGGAATCAGGTTGAACAGGTTCAACATGAAGGCCAGTTGCGAAACAGTGATCAGGTCCTTCACACCCAGAGCGATGCCGAGGATGAAGCCGGCCAGAGCACCCACCGTTCCTAAAACCGGACCGGCAAGGGCAATGTAAGCCTCTTCCTTGGAAGATTTGGGCAGAGTGGGCATGAGAATTACCGCGCCCAGGGGAGTGAAGATCGGTGCGGACACAGGCATCCCGAGCTGCTTGGCGGCCAGCCAGTGACCCATCTCGTGGATGGCGATCATGACGAGGAAACCAATAGCCAGAGACAGCGTGCCCAGCATGCTCTGCCAGACGAAGAGAGTGAGCACCAGGCTCGCTCCCATCAGAAGTTGACGATTGCTCATATATTCTCCAAAGCGGTCCTACTTTCCAGCGGGAACCGCCCCTTATCCGTTAGGCACCACAGGCAGTGGCGCCAGGAGATTTAGCTGCAAAAAAATCGATGCAAAGAACTACATGCTCAGCGGCTCGGACAGCGGCACGGGCGGCGCCTCTTGCGCGCTCCGGCATGACCGGTATGATAAAATCATAGGCTTTGGAAGCCAACAACTGGAGCGTGTATGGACGAAGTGAAGACCGAAGACGGACAAACCACAGTTCGCCCCTGGGGCAAATTCATTGTCCTTGCGGATTTGCATTACACCAAGGTCAAACGGCTTATCGTCAATCCCGGTCAGCGGTTGAGCTTGCAGAGCCACAAGCTGCGCGACGAGCACTGGGTGATCGTGCGCGGAACAGCTCGTGTGACTCTGGACGATGAAACGCGCGACGTCGGTTACGGCGAGCACGTTTTCGTCAAGCGCGGGACAAAGCATCGCATTGCCAACGCCGCCGCCGAACCTGTAGAGCTGGTCGAAGTCCAGGTCGGAGATGCATTCCCCGAAGAAGACATCGAGCGCTTTCAGGACGACTACAACCGCACCTCTTCATCCTGATTCTTTTCGACTCCCAGTTTGGAGCGGAGAGCCGACTGCAACCGCGCAGCAAGACGCGGCTGGAGTCGGCTCTCAGTTTGCACTGCAGAGCCGCGAATCAGGCGACAAGATAGGTGAGCGCCATAACCGTGAGGTTATTGAACGCATGCACCAGAATCGGAACATACAGCGAACCGGAGCGCCGATACGACTCGGACATAACCATGCCGGTCACGGTGTAGATAGGCAGCGCCGCCCAGTTGAGAGCGGGGAACTGCATGAAGTTCATGTGGAAAAGCCCGAAAACCAGCGCGCTCGTGAACGCCGCTGCCAGGTCTCCCCACCCCTTGCTGCCGAAAAACGCCATTGCCTTGTCGCTGCGGAATGACGTGCGCACCGCGTTGTAGAGAAAACCGCGAAAGACGATCTCTTCC
This sequence comes from Candidatus Melainabacteria bacterium, assembly GCA_020853845.1. Classification (GTDB taxonomy): domain Bacteria; phylum Cyanobacteriota; class Vampirovibrionia; order Obscuribacterales; family Obscuribacteraceae; genus QKMZ01. The sequence continues at coordinate 3,665 of JADYYD010000143.1, forward strand.
ACAATCGGAGCGACGATCACGCCGAGAAAGACGAAGAGCAGAGCCGGCACGCCGCTCAAAGAGCGAGCGAAATCCGCTGCCGGGTCAACCACATGGCTGACGGGCAGAAGGCGCTCCACCACTTGCGTGAGAACGACAATCCAGGCAAACGCCAGGAGCGCACGCCAGACAACCGCCCAACGACTGCCGTTCAGGCTGTCGAGATTGAGTGCCAGCGTTTTCTTGAAGCTGAATTTCTCCAACTTCAAACGCCTGCGAATGTACCAGACCTCGGCGGCAAATCCGCAAATGAAGCAGACCAGCGCCATCACCACGATGATGAGCAAGAAGCCTTGCTCGCTCAAGTTGGCGAACAGTTCAGGATATGCGCTGAGCACCGAGCGGAAAACCAGCGACAAAAGCATCATCGGCAGAGTCGTGCCGATGAGGTAGATGAGTGAGGCGATTCCGTAGGTCTTGAGCGATTTGCCCAGTGTCCATGGGAAGTTTGCCTCCAGGCGGACCTGGGGTTTGAAAATCCAGTTCCAGAGATTGATAAAACGTCCAGACATAGCACACCTCCTTCGTGTGCAACAAGCGCGTGAACGCTTGGCGGACTGGACGAAATCACTGACTTACTCATGCGGACACATGAGTAGGCAAATGATCTCGTCAAGAACAAGAGTGCTCGAAGAAACGCTCCTCAAGCCGATGTAGTCATGATCCGGCAGCGCGCGAGGCGGCCTGGATGAGTCTGAAGTCAAAACGCAAGGACTGCGGAGGGCTTTTTACCGAAAAACGAAAAGAGGAGGGTTAAGTTATGAACTTACTCAATCAAGTCTGATGTTCAAGAAACAAGTGCCTGTTTATTTCTTGCGTCTTAGCTTCGGGCTATGTAAAAACATAAAGCGCTTTCATACGCTCGAAAGATAAACGTAAGAAACTTTGAAGAAGCCCTGAGAATGCGCTCTCAGCAAGCATCTTCAGTTTCTCTTCCAAGCGCGATGTAAGTGCTTACTCATCTTAGATACGACTCAAGAAGCAAATCGCGCAGGTATCAGATAGAGAAAAAATCGAAAAAATTCGAGAGTTTCTCTCAACAAAAATGGCAGCTATCTCAGCTTGGGTGGGCGTTTATTAAGGACCGATCAGAAAACTTGCGAAGCTAGCGCAAAAAGGCCAAGTGCTTAGTGCAGATTTGAGAAATCACATGATTATAGCTTGAAACTTGCATTGCTTACTGGCAGCAAGATTTCTATCTTAAGCCTGTTACTCTCATTTCCTCGCGTCCCAAGGAATATCACATCTAAGCCATTCCGCTTCATAAGTCTTCCGCAACACACGGCTCCTCGTCGACGCTCCCCAAAAGCGCGTTGCACCGAGAACCGCCGCAATTGCCCGGAGGTCTGATTTGAACGGTACTGGCGCGCGCTGAAACGCCTCAGGTGCGATTTTCTTGCGGACATCCGCCGATTGTTTTTCGTCCGCAAACGGCTGAAAACAACGGCATCTTCGAAAGCGACGCAGTGCGCCGCGTTTTTTAATTCTCCACGAGCAATCAAGGAGCCCACAGTCGGAGCGTTGCATGAACACACGTTCTTGTGTTTTCCCATGCGCGTTTCCGCTGGACTCTAGAGGAGTTATCCATGTCAAAAACTGATGCAAGTTCGGATGCCGTTCCTTCTGCAACCCGCAGGACCGCACCGAGCGCCAGCTACTCGTTCACTGTCCGGCTGAAAATCACCAAGCAGGGCGGTCGAGGGCTGGGCAAAGTGATCAGCGCCATCGGCGATGCCGGCGGCGATTGCGCCGACGTCAATACGCCTCGCGCTGAAGACAACTTTGTCGTGCGCGACATTCTCATCTACGCTTCCGACGCAGAGCATGCCGCTCTCATCGAGAAGAAGATCCGCGAACTCGACCTGGTCGAAGTGATCAACGTCTCGGACATGACTTTCAAGATGCACCTGGGCGGCAAGCTCAAGGTGCTGCCTCGCGTGCCCATCAACGGCAAACGAGATCTGCTCTCGATGGTTTACACCCCTGGTGTAGCCCGCGTTTGCACTGCCATCGCCGAAGATCCGAGCAAAGCCTACGCCCTTACGATGAAGGGCAATGCGGTCGCTGTCGTCACCGACGGCTCGCGCATTCTCGCCCTCGGCAATATCGGCCCCCTGGCCGGATTGCCGGTGATGGAAGGCAAAGCGGCCCTCTTTGCGGAATTCGGCAACATCAATGCCGTCCCCATCCCGCTCAACACGCAGGACCCCGACGAGATCATCCGCGTCATCAAAGCGATCTCGCCTGCTTTCGGCGCCATCAACCTGGAAGACATCGCGTCTCCGGGCTGCTATCACATCGAAGACACGCTGCGCCGCGAGCTGGATATCCCTGTCATCCACGATGACCAGCATGCCACCGCCATTGCCGTCATGGCAGGTACGATCAACGCCGCCAAGGTCGCCAAAAAGCGCCTGCGCGACATGAAGGTCGTCGTCTGCGGCGTCGGCGCAGCCGGCATGGCCTGCTGCAAGATGCTCATTCAGGCTGGCGTTCGCAACCTGATCGGCTTCAATGTCAACGGCGCCGTCTACAAGGGCGCGCCCAACTTGACCGAGCAGGAGAAGTGGCTGTCCGAGAATTCCAATCGGCGCGGCTTCAAGGGCACGATGGAAGAAGCGCTCAAGGGTGCCGACATGTTCCTGGGCCTCTCCGTTGCCGGCGCTCTCAAGCCGGAATGGATCAAGGGCATGAAGGACAAGGCGATTATCTTCGCCCTCGCCAACCCGAAGCCGGAAGTGCAGCCCGAGGAAGCGGAAAAGCTGGACAACGTGGCGGTGATCGCCACCGGCTCGTCGGCTTACTGCAACCAGGTCAACAACGCTCTCGTCTTCCCGGGCATGTTCCGCGGCGCGCTCGATGCCCGCCTCACCGACATGACCGACGAAGTGAAGATGGCTCTGGCCAAGGCTCTGGCCGGCGTCGTCAACCGCAATCAACTGCACGAAGAGTACATCCTTCCGGATGCCTTCGACGCGCGCGCTCACAAAGCCGTCGCGGACGCAGTCGTGAAAGCGGCTAACGAGCTGGGTTTGAGCCGCCGCTCCGAGCGCAAGAACTCGACTCTCTGAGGCGGGCAACCGCGACCCGGAGAGTTTTATCTATCCAAAAATGGAGTCACGCCATGAAAACTCTTGTCTTGTTCGACACGCCGCAGGGGCTCTACAGCCTCATGCTCAGCGAGATGCCGTTGCCGCCTGTGGAAGGCCGGCAGTACGTCTTCTCCGGCAAGCGCTACGAAGTGATCGAGATCATCGAGTGCCTCGGCACGCGCGATGAGACCGGTCGCGTCAAGGGAGCCAACGAGAAGCTGATGGAGCTGCTCACCGCATTGTCGGGAGACAGCACCGAGGCGATCGCTCAGTTGGCACGTGTCACCAACATCGGTGCCGAAGACGGCACCAAGAAGACGCCCGGCGGTTTGATCATCTCCGTCGGCGCCGTCGTCCCCGATGATTTCGAGCATGTCGTGTTCGTGCGCTGCAAGGCGAACAACCGCAAGGTTGCCGCCCGCACCACGACCTCGCTTGCTCAGATGGTCAAGTCCTTCGCTTCCGGCGAACCCGCCCCGTCGGGCGAGTAAGCAGAAGAAAACCCTCAGAAGACCTCCAGCAGGTCAGGGAAAACGAAAACATGAGCACGAAGAAGACGAACAAAGCCGGCGCCAAGAAATTGGGCATGGTCGGTTGCGGCACCATCGAACAGATGTTCAAGAGCCGCGTTCGCCAGCGTTTCGGCAAGGTCGAAGGCGTTGTCGGAATCCAGGTGACCAAGGAGAAGATCGTCCTGCGCGTCGTCAGTCAGGAGGTGGCCGACAAGCTGCCCAAGACCTACGAGCGCCGTCCGATCGAAACCGTCGTCACCGGCGCCATCAAGAAGCAGACGCCGGCCAAGTAATTGGCGCGCCTGTATCTTGAGCCTGGGGCAAAGCAACCGCCGGTTGGAGGCTTTCTCAAGTCTTCAGCCGGCACAAATGAAACGCTAAGGTAGGGGCACGCAATGCTTCGACTTTTCAAACGAAAAGAAGTCTGCACAGGCGGCGTTTGCTCGCTTGCCGACGACACTCCTGAAATACCCAGTTCGCTCGAAGTAGCCGACGAAATCGATCGTCATGTCACCCAGCCCAACAAGGAGCTGGCCGAGCAGATCGCCGCATGGGCCGTCAAAGCCTATCGCGAGAAGATCGCCAAGGAACACATCTCGGGCGGCGCCTTGATCCCGTTCCCATGGGACAGGCGCGTATACAGCGTCGATGTGCAGTTGGCGGTAGACGATATCCTGATCAAAAAGGGATGGCACATAGGCCATAACTTCGTCACCAACGACATGTTCATCATGCCGACCGAACCGAGAGACCGCGTCGTCTACGGTCCGCGACCGGGCTACTGAACAAACAGCCACGGCTAGTGCTGCAGTAATTA
>JADYYD010000144.1 GCA_020853845.1 Candidatus Melainabacteria bacterium
ACGGACCGCACGAGCATTCCGACGATCATCATCCCGGCAATCATCACGCAGAAGATCATCATCCCGATGATCATCGCTCGGCAAATCATCATCACATTGACGTCAGCGTGCGAAACGCGGACGGCAAGGCGCTGATCGACGATCAACCCGCCGAGAAGAAGTAATTCGAGCGACTTAAGTCGCAGACGAACGAACCCAAAAGAGTCAGCAGTGGAACTACCCATGCGGGTTTTTCCATTGCTGATTTCTTTTGTGGTTGCTTAACGACAAAAGATAGTAGAATGTTTGGGTGAAATGAGGAAGCGATGGAAGGGCAATTTGTTTGCAGAGCCAGTGCGCATGAGGGTTTCGCACACTATGGACTTGTGTCCTATGCGTGTGCGGTTGGACTTCGCATTTGTATGGCGATTTTCACCACATGCTACTGCATCGCGCGCACCCGGTTTTCAAGCGCGTTTTACCACTGTGGTCAGTATGAATTGCATGTTTTTACCAACCACAGTGGTAAATGGCGAATGACAACCGGCTCGAAGTGGAATTTGAAGAAAGCAGCCGCTCTTATTGTTTGTAGTAGTTGCGCGCTGAAGAAGCTCGATGCGGACTACACGGCGATAGCTTCGCTAGACGCCAAGCAACCCCTTTTCATCTGAGTTTTTTCAATGCCTTGGCGCGTTTCCTCACAACCTGCGCGTGGATGGCTCCGTAGCGGTAGCTCTAATTAATGGGGAAGGTGCATTTGGCATCACCAGTTATTTGGTTTTGTCAGTAGGAACTCGCTAGTTTAAAAATATCCCGCGTCTTTTTTCTTTGCTCGAATCCAAAACCTAACCGACCCAGCCTGTTAAGCACACACCCGTTTTCTCTACTCCGTTCACACGGTGGAGCAAGCCCGGGTGCCGATTTCTCCACTCCGTTCACACGGTGGAGCGATCGCGTGTTGCCTCAGGACCGGGTCCCAGCCCCGCTTTGTGCATCCGGTGCAAGGCGAAGTATCTATGGGGGTCTAAAATGCCCAATGGTTTTTTCAACCCGTTCAACGGGCTTATGCCGCAGAAGCTCAAGGATGAGTTTCGGCAGACATTCCGCTCGCTGACAAACCCCCATATTCGGCTGTATTCACTCGGTCAGTTGGTCTCCAACGCCGGCACGTGGATGCAGTCGATGGCGCTCTCCTGGTTGGTGTACAAACTCACCGACTCGGCAGTGGCGCTGGGGATTGTATCGTTCGCTAGCTACGTGCCCATTCTGCTGCTGACATACTTCGGCGGCATACTGGCAGATCGATTCGACCGGCGTAAGATCCTGATGGCGACTCAGTTTGCAGGTTTCCTGCAGGCTCTGGTGCTGACGGTTCTGGTGCTCACCGGAGTGCTGAACGTCTGGATCGTCGTCGGTCTCGCCCTCTTCCTGGGCTGTGTCACAGCGATTGAAGTGCCGACTCGACAGTCGTTCATGAGCGATCTCGTCGAGAAGAAAGACCTGACAAACGCCATCAGCGTCAACTCGGCAATCTTCAACATTTCGCGCCTGAGCGGTCCTCTGCTCGCCGGCGTTCTGATTGCGGCTTTCGGTGAGGCTGTCTGTTTCGGCTTGAACGCCGTCAGCTACCTCTTCGCCATCTACACGCTCTCGCGTGTCGCCAAAGCCGTAATCGCCAAACACAAGCCGCCCACGATCACGGCAGCGCAAGGCAGCGTCACTCTCAAGGCGACGCTCAAAGATCCGCGCATCAAGGGACTGCTCGCGCTGGCCGCCGTCACTTCCATGTTCGGTTTCCAGTACGGCGTTCTTCTGCCGATCATCGCCGACAAGATGGTCAACGGCGGCGCCGCCGCAATGAGCATTCTCTCTGCCGCCGGCGGTGTCGGTGCGCTTTGCGGTGCTCTTTTCCTTGCCCGCACAGGCAAGGCGATGTGGCTGTTCAAGGGCATCGGCGTGGCTGCGCTCATGCTCGGGCTCTTCACGTCCGTGATCGCGTTCTCGCACTCGCTGCTGCTTACCGCTGTGGCTGCGGGTCTTGCCGGTCTATGCGTGAGCATCCAGTTTTCCGGCGGCAATTCGCTCTTGCAGCAGATTGTCCCGGCGGAAATCAAAGGCCGCATGATGGGCATCTTCTCGATGTGCCAGCTTGGTTTCACGCCGTTCGCCGGTCTCATGGCCGGTTGGACTGCCGAACACCTGGGTGTCTCGAATGCGCTCCTGATTGCCGCAGCGTTCTGCTCCTTTGCAGGTGCAGTCTATCTCTTCCGTTTCAAGTCACTGCCGCCCGTCAACAGCGAAGGCGGTGATGACGTAACCCCCATCAACAAGTAAGGAGGGGTGTATATGTATCCAGAAATCGTGCGCAGGCTCTTCATCGTGGGGGGCAGCGCGGTAACTTGCGTGGCGGATTTCCTGGGATTGTCCGGGGGCAAGGAGGCGAACATCGTTGTTCTGCCTCATGCCTCCAGCGTCCCGGCTGAAGTCGCGCAGGAGATGGTGAAAACGCTCAAAGGGCTCGGCGCTCGCAATGTGCGAGTGGTGATGCCCGATGAGAAACTCAACCTGGACGGCGTCGATGCTGTCTACATGCTGGGCGGCGATCAGTCTGTCTTGGTCGACCGCCTGGGGAAGGATGGTGTGGCAGAGCTCAAACGCGCATTCGCGCGCGGCGTGCTCATTGCCGGATCGTCTGCCGGAGCGGCTTGCGTAGGCGAGCTGATGATCTCCGGAGGCATGCCCAACGGCACGTGGAATCCGACTACGTTGACGACGCGCGACGGTCTGGGGCTCGCCTCAGGCCTCGTCGTCGACACGCACTTCGCTCAGCGTCGGCGCTTTGCGCGTCCGAGAGCAGCCATGAATCAAGCTCTCAACAAGGGCTATGGTTTGCTTTCCGGGGTCGGATTGGATGAGGACACTGGTGTCTTGATCCTGTTCGGCGAACGCGGACAGCCGCTTTGCACTGTCTACGGAGAGTGTCATGTCTGGGTCTACGAGCCCACAGGGCGCAATCGTCGTGTCGTCCGGCACAATCGCGCCCGCACCGTCCGTGGTGTCGGCAGCCGCAAGTATTCGCGTGGAGAATCGTTCCGTCTCAAGCGGACAAGGGCAGCA
>JADYYD010000145.1 GCA_020853845.1 Candidatus Melainabacteria bacterium
AAATTACTGATTCTGAGCCACAGGCAGTGCCGGAGTTGGCCGGAGCGCGAAGTGCGGATCTCGTTCGGAAATCAGCACTTGACGGGACGGGCAGGGCGACCATTGGCTCTCAGACGGCCGTTCTCGCTCCAGTGGGGCGGATCGGACTGCAGCTTGATCACTTTGTACGTGGCGCCGACATTGACGAGAGTGCCATTCTGACCGGTGCGAGGACCAGACGAGATGGTGACGACAGTGCCGGAGGCATTCTTGATCCTGAGCGTGCCGGACCAGGTGATCGTCATGTCGATCGCCGTCCTGCGCGTGTGGTTGGAGCTGAGCGCGGGCTTGAAAGCAATGCCGTAGGCGAGGACCATCTCTTCGGCGGCGTTGCGAGAGGCGACGAGATCGAGCTGTCCATTGGCTTTGCGATGGTCCCACTGAATGTCGACGCCCTCGAGTTTGGGAATGCCGACGGGGCTCAAACCTTCACGAGCGATGCGGAAGGCGTAGTGCATGAGATGCGCGCGCTCCTTGGGGCGGTAGGTCGCGCTGATGGTGATACTGCAGCCTGCGTCGCGCATGGCTTGCAGAAAGCGTTTCAGGTTTTCGCGAAACGGCGAGGCAAGATCCTCGACGTCCCGACTGGTGGGGAATTGGTTTACCCACTCTTTGCCGCTGAGCGCCATAGCTGTGTTTCCTTCTTAGCTTGCGGTTTCGTTCGCATATGAATTGGGGCGGACCTGCTTCAAAGCGAATTCAATCGCTCGGTGTTAGGCGCGAAGACAGGTAGATTTAGATTTTGCTTGGAGAAAGTTCGTGAAGAAGGAAAGAAAAGTGCGTCTAAAAATACTCACGAGCAAGAATCCGGATCAATGACCGGGGGATGGAAACGGGCGCAAAACTCAGCGTCAACAGCACTTGGATTCTATGTTTAATCGCTTGGCAATCGATTCGAAATTGCGCTAGCTAGCGCGCGCTTAGATGTTTCGTCGACCCGGAGCCTGAAGCGCAAATACAATGTAGAGCAAAAATCCAGTCAAGACAGCGAGCTGACACCATATTCGGTGACATCTGCGAAGTTATCTTCGTGACACGTAAGTATTCACTAAATGGCATAGTTGCTGAGAGGCGATTTTAAAATGCCGAACAATCACATGGCAGATATGCGCGCGCCATATGGTTGGGTGACTATTTTCCTTTGCGCTGAAATGATTTAATGCGCTCACGCCGTCATCTTAGCGGAAACCGGCATGAGCGCATTGAAACGAAGATTACCACGAGCAAAATCCAAAGAAAAGTCTCGACACCGTCCTGCGGCGGCAGACAAACGTGGCAATGCAAGCGGAGCCCGGCTAACCGAGGTAGCTGAAAAGTACCTCAGGAGCAGGGGGCAGCAGAAGGAGGAGGCTTGCAATCAGCGGTGTGCTGCCAGCAAGTATTGGCAGAAACGTTTCTTTTCACGCGAGAAGAGTGCTCAAGAACTTGAGGGGCGGCTTAGCCTTCGGGACAAAGAAATCGCGCAGCTCAAAGAAGATTTAGCGCAGAAGAATGCGCACGTTCTGAAGTTAGAAAGAATCTTGTACGCATCTGGTCCAGAGAAACAGCCAGTCAAAGAAAACACCTCTGATGAAAACGCCCAGGCTAACGAGTCTCATACTTTCCAGGCAGCTAAGCCAAAGCGCAATCGAGGCGGACAGCCTGGCTCAAATGGTGCGGGACGAAGGGGGCACGACCATTTACCAGTTGATGGCGAGCAAACATTTGAAATTCCGGAATCTTGTTGCTTGGATTGCGGCGAACAATGGCAGGAAGGAGCCGAGAGAGGATATGAGCAAGTCGAAATCAGCGTTCGTGCCTACCGCCGCAAAATCAGACGCAAAAACTACGGTCACTTTTGCAAAGCGAAAGGACGCTGGGTTTCCAAAACAGCTTCCGCTCCCAGGCCGCTTTTTCCACATTCTACGTATGGCATCAGCGTTTGGGTCTTTCTTTTGGTTGGCAAATTTGTGCTCCAAATGGCAGCGAACCGGGTAAGGCTGCTTCTCAAGTCCCACGATCTCGATATTCCATCGGGAACCATTGCCGCTGGTTTTAAGCGCATTCACAAACTAATCAAAGTTCTCGTTCAAGAGATACGGAGATACAGCCGCGATGAGAAACACCATTGGCACCTCGATGATACCGGCTGGAAAGTCTTCGTTCGACAGGATGAAAAGGAAGGCTTTGGCTGGTATCTGTGGGTATTTCTGTCCAAGGATGTGTGCGTCTACATCCTGAATCCCTCTCGTGCTCGCGAGGTTCCGAAGAGCCATCTGGAGCAAAGCGTAGGAGTAGTAACATCAGACCGGCTACAGGCGAACAAGAAGCTGGGAGACAACATCAAGCATTCTTTTTGCTGGGTGCATGAAAGGCGTGATCTGCGCGATCTCGCTAGAGCCTACCCGCTGATTGCCGACCTGTGCAATTTCTTTCTTGAGTTAATCGGAAATCTATTTCACTTCAATGCTGAAAGACTGCTCAATGAGCCTGGTACAAAAGAGTTTGAAGTGGCACAGAAGAAGCTGAAAGACACTCTGGATTCGATTCTAGAAAATTGCCAGAAAGAGTTGGCAAAACCTGACACTCATGCCCAGCTCCGGCGCGTGCTAACTGGGATTGTCAAAGACTGGGACGGTTTCTACATGTTCTTCGACCTGCCGGCGGTGCCGCCGGACAACAACCCTGCCGAAAGGGCTCTGCGCGGGCCGGTTGTCGGACGCAAAAACTACTACGGTTGCGGCTCAGAATGGAGCGCTGAATTCACCGCTGACATGTTTACTCTCTGCCAAACGTTGAAGCTGAATAACATCGAACCCCAAAAGTTCCTCACCGAGTACTTGCAGGCATGCGCAGACAACAACGGTAAACCTCCCGCAAATGTAGCCAGATTCATGCCCTGGAATCGGCCGCCTCCTCAAAATTAGCAATCAACTATTGCCCCACCAATCCCGCCACCACAAGTGGTACCGCCTGTCGTGCCCGAAAACACTGATGCCTACTAAGGCTTGAATACTTACAAAAATCGCATATTTATACTATATGCATGAATAAAAGCGGAGCAAATCTCACTCAAACCGATGAAAGGAAAAGTCTTCATTCCGGGCAAAAAACTAGCAAGCCTCCATTTAACTCCTCGGTCATTCGCCTTTTCATGGACCTGCAACTCAGCCTCGATCCCGGCAGCGGCATCCCGCTTCACCGACAAATCTATGAAGAATTCAGGCGTCTCATCCTGAGTGGAGAATGGGGCGCCGGTAAAAAGGTCCCTTCCAGCCGGGAGCTTGCCGACCTGCTCGACATTTCGCGCACAACAGCGACATCGGCGTACAATCAGCTTCTCAGCGAAGGCTACCTGAAAAGCATTGCCGGAAGCGGCACTTATGTCTCCAACGAATTGCCGGACAAACTCCTTTTTGCAGGCACAAAACAGGAAGAAAAAACGGAAACGAACGGCAGACGTTTTCACGATCATCTCTCGGAATTCGGCAAGTATCTTGCCGCACAAGGCGACTTCGAAACCGAAGGCCGTTTGATGACGGGCGGCTCGGTGTCCATAGAGCAGGCTCCGCTCAAGAAGTGGCGCAAACTGCTGATGAAGCATACCGAAGAGTCATCGATGCTGGCCCTGGAATACAGCAAGGACTCCGGCGGATATCGACCGTTAAGAGAAGCGATAGTCGAGTATTTGCGTCGAGCAAGAGGCGTTCGCTGCGACTGGGAGCAGGTGATAATCGTCAGTGGTTCGCAGCAGGCGCTCGATTTTATCGTCCGCACTCACATCAATCGCGGCGATGTGGCGATTGTTGAGGACCCTTGTTATTTCGGCGCGCATCGCACTCTTTCCGCCTGCGGAGCAAAACTGGCTCCGATTGCTGTGGACGAGAACGGTCTTTGCGTTGACGAACTGGAAAAAATGACAAGTTTCAAGGCTCGGCTTATTTATGTCACGCCCTCGCACCAGTTTCCCACCGGCGTCGTTCTGCCGCTTCCCAGGCGCCTCAAGCTCCTGCAATGGGCACGCGACAATAATGCCGTCATAGTAGAAGACGATTATGACAGCGAATTCCGCTATTCAGGCTTGCCCATTCCGGCTTTGAGCGCGCTGGACGACAGCGGCATAACCATGTACACAGGGACTTTCTCCAAGCTGATTTTCCCTTCACTGCGCCTCGGCTATATGGTAGTGCCACCGGATTTGGTGCACACATATTGTTGGGCAAAACGCATGGCCGATCACAATTCACCGGTCATAGAACAGCTCGCGCTCACTGATTTCATTACAGACGGTTCTCTGGAACATCATATTCGCCGCATGCGGACATATTACGACCGCAAGCGGCAAAAATTGACGCAAACGATCGCCAAATGCTTCGCAGACAAGGTCAAAGTCGTCGGCGAAAATGCCGGCATGCATCTAACCGTCCGCTTTCCGGAAGAAATTCACTCCGACCGATTGAGAGAACTCGCTCTTAGCTGCGGCGTTCCTTTCCGTTCGACCGGTGCTAATTACCTCAATTTGCCCTGGCCGCAAGGCGAATACGTGCTCGGTTATGCCAACATCGACGAGAATGTTCTGAGCAAATCTATTGAAGAATTCGCCAGACAACTGCAACTCACATAGCCCCAATCTGCCTTTGAAATTTGCTCTATTCGACTTTCCTGCTCAGATAATTTTCAACGGACTCGCCCATGTACTTGTCGGCCAGATATGAACCGCCGATTCCCGCTGCAATCGCAACCAATGGAATTGCAGCCATCGGCACCCGCACTTTGGAGGCGACAGTAAGTGCGGTGGCAAATTTCGAGCCCAGCGCCGTACCGGCTTCAAAACCGGCCCAGTCAACACCGACGCGCGCCAGACGCGAGTTTCCTTTGGCAAAACTCTCGCCGTAAGCACCTTTCAAATCGGCGGCTGTAGAAATGAGACCGATTGCCGCGACGCCTTTCATGCCGTGTGAAACAGCACGCCCGGTCTTCGACTCGAAAAATCCGGCAAAACGTCCAGCCGGCACACCTTTCTCCAGCGTCGGCGATTGCATTCGCCGCATTAATTCGTCGTCTCCGGTCACGGCTCCGAAGCGGTTGCCTATCCCTTCGTTGATATCGAAAACGCCGACCTTGCCGGTTTTCATGTCAATCAGCGGCGTTGCGAATTTGCCTTGCGTCTTTGCGGAGAGGTCGTCAATGAATTCATTGACGAAAGTGTTGGCATACTTTCTGTCCAGCGAACCGAATGATGCGTAAGTAGAGCCGCTCTTGCCCCAGGCGTCGTATATCAAGCCGCCCAGATCGCGCTTTCTGAGCGCCGCTTTGAAGACATCATCCGTGATATGCCGGTCGCCTATTTTGTCTGAAATATGCAATTGCGTGAGAACGGCCCTGGTCTCTGTGGCCAAAAGGCGCTTGGCCAGAGTCTGCTGCTCGGCGCGCGGCAGATTGGCGGCGTTTTTGATGTCGGCCAGCGTGCCGTCATGGTGCGCCAGCTCGTGCGAGACAATGCCGGTAATGCGCTTCAAGGGCGTACCGGCACCATAATTCGATCCCATGACGCCGCCCAAGGCGTTGGTGACGTTATTGTAGGCGACCGTGCGCAATTGCTCGCCTTTGAAATAGTCGTAGTGATAACCGGAAAGCGTCCCCATTTTGGCCAGGCGCGAGAAAAAATTCGGCTTTTCCAATTGCATATAGCGATCGTTGAAAGACAATGGCCGTATCTTCCAGCCGGACTGCTCCATGTCAGCCATCTTGGCCAGAAGCTGCTCGCCTACCGGTCCCGATTTCTTCAGCAAATCGGTGATTTTGCCATTGTTGGCAGTCAGTGAGTCGGTTGCGGCCAGGTATGCAAAACGCGCCGTAAACGCGCGCAATGCCGGATCGACCAGCCCCTGAGAGAGCGGCTGAGCTTGCGGCGGCCTTTCTTCCACAGAAGTTGCCGGTAAATGTCGATCGGCGGCGGTAGGCTTGCCGAACATTGCAGGGGCGGCATTGTTCTCGCCAAGCAGAACATTTCCCACGATTATATTGCCGTCATTTCCATTCAAATCAAAGCGATAGCCTTGCTGCCAGGGTTTTAATACCGCCGGCGCATTGCTGTTTTCATTTGTGGGTGGCTTTTCCGGGGGAGGCAAGTATGTTCTCGAGAAGGGCAGCCCTATTGGTTCTATACCCAAAGCGGTTTTCCTGGACACAAAGTGCTCAACGAAGGCGCAAGAAAAATGGCAATAAAAATGGCAGGAACAATGGCAAGAAGATAGGATCGAATGGATGACTTTCGGTTTGACTAGCTGGCTAAAACAAAAGCATCCGGACCTCACTTACGAGGTGCCGGTCTGGTATCCGGCATCGGGCAGCGCCGACCATCGAGAATGGCTCGTGGTCAACGGTCTGGGCGGTTATTCGGCAGGAACACTGTCCGGCGCCAACCGGCGGCGCTATCACGGGCTGCTCGTCTCCGCTCTCAACCCTCCAAGAGACCGCCACATCATACTTTCAAAGCTCGATGAAATTGTCACGGTGGACGGTCAGGAATATGAGTTGACCACCAATGAATGGGCATCAGGGGTGGTATCACCGACTGGCTACAAACTGCTCGAGTCTTTTACGACATTGCCATCGCCTACATGGGTCTACGCTATCGGCAATCACTATCTGGTCAAACAACTGACGTTGAAGTGGGGCACCAACGAGCTATACGCCTGCTATTCTTTCGTGCCCGGCCATTCTGCCGGCAAGGTGGAAGCGTCGATCAAGATCCGCGTTCTGGCGGCGTTTCGATCGTTTCACAGTCAAGTGCACGGCTCTTCCGAATTTCATTACCCTCAATTCGTTTCTCCCAAAGGCTCTGTCGTGCGCATCAATGAAGCGGACAGACGCCTCTGTCTCTCCTGGACTCATGGCAGCTATGAGCCGCAAAGACAGTGGTGGTGGGATTTTGCCTGGCATGAGGAAACGGCAAGAGGGGAAAAGGACTCGGAAGACTTGCTTTTGGTCGGTACGTTAAACGCCGAATTGAGCGCCAAGCAACCACTGATGATGGCAGCTTCACTGGACCGCCCGGCTGAAATTGGGGATATCAACGAGCCTGTGGCGTTCAATTTGAAACGCCAGCGCGGACTGCTCGAACGATCCGCGCTGCCCAAAAACGTGCACAACAGCCTTTTGACAGTCGCCTGCGATCAGTTTATCGTCAAGAACAAACCGGATGGCGACAAGCTTACAGTCATAGCCGGATACCCATGGTTTGCCGATTTCGGTCGCTGGACGCTTATATCTTTGCCGGGACTGACTTTGTCCACGAACCGGTACGAGGAGGCGAAAAAGGTCCTGCTGGACGTGCCAACACGCATGAGGGATGGTCTTCTGCCTCTGCGTTTTTTGGAAAGTTCAGGCGAGCCGGAATACTCGGCGGTGGATATCACCTTGTGGTGGGCATGGGCACTGCATCACTATGTGAACGCCAGCAAAGACAAAGAGCTGATGAAAAGCCAGTTGCCGCTTTTAGAAGAGGCGGCGAATCATTTTATCCGCGGCACCAATGACGGTATCAGAGTCGATCCTAAAGACGGGTTGCTCCTCTGCCACAGGCGAGACGGGGCACTGACCTGGATGGACAGCAAGGTTGCCGATTTCCCGATTACCGAACGAGCAGGCAAGCCTGTGGAAATCCAGGCGCTCTGGTTGAACTTCCTTTCTGTCTGCGTCAATTTCGCTGAGCAGGAGGGCTTGACCAGCAGCATTCTTACTCAGATGGAACGATTGCGCGACCAGGCGATGAAGTCGATGCAGCGTTTCTGGAATAACGAAACGGCTTATCTTTTCGACGTCATCGACGGCAGAGGCAGAGGCGATCGCCACGACGACGATTCGCTTCGCCCCAACCAGATTTTTGCCGTGGCCATGCCCTACCGTGCTTTCGACAAAGAGCAGCAGCAGGCGATTCTCACCGCCGTCGATGCTTTTCTTCTCACTCCTACCGGTGTAAGAACGTTAGCGCAAGCGGACGAGAGCTACCAGGGAAGATACGGCTGCGGGCTGGCGCACGCCGACCAGTATCACCGCGATCTCAGCTATTACCAGGGCACAGCCTGGCCGTACCTGCTGGGCTTTTATATAGAGGCTTATGTGAACGTGCATGGAAATACCCCGGCGACGCTGGCGAAAGTCGATGCTATCCTGGCTCCGCTTTTGCAGCAGTTGGAAAACGAAGGCGCCCTGGGGGCGGTGAATGAGCTGGTAGACGGGGACCGCCCGTACACTGCGCGCGGTTGTTTTGCATTTGCCGCATCGACCGCCGAATTAATGCGCTGGCAAAAGTGGAAAGCGCGCCAAAGTTACTAGCGCAGTCTCGTCAGGCTTCCAGTTATTAACTCCCTGAGTTTCAAGGCTGGAGTTGTTTTTCTTTAGCTCACGCGCGCGCGCGCGAACTGCGCGAGGTGATAGAAAAACTGGTTAACGCGCGTAAAGGGAAATTCGAGCCCGCCCTGGCACAGATGACGGCTGCGGGCCGGCTGAAATCATAAGCGTTTTAACTTCCGACGGTAAAGCTGACCTCTGCTAGCAACACTAACAGGGCTCAGGTTAAAGGTCGTCAAGGTTTCTGCCCAAAAGGGGCGCCACCCGCCCCAAAAATGACAGGACACGAAGTTGCAAAGGGGTGCGTCGACCGGCATTTGAGGATAGAGAGGTCTTTTAAAACACCATACGGGCAGGCGCGACGTTTAGACACATCTCGTAATTACAGCTTAGGAACATGCATATCCCGATGTTAGCGTCTCTGCGTACTTCGTTTTTCCACCGATTCCGTGAGATACCCGCTTAAGCCTTAAAGCCTGAACAAAAAAGATGCATTCGAGTAAGAGCCGACAGCGGTTCTTACTCGTTCGCATTTGCGCGGGCGCGCTCACGAAAGTCAGCGAAGTCTCAAAGCCATTGACGCAGCGGCCCGGTTAGTAGTCCAACGCTAACTGCGCGCAACTGAGTCAACAGCTTGATCATCTCCTAGCCCGGCGCGAACGACAGACACATGAGGTGCCTGCCGTATCTCGCCGGGAGAGTACCCATCTCTCAACAAGACTGGAGCAAGAAAGTATGCAAACCTTGATTGGCAGACTCTTTCTGGTACCGCTGCTGGCAGTGGTGGCAGCTCTGTCTCTCAGCACGCAGGCGTTCGCCGCCGACACCTGGCAGCCGCGATTCAACCCATCGCAGCATGTCTATGTCGAGCCGGCACTCACCTCGAGCGCGAACGCGCCGGTGAACGTCAGCGGTCTGGAGCAGGATCTCGTGCAGTTTGGGCAGAAGCACAACCTGCAAATCTTCTTCGTGATGGCCGAGCGCGGCACCGAGAACATCGACAACGCCCAGTTCGGCGCCAGGATGATCGACCGGTTGCTGGCGAGCTGGCAGGGGTCCAACGGATTTCCGGCGGACAACTATGTTCTCATCACTGTCTACCGGCTTCCCGGAGGTGACTGGCAGAAAACGGCTCGAGGCGGAAACCTCGGACCGCGCGCCATCTCCCTCGGCTTGACGGTCTCGCAGTTCCAGGACATCGTCAACGCTCACAAGGGCCGACTGCAGAACAACGACGTGCGCGGCTTCGTGCGCAACGCAGCCGGCGACGTCAACAGCGCCATCGACGCCCGCATCGCTCAGGCGGCACAGGCCGAGCGGGATCGCATCGCTCGTGAGGCGCAAGCCGAACGCGATCGCATCGCCAGGGAAGCGCAGGAGCGGGAAGACGCCGCTCGCCGCGCCGAACAGATGAAGACCTTCGTGACGGTCGCCACTTACGGTGGTCCGCCGCTGGTCATCATCATCGTTCTGGGTGTTCTCTTCTTCGTGACGCGCCGCAAGCGCGCTCAGGCGGAAGGCCTGCTGAACGGCAAGCGCAGCGACGCTCAGAACCTGGGAGCGCGCTACACCGAGCTGGAAGACAACTACCTGGGCTTCCTCGACAGCAACAAGGGCTGGGACGGGCGTCTCAAGAACCGCTCGCTCACGGAATTCCGTGCGGCGGTCGCGCTCTACAGCCAGCTCACGACAGCGAAGCTCGCCTTCTCGGGCCGCTTCGACGCTGCTCAGGCTGCCTTCGATGGCAACCGGAACCCGTTCTACTGGGGCGGCTACAACAAGACCATCGAGCTGCTCACCGTCGCCCAGATCACCGTCACCGGTGCTGAGCTGACTGACGACCAGCGCACTCTCTTCGGCGGCACCGTCCAGGAGAAGACGTACGAGCTGTCCGGTCTCATGACCGAGATGGAAGACGTCTACAAGAGCTGCAAGAGCAAGCTCTCGGCGCTGAAGACCGCGATGCACAAGGTGCGCGAGAACCAGGGCGACGTCGCCCGTCTCATCCAGGAAGTCGAGGACATGAAGCCGCAGCTCACCGCTGCCGAGCTCACCTTCGACCCCTACACCGAGACGATGGCGTCCTTGACCGGTGCGCGTGATGCGTTCATCGCCATCATGAACTCCGACCCGCTGGAAGCGAGCGACGACTCGCAGGCGGTGGAAGACGGCGTCGAGGCGCTGAAGAAGACGCTCACCCGAGCGGTCACACTGAAGGCGTCCCTGACTTCGACGGCGACAGCCATCGAAACGTCGGCGCAGAAGGTGGCGGCAACCCGCGGCAAGCCTGCGGATTACAACTACCCCGAGGTCGGCAACAACGCCGTCGACAAGCTGCCGGTCAATCTGCTTCTCGCCGAAGAGACCGGCAACCCCGACACCCAGCTCAAGAACGCGCGTGACTTCCTCGCTTCGGCGGGCAAGCACGTTCTTGCCGGCCAGCTCGACAAGGCCGACGAGGCCAAGGCGAGCGCCGCCAAGGAAGCGAAGGCAGCGGCCGACCTGGTCGACGCCATCGTTGCTGCGGCTGCGTTCATCCAGGCGGGCGTGCCCAACATTCGCAAGGCAGTCTCCAAGCTGTCGAGCGAAATCACGGGCGGCGATGCCGACGTGGACGAGCTGAAGGCCGGGTTCTTGAAGAAGAACTACGAAGGTCAGCCCGAAAAGCTGGTCGCCGCCAAGTCCGTGCGCGACAAGACCGAAGCCGAACTGGCCAAGGTCAAGAAGGCGTTCTTCGAGCAGCGTTACCTCGCTGGTCGTGAACTGCTGGAAACGCTCGGCTCGGACATCCAGACCTCGCGCGACGCCATCGTCGAGGTCGACACCTGCCTGAAGACGCTCAAGGCCAACCGCGAGCACGCCAAGTCGACCGTCGCTTCGGCTGCGGATCTGGCGGCGGCGCTCGTGCGCAAGCTGAAGAGCAACGACTTCACCACCTCTCGCGCGACCGATGACGCCTACGCAGCGCAGCAGCCCGTGCTGACGCGCCAGAAGGCGGACGTCGAGCTCGACGTGACCGACTGGCCGGCGGCGGCGAAAGCTGCTGACGAGCTGCTCGGCAAGCTGAAGGGCATCGATGGCGACATCGACACCCAGAAGCGCGCGTACGAGAACGCCAAGATCGCGATCAGCAACCTCGGCAGCGCCGTCAAGGCGTCGCAGGGCAACTGCGATCACGACTATATCCGTCAGCCGGCCCTCAACAAGCTGGCTGAAGGCGAAGGCGCGCTCGACAAGGCCAACGGCGCCATCAAGGTGGCCAAGTCCGACTGGAACGCCATCGCGGCGGCTACCGAGAAGGGCAAGGACGCCTGCACGAAGGCCAACGAACTGTCGGCTGCCGACAAGAAGGCCGGCACGGAAGCTCAGGCTGCCATCAACGCAGCATCGACGAAGATCACCTCGGTCGAGGGCAAGGACTACTCCGACTCCAAGACCATCGGTGGTCGCCACCGCACCTTCGGGCAGAACGTGTCCGCCAACACCTCCAACGCTACCAGCGAACTGAGGTCGGCGCGCACGAAGATGTCCAGCAAGGACTACGAAGGCGCCAAGAAGGACGCCGACGACGCGCTGCGTGCAGCCAAGAAGGCTGAAAGTGACGCCGACGCGGTGACCGCGGCTGCTATCGCTGCTGCGATCACGACCTACAACAACGAGCAAGCCGAGCAGCGTCGCCAGGAAGAAGCCGCATCGCGGTCTTCGTCCAGCAACTTCGACAGCGGTTCGAGCTACAGCACAAGCTCGAGCTTCGACTCCGGTTCGTCCTCGACGACCAGCAGCAACTTCGACTAGGTCGTGTCTCAGTTTCAGCATCTGCCCGATTGCGGGCGAAACCCGAGTCGCACAGCGACTCACAATAGGAGACTCTTACCATGCGTATGATCGGAACTCTGGTGGCCATCGCCGCCGCCGTTGCCCTGTTCTTCTCCGTCGTCGGTACCGCCGCTCTCTACGTCGGTGGCGCCGTCGTCGCTCTTCTCGTCCTCGGTCTGACCGTC
>JADYYD010000146.1 GCA_020853845.1 Candidatus Melainabacteria bacterium
TCGGCTCATCGCATCCTGGAGCGGTAGTACGTTCCAAGGGTTGGGCTGTTCGCCCATTAAAGCGGTACGTGAGCTGGGTTCAGAACGTCGTGAGACAGTTCGGTCCATATCCGGCATGCCCGCAGGAATTTTGAGGGGAGTCGTCCTTAGTACGAGAGGACCGGGACGAACGAACCGCCAGTGTACCTGTTATCGCGCCAGCGGTAGACGCAGGGTAGCTGTGTTCGGAGTGTATAAGTGCTGAAAGCATATAAGTACGAAGACCACCCCAAGATGAGAATTCCCATGGAGTTAATCCAGTAAGGACCGGGGAAGACCACCCCGTATATAGGCTGTAGGTAGAAGCGCCCCGCAAGGCCAGCGCGTAGCCGAGCAGTACTAATCGTCCGAGGGCTTAACCAACAAAATATCTGGTGATTACGATAATCAGCAAAGATGCCATCCTCAATATGCAGTATTCAGGGTATGGTTCAGGACCACGAAAGTGGCTCCGCAAGAACCATGCTGGTCCCAAAGGACCACACGTGGATCGCACCATATTCGGTGCCCACACCCTAAAAGGTTCTTGGTGCTAAAGCGACCGGAACACACCCGTTCCCATCCCGAACACGACGGTAAAGACGGTCAGCAGCGACAATACTTGGTGGGAGACCGCCTGGGAAGATAGCCCGGTGCCAGGATTTATAAAAGACCCGAGTTAACCCTCGGGTCTTTTTTTTTGCGCATTTTTGCGCGACGCTTCTCACTCTCGCACTCTAAAACTACATCCGCGGAGCCGCATGCGCACTGGCTCTTCACTAAATGGCTCCTCCCTAACTGGTCGTCATCCGGCGCACAGGCTTTTCACTAACTGGCTCCCATGCGGACGGGCTTTTCACTAACTGGCTCCCTGCGCACGCATTCTCCATCTAATCAGGCTCCCCGGGGTTGTCATTCGCGATTTACCACTGTGATCCGTATCGCCCACCTCACTTTACGCATGACAGTGGTAAGCATGTCCCATTTAGCGAAACACGCATGGCGCCTGAGGCTTCTAACCAAGTTTCTTTTCAAAAAGGGGTTGTCATTCGCGTTTTACCACTGTGACCCGTATCGCCCACCTCACTTTACGCATGACAGTGGTAAATCGCAGAATGCATACTGGAATTGGTCAGTCAGCAAGACGATCATCGAGAATCTGCAAAAAGAATCGAGGCACGAGGCGCATCTCTAAGTCGAGATTATGGCAAACAGCGCAAATCACTCGGAATGAAATGTTGTGCAAAGAGCCATTTTCAAGATGTGAAATCGTTTGTTGACATACCCCCACACTCATTGCAAGTTGGCGCTGGGTCATCCGGGAGGCGAGTCTATGTCGTTTAATCCGACGACCAATCAATTCAAGTTGCTCCTCCGCAGTTGCAGTGCCTCCATCCAACGTTCTACCATTGCGCCGCGCCGCGCACGTTTCACACCGGTTCAACCCATGCTCAACCATCGCGCTAATCGCCATGTCCTTGCTGACTATGCGCGACATTCGCTCGCGCGTATTCCTGTGACTGAGCACATTCAAACTGCCATCCCACAACACTTGTTCATCAATGACCGCGACTTTCTCATGAATTGCCGGCTTTACATTTATGTGCACACCGGCGTTTTTAAGATGCACCAGACAATTCTGGAATTCGGCACAGTCACCTTGATCCTGCAGAAAAACGCATACACACACATGGCGATCGACGCACGCCCGAAAGTCAGAACTGAGTTGCGACCAGCGATTGTGCGTGATGTAGGGACTCTGCAGAATTACAAGCGCCTTCGCATTCCGAACATCTTCGAGGAATCTCCCGTAGAAATTCGATTCGTTGAAGACCTGAATAGAATCAGGTACAAAAGATTGTGCCTCGATAGGCTTGCTATCCGACTGGCTTGGCGGCTCCATCAAAATTGGCTCGCAGGATATTTGTCTGGCTGTTCGGCCGCTCGAAGGGTCATTCGATCGGCTGATACTCATGCATCGCAATGAGCTCAATCACTGTACGATTAGTCAAACAAACATATACTGTTGAATTGAACAGGCCCAAACATTCCCGCCAAATGTTCCCCCTAGTTTTCTTGAGCGCGCAACTTTCTTGGCTAAAGCGGGTATTTGACTTCATTGGATTCACAACTTTATTCGTACATTCATGCGTAGATTCATGCATACATTCACATTCAAAGGATTGATTATGCAAGCCTGCCACCGTCACAAAACAATAGCCATTTTGCTTTCTGCAATCTGCCTGGTCGCGAGCGAAAAGCTAGCAATCGGCTCCACGGCGGTCTCCGTCAAGTACCAAGACTGGCAAGACACCGAAAGGAACCGAACGATCCCCGTAAAGTTGTATCTGCCATCAAAGATCGATAGACCTGTACCGGCGGTCGTCTTCTCACACGGGCTCGGTGGCTCGCGAGAAGCGGCCGAATATCTCGGCAACTATTGGGCGGAGCACGGCTATATTGGCGTATTTATCCAACATCCCGGCAGTGATGAATCTTTTTGGCGACCAGGCCTGAGTTTGAAAACTGCCAACAGAGAACAGTTGATGGGGAAATTCCGGCAAACGCTCGCAAACCCAGAGCACGCGGTTAACCGAAGTTATGACGTCCATTTCGTACTAGATCAATTGGAGAAATTGAGCGCATCAGATCCGGCGCTCAAGGGAAAAATTGATTTGCAAGAAATCGCCATTGCAGGACATTCATATGGCTCCTGGACGGCTCTGACTGCCAGTGGTCAGCGCTTCTTTTCAGGCAGAGCGAAGGGAGTTTCCAGTGCGGACCAGCGAATCAAAGCGGCGATTTATTTAAGTCCGACGCCACCACGGACGGGGCAGGATCCCGCCCAAGTTTTCGGGTCAATTGCGATACCAGGCATACACTTTACCGGAACGCTTGATTCATCTCCGGTGAATAACACCAAAGCAGAAGAAAGAAGAATT
The DNA here is from genome assembly GCA_020853845.1 of Candidatus Melainabacteria bacterium. Taxonomy (GTDB): domain Bacteria; phylum Cyanobacteriota; class Vampirovibrionia; order Obscuribacterales; family Obscuribacteraceae; genus QKMZ01. The sequence goes on from JADYYD010000146.1 coordinate 2,961, forward strand.
GCATTCGATAATATTACAAAGAGTGATCAATACCTGGTCATTCTTAATGATGCAGATCACGGGGTTTTCGGCGGGAGAAAAAGATTTAGGGCGAAGCCGCTCGACAGTAAACATCAGGAGATCACCGAGCAAATGTCGACCGCATTTCTCGATGCGTATTTGAAGCACGACGCATCAGCAAAGCTGTGGTTATCGAAATCAGCGCCTTCCTTTGTAAAACCTTTCGGTCTCTACGAAAGCAAAGGAGCGCAACCAGCTGCTGCAAGAAGCCGAGCAAATTGAGATAATATCGAGCAACGAATATTTCAAGAATCAAACTTGTAGGGAGAAGTTAGTTCGGAAAGTGCGGGAAGCCTCATGCCGCTGCTATGCAATCGTCGCTCGGGAAGCGCCCGTAGCCATCATCTTTCGCCGCGGTCCTTCGGCGGTTGTTCAGCTCGTAAAATGGAATTTGGAAGACGACACTTTCGAAGAAGGCCAGTGGTTCAAAGGTCGCATCTACGAACGGCGCGCTGACTTATCGCCTTCCGGCAAATATTTGATCTACTTCGCTGCGAAATACAGAGGTCCCATGTACAGTTGGACGGCAGTCTCTAAGCCGCCCTACCTTACGGCAGTCGCGCTATGGGAAGGCATGGGCGCGTGGGGCGGCGGCGGCTTGTTCGACGATGACAAAAATGTGCAACTCAATCACTCAATCACACGAATGAAGCTGAGCGACACATGCGAATTGCCGGCGAGTGTAAATGTGACGCCGTGCGGTGCCGACTCCGGAAGCGGAGAGGACAGCCCGGTCATGGATATGCGGCTGGAGCGCGACGGCTGGGTGCAAACTGAATTTGGAGAGCCCACATACAAATTCGATGTATACAGCAATTTTGATCGGCTGCAGGACGCGCAGGAAACATACGGTTTTTTGGAAGGCGCGCAAATTTGGTATGAAAACTTGAAGGAAGATGAGCGAAACCGCGTCGAAGAACTGAAGTTGGAAACACCGCCAAAGTACGAAATGTTTATGACTCTCGATCCGCCCGATGTCCACGAAAAACAGCATGGCGACTACACCCTTCAGATGACGACCTTCGGCTTTCACGAGACGAACGGCCCGCCCTGGGTGCAAGAATTTAGAGTGATTGCAAAGGATGGGAAGGAAACATACAACGTCGGCAAAGCTGATTGGGCAGACTGGGATAAGAACGGCGATCTGCTTTTTTCCAAGGATGGATGCATATACCGCTCGAAAAAGGAAAAGTTGGACTCTCCCAAAGAACTGATTAATATGACGGCCTCGAAGTTCAAACCCATTACTGCACCGCCTGAATTCAGAGTCTGGTAGGGCACCTTGCTTGCCTTACCTTTCCCCCAATCTGCAACTAATCTGCTCTGCAACTAATCTGCTCTGCAACTAATCTGCGCTGTTTTTATCTTCTTCGAAGATAAACATAACGTGCTTGAATTTGGTCCTGAGAAAGTCGCGATCCGCAACGGTTATCTTCGGACATTGATTGAGATTTACTCTACTAATAGTCCTACTGCTGCACAACAAGCTGACACTATCTACGGTGACCTGGCGACTATTCTCCAAATTTACCGATAACAGACGCTTGAATTTAGACAGGCTCGACAACCCGGCATTGGTAAATAGCGTTCTTCCCATCTTGATGTAAGCGAGATTTTCACACCCCAACATTTGCTTTATACCGACATCATCCAGCGTGGCATTCAAAAAACTTATCCTGTGCAGCTTTGGAAGAGCAGCTAAAGCTCCAAGATCCTGATTGCTTAGGCTTGCATTCAAAAAATCAAGCTTTTCGATATGCTTTTGTTTAGCCAAATAATCGAGGACTTCCTTGTTGATAGTGCCACCAGCAAGCTTCACATCAGCTCGACCCCGTTTCACCTGTTTCATCGCTTCCGCGAGCGTCTGTTCAACTGTTGCGTATTCTCGATCCCCTGTTGGGTCTGTCGTTATCCAAGTGTTGAAGTGAGTGAACGGCGGCTGTTTGCCAACAAATTTGGTATCGCGCTCGGAAAGATTTTCGATAGAACTAAGCGGCAGTTGCTCTTTTTTCTGAGCATCCGTAAGACTTGAGGCTTGACCTTCAGTTGCCTGCGAATCGCCGCCGCCCTGGACAAAATGCGTTATGAGAGCCGACACAAGAGCGGAAAAAATCGATATCGCAATCATTTGGAAAATGAGCTGCGACTGAGACACCGTCACCATCTTATCGGAATTGTTCTTAATGCCAGCCGCGCGACCGGCGCCGAGCACCGATACGTCAAGCGCATCGCCGCGCGCCACAGCAGCGAGATCATGCGCGGCAGCACCCAGGCTCTGATATCGCTCCTCAGGTTTCTTTGCCAACATCGTCTGAACAATTTTTTCAATCTCGGGAGGAAAATCTCTGCCGAGCGATGCCTCCTTCAAGCTCAAAAGCGGTTCCGAATTGTGCATCATCATGGTCGCCAAGGCATTCTCCCCAGCGAACGGGGGCGTTCCCGTCAATGCTTCATACAAAACACAACCAAGCGAATAGACATCACTTCGATGGTCGACCTTCATTCCCATGCACTGCTCGGGGCTCATGTAGAGAGGGCTTCCAAATATCTCGCCGGTTTTCGTCAGTGCTTGGATTTCGCCATCCTCATGGTGAGTAAACTTGGCGATGCCGAAGTCCAATATTTTGACACTACCCTCGGTGCCAGCTTCAGCACTATCGATAATCATGATGTTGCTTGGTTTGATGTCGCGATGAACAATGCCCAGTTTATGAGCGTGAGCCAAACCAAAACAGACCTGCACAAAAATTGGAATTGCCTCTTCAACAGTAAGTGAGCGAGCGGCAAGCTGCGCGGAGAGCGTGTGACCTGTCACCAATTCCATCGCAAGAAATGGCGTTCGATCATCAAGAAGCCCATAGTCGTGAACTGAAACAATGTTGGGATGGTCAACGGCGAAGGTAGCACGGGCTTCATGTTGAAACCTGCGAGTGGTGGCATCGGAGAGATGACGCGCGTCGATTGTCTTCAGCGCGAACTTCTTGCCTACAAAAACTTGCTCGACCTTGTAGACAATCCCCATTCCGCCCTTGCCGATTTGCTCGAGGATTTTATAACGGCCGCCAACCACGTGGTCTTGTGGAAAAACCGGAGAATGCCGATCGGAAGAAGACTGCTCCCCTTCCTTGAAAGTTGAATCTTGACGCTCTGAATCGCTCAAAGAAAACCTGATCGAGAACAGTTAAAACCGCTTCTCGTCATATTCCCGAAATGGATTTACTCGCGCTCGCTATCAAAGAACTTTCTGCTTAAGTTTTGCGTTTCGAGCGCGCGGTTTAGAACGATGAAAGGAAATCTTTCAACTCATCGGGCGTCTCGTCCTTTTTCACTTTATTGGCTTCGTAGTTCCAGGCAGCCTTATCGGTCTTGATCTCGCCGGCAGGGAGTTGTTCGTCACCGATATCTCCGGCTTCGGTCACTTCCTCAACGCGCTCGTGATCGGTCTCGTGTTCGTTTTTGTGCTCGCCTTTGTGTTCGTTTTTCTTTCTAGCCATTGGGCACCTTCTTTCGACATTGTGAAAGGTTCGACCGGGCGAAATGGCGTGAGGTTCCCGCCTGCCATTCATGCGAGCACTCAAGTTTTACAAAAACCCGAAACTCTAAGCCGATTGAGGCTTTACAGGTCGGAGCGGCATTTCTCGGAATAAGAACTTCAACCCCGGAATCGGCAGCGAATGCTTTTCTTCGCCTACAATCTTCAGTCCGGCGCGCTCATACAGAGGTTGGGCGGCACGCTCGCCTCGAGAGGTGCTAGTGAAAAGCCTCAGATAGTCGACGTTTTCCTTCTTCGCTTCATCAATGGAGAAATCGAGCAGTTTCTGCCCAATGCCCTTGCCTCGATATGCAGGGCGCACGCTCATCCAACCCAACCAGAGCGCTTCTGCCTGGTCTTTGCTGGTTTGATAAAGCCCGGTCGTCCCCAAAACCCGATTTTCCTTGTCCACAGCGACAAAATAACGCGCGTTCAGCTCAGTGTGTGGCATACTGCCGCCCACCGCCTTCTTAGCCAGGGGATTGAGCGAAGCGGCGAAGTCGGATGCCGGATTGAGAAAACCCATACCATAGCGAAATCCGTCTTTTCCGGCATTGATAGCACCGGGGAGATTCTCCGCCGTCAGCGGAATGATTCGCACGTCCTGAGGATCCAGGGCTTTGGCTGCTGCCGTCAGGGCGCGCTGGCTGAGTGCGTAAGGAACGTATCTGGAAGCGGCATAGGCGCCCACACCGACAATCCCCACGGTCACAGCCGAGGCGATTGGGTGGCGCTCTACAAAATCATAGGCATCAGCGAAAAGCCCCTGGTTTTCCGCCGGCGTCTGGGCGGCAACCTCATCAGGTTGCGCCTGCGCCAATTCGATATGGCGTTCGTTCATCTTGGTGCCTTAGAGGGAGGTCGGTCGCGACCAAACTGTATCCGCAGGGAAGTAAATCCCCTCGCATTGCCTATAGATTGTTCGGAAGCAATCACATCATATGCACGCACCGGAAACTTGGGAATGGTGGAATTACCCAACACCCAAACTGCAAACAGGATGGCTATTTTGAGCTCTGTTGAGCGGGTTTCTTACCCGAATCGGCCCTACTGTTATCAGGCTCCATGAGCGTCTGCAAAAGCACCGAAAGAACGTACATAACCACAAATCCGCCGATGAAATAGGCGACGGTCATCCACTTCTGCTTATTTTTCGCCCGGTCGTGCGACAGGGTTTTACGCTCGACACTTACTCCCTTAGTGAGTTTCTTCAGCTCGGTGATGAGATCTTCCATTGTGCGGAAACGATCTTGCGGTTCTTTCTCCATCGCACGGAAGATGATGTTTTTCAGATCATCGGAAACCTTGATCTGGGACGGAAATTCCGGCGGCGGATTGTTGACGTGCTTGTACATCACGTCCATGTAGTTCTCGCCTTCGTAGGGCGGAATTCCCGACATCGTGAAATACATCAAGCAACCCATCGAATACACATCCGTAGAGCCGTCGAGCTTTACACCCTTGATCTGCTGCGGACTCATGTAGAGCGGCGTTCCGATGACCATGCCGTCCATCGTCAGCCCTTCTTTGGGAGCCGGTGCGCCTTCGTCGTGAATGAGTTTGGCTATGCCGAAATCGACTATGCGAACGTCATTGAGTTCGCCGACCTCGTTCTTGCAAAGCACAACGTGCTCCGGCTTCAGGTCGCGATGTATGACCTTCTGCTTGTGCGCATGACCCATGGCAGACGCGATCTGCACAAATATTGGAATTGCCTCGCGGGAGGTCATCGGTCCTTTCGTGCTCACCCGCTCATGCAAAGTCATGCCGTCGAGCCAATCCATGACGAGATAAGGCATCTTGCTCTTTGTGATGCCGAAGTCGCGCACCTGGCAGATGCCGTGATGTTTTAGCGCGCTTGCAGCTTTGGCTTCAGTGATAAAGCGCTGGCGCATATCTTCGTCGGCTGCGTATTTCGGCAGAAGAATTTTGATGGCAAAACTCGCACCGGTGTAACGGTTTTTCGCACGATAGATGGCACCCATGCCACCTTCGCGAACCTTCATGAGCAGCTCGTATTGCTCCGGCAACTCTTTTAGAAGCGGGTCGAACTGAGTGGCAGCGACGGCCGTTTCCCAATTGCTGCTTGCTGAGTTTGTGCCGTCAGTCATTCTGCTGAACCTTGCTTACCTTCAGACTTGCCGCTATCGGCAGCTTCGGCAGGACTTGCAGAAGTAGTTTGCGAAGAGGTCGATGGCGCCGCTTCGCCTGCAGGGCTCGCCGATGTCGGCGCAGAACTCGTCGGTGCGGGTTCTGAACTCGCCGGTGCCGGCGCAGAACTAGCCGGTGCGGGTTGAGAACTCTTCGCTTGCGGCACGCTTGGCTCAGAGACGATCTTTCCATCTTCACCCATTACAGGCCAATCTGCTGTTGGCGGCGGTAACAAAACAGGTGGAGCTGCATTTGCTGCTGGTGCCGCTGTCGCGGATTCGGATACAGCAGCCGATGGAGATGCAGCAGAGGAGGAAGTGGCACCATCTGACGTACTTGCAGCGGCCGACGCAGAACTTGAAGTTTCTGCTTTTGATTCTGCGGCGGTGCTCGCGGCATCCGGCTCTGGAGTTGCCGCAGGAGTTGCCGCAGGAGTTGCCGCCGGAGTCGTCGCAGTTACGGAAGTCGCAGCAGTCGTCGTTCCAGCAGTCGAAGTCGTTGCGGCAGGCACCACCGCCGGTGCCGCAGTAACATGCTGTTCATTTGCCGATGCCGATGCCGATGCCGATGTCGATGTCGATGCCGATGTCGATGCCGCTGTGGTAGCTGCAGCTTCACCACTCTGCTGCGCCAACTCAGCCTCAATCAAGTCCGCCTCCGCCATCTTGTTCAGCTTTCGCAGGACCACGCCATAGACTTTCAGAGTGGACGAGTAGGTCTTTGGATTGATCGACTTATCGCGACGAACAATCTCAGTTGACTGCTTGAGCACACCTTCTGCGTTCGAAAAATCACCTTTGTCCATGTACATCGACGACAGATCCGCCTGCGCCTGAACAGCGGCAGCCGGGTTTTGTTGCGCACCGCGATTGGCGAACGCCACAACGGTTTTTTGATATCCGATTGCCTGGTCCAACTTGTTTTGCTCTTTGCTGACCTTCGCCAGCTTTTCCAGCACAGGGACGCTCTTCGGACTGCCGGGTCCGTCTCGTTTTGCGATCAATTGCAAGGCCGATTGGAAATACTGCTCAGCATTCGCCCACTGTTTCTTCACTTGCAACTGCGCACCGGTCGCGACGTACTGCTCGATCGCCTTTGTTTGAGCAAGCATCGCTTGTTGTGCCTGCAACATCTGCTCGTATGTATTACGAACAGTCTTACCTTTGCTCAAGCTGGCAGCCGTGCCGGCCCCCATGCCGGCGCCAAGACCTCGGACAAATGTGCCCTCCATCAGGCCTTGCGACTGGGCTGGAGAAATGCATGCGACGAACAACGAAACCAACGCCAAAGCGCGAGCCTTTTGCATAAGTTTTACCTAGTAATAAGAGTTGGGGAATGTTACCTCCATTCCACAATGTGCAAAAAAACAAACTCAAAGCACGTTAAAACTGCCGCCGGAAAGTTGCGGCCAGAGAGGCTTAAAATCGCTCAATTTGGGTGAAATTAACCGTCGAGGATGACTGCATCCAATTGATCCGCAATGCTTTCCAGCTCTTCGGGTTCGGCGTGTTCTCTCAAGCGAGGAAACAGCGTTTTGGCACAAAACTCCCGATGGCGCTCGAACTTATCGGCGAGGATTTGCAAACCTTGCTCGAAACCGGGTTCGTCGACATGAATCATGCAAAGATTTTCCGCGTCTGCTTTCATCTCGTTACGATGCCTTTCAGCCTCCGCGATAATGTCTTCCATTCCGTCTATGTCCGTAATTGTGCTGATCACTGCATTCTCTTTCTTGAAATTGCCGTTGAGCCCGTCTAAAACTCGTTTTGTTTCCTCGAATACTCTATCTTGCGTCCAGTCAGCATAATGCGCAGCGGTTTTGTTCAGTCTATGAGCAAGGTGCGCTTCATTAGTCAAAAGGAATTCAAAAACGTCCATATTTCGAAATCCCCATATCAGTGCGTAACTGGGAATGGACGGAACATTTTTGCGAGAGTTTCAAATATTCGAGATTTGCGAAAAATTCGTATCAAATCGTTGCGGATCAACTTCCCATATAACGGGCACGCGGTGCCGCAGCATGGGCGTTTAGACCTTCCAGATTGGCAAACGCTTCTGTCTCCTGATGCAATTCGTTGGCATTGGAGCGCACGCGGATCCATGTCTGAGCGCGCAAGAAAGTCAGCGGACTGAGCGCACCGGCAAAACGAGCGGAGCGATTCGTCGGCAGTGTGTGGTTAGGACCCGCGACATAATCGCCATTTGGAACAGTCGCGTTGTAGCCTATGAAGAGCGCACCATAATTGACCAGGTGCGGTTGCAAATCTTCCGGCTTGGCGACATGCAATTGCAAGTGCTCAGGAGCTATACTGTTTGCGGCGGCGATGCAGGACACGATGTCCGGCAAAACAAGAATGACGCTCTTGCTCAAACTCTCGTCAATGAAGTCGGGAAGCGCAATTTCGCCGCGAACCTTGGGCACTTCAGCTAAAACCTGTGTCGCTACCGCTTCGTCGTCTGTGAGAAGGAACGCGCGCGCATCCGGATCGTGCTCGGCTTGCGAAAGCAAATCGAGTGCCAGCCAATACGGATTGCTTCCGTGATCGGCAATGATACAAATTTCGCTCGGTCCCGCCAGCATGTCGATGCCGATGCGACCCTGCAATTGCCGCTTCGCTTCTGTCACATATGCATTGCCCGGTCCGACGACCATGTCCGCCGGCTTAATAGTCTTTGTTCCAAAAGCGGCCGCGGCGACTGCCTGCGCGCCACCAATTTGGTGAAACTCGGTGACACCAGCTACGGTGCCCGCATATAAAATCTCATCCGTCAAATTCGGGGAAAGAATGAAAACTTCAGAGACTCCTGCGACTTTAGCTGTGATAGCGGTCATCAAGGCAGTGGATGCGAGGGGGAAACGTCCTGAGGGCACGTAGCACGCAACGCGCGATACCGGGCGGAAGTTGAGCCCGGTGTCGAAACGTTCGTAAGAAACGTGAATAGGGCGTATTGCAGCGAGCGTTGCTTCAGCGAATGCGCGAATACGCGATGCAGCAAGATCGATCGTTTTCACCGTATCTTCCGGAAGCTGCCCGGCAAGCGCATCGATGCCTTCCTGTTCCATGAACAGCGGAGGCATGATCGTGTCGCCAAATCGACTGGCTAATTGAGTGATTGCCGCATCACCTTCGCGGCGCACATGATTGATGATCTGCTCTACTTCTTGCTGAATGCTGAGCGCTGCAAATGAACCACTATGCTTGGTGGCAGCCAGAGGCGGACCACTCGCTGATGAGCCGGTCAATGGAGGCGGCGCCGGTATTGATTCATTGTCCGCTCCAGAACCGCTGGCCATCTTTTTCAACCAGGCAATGGCATCGACACCCTTGTAAAGCGGAATCATTTGTGTCGTCCCCCAAGCTCCAGCTCGATTTCTTTCCAATCAAGTCCTTCATCAACAGCCAGCACGCCTACGAAATAAAGTAAGTCGGCTATCTCCCAGCGAAGGTTTTCGCGCGACTTAAACGATACCACTTCAAATGCCTCTTCCATAAGCTTTTTGGAGAGTTTATCGCGGTCTTGAAACAGTGTCGCCGAGTATGAGCCTTCGGGAGCATTTTCCTTTCGCTGCCGAAGGGTTTCGAAGAGTTCTTCGATGGCGAATGAGCGATGCGCCGCCGCCGAACCGAAACAACTGTAAGAGCCTGTGTGGCAGGCACCTTGAGATTGGCGCACGGTAAACAAAAGCGAGTCTCTGTCACAGTCTACACGGCACGCGATCAATTCCTGTACGCTGCCGGATGTCAATCCTTTCTCCCAGATTTCTTGTCGTGACCGGCTGAAATAAATCCCTTTTCCTTCGGTCAGCGCACGCTTCAAAGACTCCTGATTGCCATATGCGAGCATCAATACTTTTCCGCTGACATCTTGAACGACAATCGGCACGAGCCCCTTGTCGTCGAATTTTACTGCGCCGACAACGCTGTCAGCCAAGTCAATGCGACCCGTATACAAAGCCATGCCAACCTGCACGTCGAGACCCATTTTCGAAATCTCGACAATTTCATCGGTAGCGGCGATGCCACCGGCCACGGTGACCGGCCGTTTCAACTTTTCTTTTGCTTCCTTCACCGCTTGCATATCAATGCCGCCCAGTCCACCTTCGTTCTCGACAAACGTAGTGAGAAAAGATCCGCAGTAGGGCGTCAACCGCTCTGCCCGCTCCCAAACGGTTTCCCCAGTGCTGTTCGTCCATCCTTTATCGACAACTTTGCCGCCACTTTGATCAAGCGCCACCATAACTCTTTCGCAAGGAAATTCGCTCAAGATCTCGGGTACTGCGGCAGTTCCAAATATTAGAGCTTTGGCACCGGCTTTCAAATACTCGCGCCCGGTCTCCGCATCGCGAATGCCACCACCGACTCTCGCATCAGCGACCTTACAAATGTCTCTGATAATCTCTCTGTTGTTTCCCTTCCCCATTGCCGCATCAAGATCGATGACAGCAATCTCGCCGTATCTGTTGAACTCACGCGCCAGTTCGAGCGGCGAGCGCTCACTCTCCAAAACAAGCTCCTTGCCTTGCTTTAGCTGAACTGCTTTGCCGTTCATAATGTCAATGCTGGGTATGATCATGGTTCACCGGTGTGGAGTTTGGATTTGTCATGCGTTCGCCTTGAACGCGTTAAAAAAGATATGTCTTACAAAAATTGGTGCTCAGTACCGCACACTTATTCCTGCATTTTTCACGGCTTGTTTTACATCGCCGATACTGTAGATTCGATCGTGGAAGATGCTGGCGGCAAGCGCTGCGTCGGCACTAGCCTTTTGAAAAACTTCAACAAAGCTTTCCGGATTGCCCGCGCCGCCTGATGCGATAACAGGAATGGATAAAGTTTCAGAAAATGCTTTTACCATTTCCAGATCAAAACCATTTTGCATGCCGTCACGGTTCCACGACGTAAGAAGGATTTCTCCAGCACCTCGTTTTGCACACTCCTTAGCCCACTCGAGCGCGTCCAAGCCTGTGGTTTCTCTGCCGCCTTTGACGAGAACTTCCCAACCATCGCCATCAGTTTTCTTGCGAGCGTCGATCGCCACCACGCAGCACTGCGAACCGAATTGAGTAGCGACTTCATCGACTACCTCCGGTCTGCGCACGGCGGCAGTGTTCATGGAAACTTTATCAGCGCCCGCGTTCAAAAGAGCAGTGACATCGTCTCTGGAGGAAACACCGCCACCCACCGTAAAAGGTATCGACAATTTGTCGGCGACACGTTCCACGAATTCGAGCATCGCCGAGCGACCTTCAACGGATGCAGTTATGTCGAGAAACATCAATTCATCGGCGCCCTGGCTCTCGTACATCAATCCGAGTTCCACCGGACATCCCATATCGCGCAGATTGGAAAAATTGACACCTTTGACGGTGCGACCGTCTTTAACATCCAGACAAGGAATGATGCGCTTAGTCAGCATTTTCCACTCCTTGAGACGCAAGTGTTTTGTTCAAGATGCGCGGCGCCACGCCCTCTGAATTGGAAACTCCGTTCAACCAATTTACGAGAAGTTGTTGCCCAAATTCACCACTCTTCTCCGGGTGAAACTGGAAAGCAGTGATATTGTCTCGGCGCACGGCGGCGCAGAAGTCACCGAAGTAATCCGAGGCATACAAAACATCGGAAGAGACTTCCGGGGCGGCGACAAATGAATTGACGAAATAGACGAATCCATTGGGCCACTTCTCCTGTTTCGCCTCAATAGAATTCCAACCTATTTGTGGAACTTTACCGGCGCGGAATTTCACTACCTTGCCGGGCAGAATGCCCATACCCGCGCTGTCAGACTCCTCACTGTAATCGAAAAGAATCTGCATGCCGACGCAAATTCCCAAATATGGCGTCCCACTTTCAACAAGTTCTTTTACTCGCTGATCGAATTTTTCTCTTTGTAAATTTCCCATAACAGCGCCGAAATTTCCGACTCCCGGCAAAATAACCGGGCGCGAACCGTCAGGCAAGTTTCCAGGATTGACCAGATTGTATTCAACCGAAAGCCTGTCCAGACAACGCTTGACGCTGCCCAGATTGCCTCCAGCGACATCCACCAGGTCGACCTTAGTTATCATCCAAAACTCCTTTGGTGCTCAGATATTCGTTGCCTGGAAGTGGCGTGACCGCCTGGCGAAATGCACGAGCAAGCGCTTTGAATGACGCTTCGATGACGTGGTGATCGTTGTCGCTTTCCAGCATTTTGATATGGAGCGTGGCGCGCAGCCCGTCAACGAAACCTTTGTAGAATTCGCGAAACAGATTCGGATCGATGTTGCCGACTGTGAAATTACTGAATTGCAATTTCCAGGACAGATTGCGCCGCCCGCAAATATCTATGGCGACCAAAACCAGGCTGCCATCCATCGGATAAGTAAAACAGCCGGCGCGCTCGATGCCTTTGAAACCGCCCAGTGCTTTAAACAGTGCTTCACCAAGTACGATACCAGTGTCTTCGATCAGATGATGCGGATCGACCTCGACATCGCCGGTTGCCTCGACTACCAAACTGAAGCGCCCGTGTACGGCAAAAGCTTCCAGCATGTGCGACAAAAACGGCAGTGAAGTTTTGATGGAAACCTCGCCCGGATTATCCAGGTCGACTCGAATCGAGATTTGCGTTTCCTTGGTTTGCCGCTCCACTGTCGCCTTGCGCGCAGCCGTCGCCGCGCGGCTTGCGCCACCAGCCTCCGCGCCTGATTCAGACTGACGATCGTTTTGCATCGTGCTTTTCATAGTTGAAACACCTTTTCCAATTCGCTCATGTCTTTGATTATCATTTGTGCTCCGGCTTCGCTGAGAGCGCTTTCTGATGCCGAAGTATTGATGGCGATGCGATCGATGCCGGCCGCTTGCGCCGCCTGCATGTCGTCAACGGAGTTGCCTATATAAATGCCGAACTTCAATTTAAAATCTTCCAGATTGCGATTGATGTAATCTGGCGATGGTTTGGGTCCGAGACCGGGCACATCGTCCAGGCAGTAGACACGATTGAACAAAGGGTTCAGCCGCTCTCCCCAAATCGGATCGTACTCTCCTCTCGTGCGACCGGTGACAATAAAAATTGGATAGCGCGCTGCCAGTTTTTTCAATGCTTCTTGAGCCATGAGCAAGCGTTCGGTTTTGGGAGCGAGGCTCAAATACAACTTGGTGGCTTCGGGAGAAAATTCGCGCATCGACATGCTGACACCACGACGCTTCAGCAATTCCAGCGAGGCGACCCAGTCGTCGTTATGCCCTCCCTCTTCGCGCAGTGTCTTCAACTCATCCTTCGCCAGCGGTTTTCCGGAATATCGCTCGACCATCTGCGCGACCGTTTCGTCAAAACTCGCACTGGTATCGACAAGCGTTCCATCCAGGTCGAAAATTACGCCATAGCTGGATTGAAACTTATCTACACAGGCAAGAAACCGCGCTTGCTCTTCATCTGTTCCGATTGACACGCGCACTCGTCCCCACATCGGATCATAGTCGGGGGAAGGAAACACCTGTCTGCTTCTGTTGCGCACCAGCACTTTCTCCGTTTTGCAAAACTCGCAAAACTTCGAAGCAAGAAATCCCATCGAGAGCAAAACAGCATTTCCCGCGCCATCCACCACTTCGAAATTGCGCTCGGCAAGCGCCTTGACGAGCTGCTGCTTTCTTTCGTTGACTTGTTTCACATATGCATCTACATCGTCGCGGCGATCGATGAGTTTTAGCGCCGTCCAGACCGCCGCATTGTTGACGCTAAACACTGGAGTGACGATCTTCAAATACTCGATAAGCCGCGGCTGCCCGAAAACACAACCCAGTCGCAGTCCTGCTAAAGCCCATGCTTTGGAGAATGTCTTCAATACGAGCAAATTGCTGTACTTATCAATCAGCGGCAAAACTGTAGTGCCGGCGAACTCGCTGTATGCTTCGTCAATCACTATCAATGTATCCGGATAGTTCTTGCACCAGCCTTCAATGACTTCGGCTGGAATCTGGGCGCCGGTTGGATTCTCGGGAGTGGCGAAGAAGGCAATCTTCGGACCCTTCTTCAAGGCAGACTCAATGCCGTCCAGGTCGAAACTCAAATCCGGCAGCACATCGACGCTCACAACAGTGGCACCGGAGAGTTTCAGACTGTGCGGGATGACAGTGAAGCAGGGGCGCGACACAACTGCCGAGTCTTCATTAGGTTCAATAAACGTGTTGCAGACAACCATGATCCCTTCGTCGCTGCCATTCGTCAGAATGACGTTTTCCGGGCGCAGATCGTACATTCCGGCGACTTTGTTTACCAAATCCGTATACTCAGGATATCGACTGCTCCAGTCTTCCGGCATGCCCCCCGGATAAGACTCCGGGTAACCCTCGGTGTTCTCGCAGAAATCCAGCCGAGCATACTCGCTTCTGCCGCCTCCTGGCAGATCGTAGAAGGGCAATTCAAGCACGATCCGCTTGGGGAAAACGCCTGTCTTCTTGGTGGTTGCAGTTGAGTTAGCCTTAGACAACGATCTTCTCCAGTTTGTATTCGAGTATGTCCGTTGCGCCGAAAGCGACCAATTGCGGTATCAACTGCGAAACATCACATGATGGAACCGCCACTTTAATCGCATAGCCGCTGCCTTTATAAAGCTCGGAGATGGTCGGAGCTTTCATGCACGGCAGGATGGAAACCAGCTTCTCGAAGTTCTCGCAATTGACGTTCATCTCCAGCAAGACTTTGTCGTTGGCGCGCAGGGCGCTCTTCATGAGCATCACCAGTTCTTCCAACTTCTTGCGCTTCGCATCATTTTCGAGCGCTTTTCGATTGCAGAGAAAACGCGTACTGGATTGAAGGAGCGTATCGACAATGACAAGACGATTTTGGCGAATCGTTTCTCCTGTCGCCGTGTTATCGATGATCATGTCGGCATCCTCGGGCGGCAGCGCTTCTGTTGCGCCGAAGGTTTGAACATAATCAGCATTGAGATTTTGCGACTTGATGTAATTGAGGGTGAGATTTCTATACTCGGAGGCAATAACCAATCTGCGCTCCCGCCGCTCTGCAAGCGACTCTTTCGCCAGATTCTCCGGCATGGCAGCAACAATCGAAACAGGGTCATACCCGAGATCCAGCAGTTCGACGACATCGGCTTCGCGCTCGACGATCCAGTCCAAGCCAGAAAAGCCACAATCGTGACGACCGAGCGCTACCAGATCGGGAATGTTCTGAGCTTTGAGAAACTTGGCGACGACGCCAGTTTGCGAGGTACGGGGACGATAAGAGCGACCGCTTTTGGTGAAACTCAGCCCAACTCTTTCCAGAAGAGAAACAACCTTTTCCTGAATGCGCCCGGACGGCAAGACCATTTTCAGGACGTCGAGATCGTCAGCCTGCCCGGCTTCCACCGTTGCTGCAGTGTCTCTCTTTTCTATCGGCGCATCGATTGTGTTCTTCATTTTCGTTTCCTTCGCTGCCTCATTGGTGTCTCTATCGGTTTCTCTAAATATTTCCAAAACAAGCGCTAACAAAAAAACCCGCCTTCCGAGCGGGTCTCAACAGTTCTTGCAAGATTGCAAAGCTAGTCTGTCGTGAGGGTCCGCTCCCGTTTCAAGAATGATGATGGTGATGATGATGCCCGTGGTTGCGGGCAGCGGATTCAATCACATTCACTCTTTTGCGGAGCGGCATATAAGGATTTAAAACATCCTGGACGACAAATTACCCCTTGAGGGTAACAGGACCGGGCTAACCTTGTCGAGAGGTTTTTCGGATTTTGTTTACATTTGGCATTGACAATGCGGAAAATAGGCTCGAATTCGCTGTTTATTTGGGCTTGTCTCAAGCCGGATAGTATTATGTTTGGCTGGAATTTCATCACGGGTAGATTATGTAAGTTGGCACGTTATATAAGGACGGAGCGATGAAAGAGCACTTATTGGTAACAGCGGTCGGCGAAGATAGACCTGGAATCGTTTCGCATCTGGCGGAAGTGATTACGCGCCACGGCGCCAATTTGGAAGACAGCCGCATGACGGTTTTGGGCGGCGAGTTTGCAGCGATTGCGCTCGTCACTGTCAACGAAGATAAACTGCCCGCGCTTTTGAAGGACCTCGAACAACTCGAAAAAGAGAAGATTCACGTCACGACGAAGAAGACGAAAGCGCCCAACGATGCACAATACAAAAATCACAGCGCATACCAGATCTGCCTGACCGGCGCCGATCACGAGGGCATCGTTCACAAGGTTTCGTCCTACCTGAAGAACCATCGCATCAACATTCAATCGATGGAAACCGAATTGGTTCCAGCTCCGGAAACAGGCACACCGCTCTTCTGCATGAATGCAATTGTTGTAGTTCCTGATTCAATGGACGCGAAAAAGCTCAATGCCGACCTCGATGCTATCGCGCAGGAAGAAGCTGTAGAAATCGACCTTGCCGCATACATAGAATCCGGGCAAGAAGTAGGCGTTTAGGCGCAAACAGCTACAAGCAGGCTAATGCGAAACTCCAGCTTAGTGCACCACGCTGCTGATGCATGAAACTGGAGTTCGCTTGACCAAACGTTTGTGTCAGAACAGCACTATGCTGCGCGCGGAAATCAAAGTTCTAAAGCCCGCTCAACCGCTTGAGCTTTGTGATGTAGTTAAAAAGCTGCCTGCTCATTTCAGAAACGCGCGCTTCAAGAAGGTCCTGCACGCTCGGCTCGTCATTGGAATCCTCTTTGGATTTGTCTGCCAATTTTTTTCTTTCATCAGATTGAGCATTCGGTTCGGAACGTCGAATGATCTCGTCGGCAGGCGCGGGCGGAGCAGATTCGGCAGGCGCGGGCGGAGCAGATTCGGCAGGTGCGGGTGGAGCAGACTCGGCAGGCGCGGGTGGAGCAAAGTCGAACAGCTCGTTTCCAATCGCGTTGGCGGCGCCTCTTGCATTTCCCCAAACGTCCTTACCAAGGTCACCGGCAAACTGCAACTGAGGCAAACCCAAAGATGCACCTGACTCAATCGCGTTGAAAATAGAGCTGGCGCCACTCTGATTTTCTACGGAGATCTGTGCTCCAGCAGTTTCAGCATGCCCGATTGCGGAAGTTCTTTCGATTACTGGAGCTTGAAACTCGAGATGTTCGGTCATGAAGACCTCCTTGGATTCAGTGCGAGGAGTCGGCAGCAACGATGCCAAATTAGGCGCCAGTTATGACGAGGCTATGACAGGCAAAAAATTGCCGCCACATCTACTCGAACGAGAGGGCAGTGAATTGCTGATTGATTATGTGTTCGAGCTGTGGTGTTACTCGACTATTCTCAATTTCGTCGGGTTGCACCGGCGCATCATGCGCGGATCGGGCATATCCAACGGCTGCAGCAGGAAGTCGATTTCTTCTTGATCGACCGCCAGAGACGCGGCTTTTCCTTCGGTGAAAATGCCGCCGGCTATCCCTTTCTTGTGCTGCTGCATCACGACAATGCGCTCTTCCACACTGCCGCGAGCAATGAATTTATATACAAAGACCGGCTTGTCCTGCCCGATTCGGTGAGCTCTATCCGTAGCTTGATCTTCAACCGCCGGATTCCACCATGGATCGTAGTGAATGACCGTGTCGGCAGCAGTGAGATTCAATCCGGTGCCGCCGGCTTTCAAGCTAATGAGAAAGATTGGCACTTCACCGCGCTGAAACCTGTCAATAATCGGCTGGCGCTCTTTCGTAAGCCCCGTGAGCATGACGTAGTCGAGTTTCTCCCGCTGCAACTCCAGCTCAATGAGCTCGAGCATTTTGCGAAACTGCGAAAAAATAATAATCCTTCGCCCTTCTTCAACAAGCTGCGGAAGCATGTCCATAAGCGTCTCAATCTTTGCACTGTCTGTAATCCCGTCGGCCATTTTGAGTTTGACAATGCGCGGATCACAGCATGTCTGGCGCAGTTTCAGCAGCGCATCGATAACCACTATGCGGATTCCCTTGATGCCTTTATCGCGAATTTCTTCGTTGACTCGTTTGTGCATCGCCAAACGCACTGCCTCGTAAAGATCGCGCTGCTGCCCGACCAGCTCTATCGGCTGCAAAATCACTGTCTTTGCAGGCAGTTCCTGCGCTACCTCACTCTTCGTGCGGCGCAAAATAAATGGACGAATTCGGCGTTGGAGCATCTGCATACGCTCGACATTGCTGTGCTTTTCTATCGGCTTCTGGAAAAAATTGCCAAAGCTCTTTTTCATGCCGAGCATGTTCGGCATGAGAAAACTGAACTGCGACCACAGTTCGGTCAAGCTGTTCTCCACAGGCGTGCCGGTAAAGCAAAAGCGAGCGTTTGCGCGCAGTTTGCAAGCAGCTTTCGCAAGCGCGGTAGAAGCGTTTTTTATATATTGGGATTCATCAAGAATTATCATCGCCCAATCAGTTTGCGCCAGCGATTCCACATCGCGCAGGAGCAGTGCGTAGCTGGTCAGCACCACATCCGCGTGCGGAATTTCGCCAAAGCGCTCGAATCTGTCATTGCCCGTCAGGCGCAAAACATTGAGAGTGGGCGTTAATCGCTCAGCTTCTCTCATCCAGTTAGGCACAACGCTGGTGGGGCAAATCACAAGTACGGGCGCGCGCAAGAGACCGCGCTGTTTACGCTGCAGAATATGCGCCAGTCCCTGAACGGTTTTTCCCAAACCCATGTCATCCGCAAGTATGCCTCCGGCTTCCATGTCAGTCAGAAAATCCAGCCAGCCAACTCCGTCTTTTTGATAGTCGCGAAGCACTGCGCCGAAGTCATCGGGCGTCTCAAGAGGCTCTATTCTGCCGAGCTTTTCCAACTGTTTCGCCAGCTTCTTAATGCGTTCGGTCGGCATTATTTTTATGTGGCTATTCAGAATTTTCGGAAGACTCTCCGGCCCGACGCCGCACTCGCCTGCGTCTGCATTGAAAAGCTCGAGAATCAGCTCGATGACACCGGCTACTCTGTCAAAGGGAAGCGCTATTAAACGACCGTCCTCCAGCGGAGCATAAAAATTTCCATTGATGTTGAGGCTCTGAATGTCGAGGGTGTTCGCCTTCGTCAGTCCTGCCCTCTTTATCGCGCTGATGATGGCAGGAAAAAGTGAAAGGCGCTTGCCCTCATGCGTAACGCCCATTTCGAGCACGAACCACCAGGCGCCTTTTTCCGACAGGTCATACTCGATTGCCTCTTCCGGCTTTATGACCCGATAGGAGAACGTATCGTCGATTTCGACTTTCCACTCAGCTTTCGCCAATTTCGGCAGAATTGTCTCGACAAAATGCAACCAGCGATAATCGCTGTCATCTCTAAGGACAAAGCGCATCTTCTTCTTATCCGAATGCAGCGGCAGAGCTTCGAATCCAAGCTCTTGAAGCATCCACACAAATTGCTTTTCGCTTCTGGCATCGCGGCGATAGACGACTGTGTTCTGACCTTTAGCTTCTCTGTGCTCGGTCTCGTCATCCTTGAGATCAAAAACATGACCGCCGTAATCAAAAGAAAGATCGAGCACATTCACATTTTTGTTGGGCTCGAATCCACGACGCCAATACATGACGGCCTCGTTGCCCAATGGATGAATGGATCTAAAGGAAACCTGCGGTGTGGGCTCATTGTTTATGATCTCTTCACCGAGCATCGGGCAAGGCAGATCGATATGCTCGGGCAAGGCCAGATCTTTCAATTGGTCGTAAACTTTTTCAGCGAAGCCAGGCATCACCGGCGGTGCAGTCAAAAGCTTGGCGATCGTTTCCGTCTCCACCGGCAGATCTAAAAATCCGAGATGCCACATATGCGTGTCCACATATGCGGGGCAGGAACTCATGATGGGAATGATGCTCTCGCGCTCACCCACCACAGATGGCACTTGCGATCCATCGCGGCGAAAAGTCCACTTCACCCGACCTTCCTGCCTCGGTCCTTTCGAAAGCGGAGGATTGGATGCACTGCGGAAATAGGCTCTGCCCGTAGCGACCACTTTGTCTAAAAGACGCTGCACGAGTTCGGGATCGCCGCGCAGCACATCCCCCAGAAACGAGGAGCGCAATGCCGCCATGGCAAACTGCGCAATAGATTCGTCTTCCTTGGTGGCGCCGGTGTCCGCATTCAAATCCTCGAAGGCGGCGACGACAAGTTTCTGCAAACCTGCTGAGTTTTTCTTAGCTACCAAATATGGTGTCAGCTCGAGTGTCGGAATTGGCCCGAATCGTGATTTATCGATGATGTAAATGACCGACTCAGCGGCAATTTTCTCAGCGGCGTTCCCGGCTTTGTCCACTGCACTTTCAGAAATGCTTTCCTTCAGCTCGTCCACCCAGTGCTGAACACTCCTGGGCAAATCCCTGGGTTCGACGACAATCTCTTCGCGAAAGCCGTAAATCGAGCCGGCTTCCAGAAGCAGTGCGACTGCGTGCTTACAGTAGTTCCTGAAGGGACACGAGCAATATGCGCCGATGATAAATCCTTGCTCGTTGAGCGTGACACGCGCCTGATACGGCAAATCGCGTTGCCCTTGAACAGAACCGCTGATTTCATTGGCTTCGAGATTTACAGAAACCCGCAGAACAGCGCCCTTACTTTTGTAAGAGAGACCGTTGGCAAAAGCGCGCTGCCCAAAGATGTCCGCGATATGCGTACTGGAAAACGGCAGAGAATCGACAGAAGGACCAGGCATTTTATTGCCTCGCTAAACCAAACAGCCAACGCGGGAAGAAACGTGGAAGTTAATTTATCCTACTTCAATACTGCGATTTCCACACCTAAAAACCTCTACATGTCGAGTGCAGGGTGGCGGCGATCGTAAATCAAGTTCTCTTGCTCGAAATGTTCGGTGCGTTGAATAACCGTCGGTCGCTCGACACGGCGAACTGTTTTTACCGCAATCAAATTAGACGGGCGGCGACGCACACTGCGAGCCACTTGCGTTGATTTGTAGCGCGGTTTCTTATAAGCTACGGCTTTGCGCTTGTAAGCAACTTTCTTCTTATAAACCGGGCGCGCAGCGCGGTAAGTGGTCTGCTGAACAACCGGTCGGTTTACAACGGTAGTTGTAGTGCGCTGCTCGCTAATGGGCATAACGACTCGTTCGTGGCGCTCCATAATGATAGGCTCGCGCACTTGACGCGTATTGCCTTCAGCATCCGTCGTCTCTTTTACACGCTCATAGGCAGGTTCCATCCAACTGTTAACAACAGCAGCGGGTCCCTGAGTAATATCTCTTTGAACTATTGTGTGATCTGCCTCGGCGCGGAGCGGAATAGTGAACGCAAAACTCACTGCCACTAAGGCCAAAATACTCCTTCTCATTCTTTCCTTCCTCCGGCATTTATCCGTTGGGAGGACGCATGAGAGTTTGTTCGGTTCCCAATCTCAAAGCCTCATTACCACTGAGGCTCGGGATTACCTGCCGGCGAGGCCTTTGCAGCATCGCCACTGGCCAGTTGCAACTGCATTTCCCGAGCGCGCGCTTTCAATTTCGATGCTTCTGCAGTCTTTTTCTCCCGCGTCAGTACCTCGGAATACTCATTCAGGGTATTCAAAATTTGCGGGCTGGTCTTGCCGAATTTCTTCTCTTCAAGTACCAAAAGCTTGCTATATAGCTGCTCGGCTTCGCTCAGCTTGCCGGACATTGCGTTGGCTTGCGCAAATTTTTGAGCCAGTGACAGTGTCTCCGGGCTATCCTTTCCAGAAAATCCATTTTGCATGGCGAGCGCGATTTGCCTCAATTCAAGCGCTCTTCGATATTGCTTCTGCTGCTCATAGACTGAAGCCGTTTCACTCACTGCCTGCACTAAATACTTTGGATCGGATTTCGGATTTGCTTCTCTCTCTTTGCGCGCCTTTTCAATGTATGGCTCCGCATCCTGAGGAAGCTTGCGCAAAGACTGCACAAGAGCCAGTTTGCCCCAGACATCAACGCGGCGCTGATCGCCGGCATCCATTTTCATAGCTTGTTTTTCAGCCAGCAAAAGATTGTTTTCCGCCTGATCGTAACTTTGACTCTTGAGCAATTTCAGGCTCTGGTCGAAGTATTTATTGAACAACTCGGAAGAACCGCAGCCCGAAAGCAGAGAAGCACCTGCCACGGCGACAAATGCAGCCGACAGCAGGCGACGCGAATCGCTTTTATTCATAGAGGGCACATCCTCAAGTCGATGGTAAGCCACAAAATAATAGGCAGCATTCACCGCAAACAAAAGGGTGTTTTCCCTGAAGTTTAGTCTGCGATCTTATTTATGAGGCCAAAGACTTGCCTGATGGTTCGCTTTACAGTCCGTCCCGGTTTGCTGTTTGTGACACGACTCAAGTCCACATCATCTAAGCGGCTGCTTCGGTTCCTGTTGTTATAGCTAGACGACGAGGGCTGGGGGGCGGGAACATGCACCGGCTGAGCGGCAACAGGTTCGGACTGGCGAACCGGCATGGCAGCCGGCGACGAATAAGAATTGCGCTGAGCAGTGGCGGGGTTGTATCCCTTGCCGGTGTAATCATAGAACTGATAAGGCTTGGGCTTGCGTTTGGACGCTTTCTTCTTGGGCGGCGCGGACGGCTTCGGCGCTACACGCGCGACTGCCGGTGCGGCACTTTGCGGTTTGGAAACCGACTGAGGCGCCGAGGCAGGTGACGATACAGGGGCGGGGGCGGCGGAGGAAACCGGCTTTTCGTGCGACGCATTGACAGAGGCAGTATCAGGCGGCGGCGAAGCGCCCGGGCGCAAGAGGAGAAATCCGGCAATGGCGAGCAAAACAGCAAGGGCGACAGCGCCAAAGGTCGCAGACTTTTTGTCGATCACGATCGAAATGGTCGGATCGCGCTTATCGACCACGACAGCAGGTCGATGCGGCTCGACGTTTTGTTGAAAAGGCGCCGAGCTGGTGCTGAAAGAAATGTTGTTGGAAGAAACAACATTTGGTGCGATCGCTGGCTGTGGAACGACTGGCGGCGCAGACTGAGAAATTTCTTGAGGAGCGGGTGGAGCCGCAGGAGGATGAGCCGCAGGAGAGTGAGCCACGAGTTGAGTGGAAACTATATCATCGACATTTGCATTCAAGAACGACGGAGTCGGCGTCAAAGCGCCGGTGTTTTGCGAAAGATCGCTCAACCAGCTATCGCTGTCCAGCTCGACTTTGCGACCGGAAACCCTCTCTGCTTCGAGTGACAAAGTATTGACGCTGAGTTGAGGTTTGAGCGAACGCAAATGCGTCGCCACCGACTCTAGCTCGTTTCGCAAATCGTTCATGGATTGAAAACGTTCTTCGCGATCCTTGGCCAAGCATTTGAAAATTACACCTTCAAGCTGCTGTGGAATCTCCGCATCAGGACAGGCAATCGCAAATGCATCCGGCATTTCGCAGACCTGCTTGAACATAGTTTCCAAAGGATCGGCAGTGTTGAAAATCGGTCGACCTGCCACAACTCTGTACATGACCGCACCCAGCGAATAGATATCCGCGCGGGCATCGAGTTTCATGCCCTTGCATTGCTCCGGGCTCATGTAGAGCGGACTGCCGAAGACCTCTCCTGTGCGGGTCAAATTCTCCGCTTCCGGGATAGTCGGATTGAGCACTTTGGCGATGCCGAAATCGACAAGCTTTACGAACTCCTTGCGCCCTTCGAATTCGACAAGCATGATGTTCGACGGTTTCACATCCCTGTGAATGATGTCCTTGGAATGAGCGTGTGCGAGCGCCGAGCTGATCTGCAAAAACATGTTGACAGCGCGCACGACGGGAACTCTTTTCTCCGCATCAAGAAGGGAAGTCAGCGTGGTGCCTTCAAGATAGTCCATCACCATGTACGGCTGACCCTGGTTGGAAACACCAAAGTCGTGAACGTTCAAAATATTGGGATGCGAAAAAGTGCTTGCCGCCTGCGCTTCCACCTTAAAGCGTTTGAGAGCATCAGCATTTCCGACCATTTTTGTATGCAAAATTTTGATTGCAACATCACGCTGCATGAGCAGATGTTTGGCACGATAAACCATGCCCATACCGCCTCCACCAAGCACTTCGGTGATTTGGAAACGGTCGCAAAATAGAGTGCCGACCATTGGATCGCGTGGCACATCCAGGATGGTAAGCGCTATTCCATCGGTAGGGCACGTGGCCAGATTGGCCGGGAATTCTTTATGACAAACCAGACACGCCTTGCGTGCTGTCTCATTCGCGTTCCCGAGATCATCCATATATGTTCGTCCGTAGTAATCAGTGCGTGGGGGGGACCGCTGCTACCAGGATTCCAAATTTGCGAATTTACCTAAACAGACACAAATGGACGAAAAAATGTTTCGCGTTTGGCTGAGTTTTTTTGAAATACACAAAAGTCTATCTGCCCACCTGACACTATTTGCCCATTGCGAGCGGTAAACCCAAATACTGAAAGGCAAAATTTAAACTATGTATTCACTTCGAGCAGGCACGAAAGTCCAAAGCAAGTTCAATTCTTCTTGCCTGCGGTACCTGCTACGTCAAAGCCCGGCTTCGATTCAACGTTGCGCTTCATTTCCAGATCGAAAGTTACTCTCGGCAAATCAGCATTGGCGGGGAATTTCGGTATTTCATACTGTTTGACTAACTGCACGGCGTTGAGAGCGTTCTGCTTGAAATAAGTTTCTGAATCCACATTCCGGGCGACGCTGTCCGCGGGTTGAAAGTCTTCGACCTGAGCCGAAAGATCGCGATCTTTTGTGACAGTGACCCGCACGACAGCCACACCAGGCCCCACATCAACGCTCTGCCAACGCGCATAAATGGCACCGGCAACTCTGTGATACCAGTCATCCCATGACGGCGCGACTGTGGCATTCAAGGACGGCATCAAGAGAGCATTAGCGTGAAGCGGCTCCTCTTGCGCGATTACCGGCTCGGCAAATTCACCGCCGCCCGTTTTCAACTTGCCGGCATTTGCAAGAAGTCCGGTTGCCGTCGGTGCTGACCACTGGCCACCCAGTGTTTCTTTCTTATAACCAGGCACCATGATGGAAACCTCGTAGCCGGGCGCGTAGGTAACCACGCCACCGCGCGATTGGCTGTGCCTCAGCGTTCCACCCGGCGTATAGTCGGAGATATTGCTGGCGGTCTCCGCCACTTTTTTTGTTTCATATCCAGGAACGTAAGATGTGACGCCACTTTTGGTTATTGGATCAGCCTGGGTTTTGAATGGACCGAAGGCCCCGACAAAAGGTCCATTCCCTCGCAAACCCATACCAGGACCGAACATCTGAACATTCGACGCCGACCCGCTGGAAGCGGAACGCGTCACCTCATAGCCAGGCACATAAGAAGTGACACCATCTCTAGACTGAACATGCCTGGATTCATATCGCGGTGCGATCTCAGTCACGCCCTTGGTCACAGTGCCCGGAGTAATCGAATAGCTGGGATCGAATGTCATGACGCCGTTTCGCGGAGTCAGCGTGTAACTGGAAATGGGCGGAATCGGATGCGTCTGCCAGCCGGCGGCCGCATTCAATGGATTGCCGGGGCGTCCGAAAGGAGTCGGCGTAGCCTGACCGGGAAAGAAGTGCTGATTACCTGAAAATTGATTGACCTGCCCGGCCATCGGAGCGCGCCCATCGATGCCGCCGTTCAACCTGCGCGCTTTGTCAGCGGCACCGGGCAGAAGAATGAGCGATGGATTGAGGGCGGCATCATCCTTGATGGAACCATTGAGAAGCCTCGTGGAAGTGCCGCCGGTGAGCACCTTTTGCTCGGCGCCGCCGGTCAGCATTTGCTGCTGGGTGCCGCCTTGCAGAGTTTGCTGCTGGGTGCCGCCCTGCAGAGTTTGCTGCTGGGTGCCGCCCTGCAGGTTGCGCTGTTCGACGTTTCCTTCGAGAATCTGCTCAACCGTGCTTCCTGTCAGTCCCTCAGCGAAGGTCGGCACAGAGCAAGACAACGCCAGAATAGAGCCGGAAACCCAGCCGAAAGCCCAGCCGGAAACCCCTATAGATTTACTGTTCTGGCGAGATGCGGAAATGTGATTTTGCATTGGCGCGACGGAATGGCGTAAAGAAGTGTCAAAACAAAAGATGAAACTTGCATAATGTCGTATTGTCACAATATCAAAAGATAATTGGCGATAGAGTCCGGCAAAGAGCGGAAGAAGACGACAGGCTGGGCATGACGAGGCTCAACCACAGCAAAACGTCACTAAATAAATCCTTCGCTTTTGCAGGTTGAATTGCCTTCTCTTGTGCGCTGAAAAACTACCAGAAGGCCGAAACGAGTCTCAAAACAGAGCCAGAGCAAGCTATAGCGAGCTGCCCACTATAAGCCTGCGCAGGTGGCGCAATCAAACTCAATATTGTTATCAACAGCGACGCTTCAATCAGCCTGCGTACAGCCAACGGGCCCCGGCATACACAGATATTGCCACCACTATTAGTGCTGTTTCCCAAAAACTGGCGTGAGCTCTCTACCTTTGCATCCGCTATACTCTGTGAATTGAAGGCGGTTTCAGAGGTACTTTCTGCGTCCATAAACGCAGATACCTGTTTGTGAGATGAGCTTCAGCTAAAGGATAGCTATTTTTTACTCACAAACAGCGATGGGTATACCTATCAGACTATACTCATCGCATCGGTTTTCAGGTAGTGGGAAAACTGGAACCACCGCGGCTTTTGTGTCTTCAACCGAGAGCTCGTTTCATCCCAGACGCATCACGAGGTAGGGCCTTTTGGACTCATTTTTACTTTTTGCGGGCCTGACCTTCGTCTTCTACTTGTGGCATATGTTCGGGGTGACGATAGGTCTTCACAGACTGCTCTCCCACAGGGCTTTCACATGCTCCAAGGCGGTCGAGTATTTCTTCGTTTTCGGCGCCTATTTTGCATTCCACGGCTCTCCGGTTTGGTGGGCGACGATTCACCGCGCTCATCACCGCTATTCGGATTTGCCGCTCGATCCGCATACGCCCAACAACGGCATTTTCTCTGCTTACGCGTTTTATAGCGAATGGAAATATCCCGCGCACATCAACCCAAAGGTGCAGAGCAAAGATCTGCTCAAAGACCCGCTCTACAGACTTCTGGAGTCGGGCGCCGATTGGAAGCTCGGCTATGCGATTAACGTCGTCAGCAGCCTTCTTTTCCGCGTCGTATTGCTCGTCGCTTTCGGACCGATTGTTGCCGGTGCCAGCTTGCTTGCCGGTATTCTGGCTCTGAATGCGCCTTTGATTCTCAACATCATTTGCCACATGCCGCGATGGGGCTACAAGAACTTCAAAATCAAAGACGACAGCATGAACAACTGGCTCATGGCCATCATTTGCGTGGGCGACGGCTGGCACAACAACCACCATGCCGTGCCGGGTTCCAGCAATATGGGCTTGAAGCCCTGGGAAATCGACCCGTCGTTTCTGTTTTTAAAGGCTTTGCAAGCAGTCGGATTGGTCGGCACCATCAACGAAACTCTGGCAAACGAAAACCCTCGCCTGGCGCCTGTGCCGGTCACAGCGTACCGCTCGACGCTCAAGGCTCATCGCAAGCACAAACGCAATCGCGAGTTGACCTCGATTCGCTAGTCACTGCAAGCGTTTTGACAGAATTACTTGCCGGCAGATCGCGATTGCGAAATGCCGGCAGTTCTTTTGGCCGGGGCGGTCATGCGGAAAAGAACCTGCCTTAAGCGAGGCTGCGGGCGTATCGTAACCGGCGAGAAACCGACCCGTGCCCAAGAAAGAGGTTTTTCTAAAACACCTGGGTATATAAATATTGACAGCCGGGGGGTTGTTTACTGTGGTTTGGGTTAACGAACGAATATGGCATCCAATAAAGACGAACACCAGGAATGGGTAATTAAGGACAACTTTTTTCACCGGGGCGTGTCGAACGTGCGCAATACCTTGCACGGCAACGCCGAGGCGGCTCAACGCGCGCTCGAATTGGTGAAAGCCAAGCAGGCGCAAAACGCGCAGCAATTGGTTTCGCAGACAGGGGCACATCCGGCACAAGTCGCGGCAGGGCAGACATCAGCAGTGACACACTCGGGTCAAAGACCTTGCCAGTGCTCGAATTTACCCGATGAGGAGCTGGAAAAGCGCGCTCTCAACGATCCGATTCTTCCGGTTTACAAGTTTCGCTATGTGCTCAATCGGCTGCGCTCTGAAGTGAAGAGAGCCGCTCGCTACGGGCACACAACGTCTGTAATGATAATTACAATTGATGATTTTGCCGTGCTGCCTCAAAAATTCGGCAATTTTGCCGAGATGGTGCAGAATGAAGTTTTGCTGGCAGCCAGCCAGCGCTTCGCGGCGATCATACGCCGAGACATCGACTTGCTCGGGCGCTATCTCAACGAGCGTTTTATCGTCGTCTTGCCGGAAACGAATGCCGAACAGGCAGCGCATTTCGGTGAACGCATCAGAGCCGCTATTCAAGGAACTTGCCTCGATCATATGTGGCACAAAGTAACCTTCACGGTGAGCCTGGGAATTTGCTCGTCAACGGGAGACACACTCCCGGCCGAAGAGATGATCATGCAAGCCGACGGTGCCACTGAGATGGTCGAAAAACAAGGCGGCAACGGCGTTCACCAGGTTTCCTTCGAAACTCCCGCTCAGTAGGCGGTTGCGTTTCTTTTCATTGGGCGCGATTGCCCGGCAAAAGTGCACCATCAGCGGTGGCTAACCGGAAAGGCTCAACAGGAATTGACCAGTGCAGGAAGTCTTTGTCTTCATCTGTTTGGCTCTTTCCGTCTGGCTGATTTCCTGCGCCGTTGAAGCACGCAGCACTTTCTGGGCCGCTGAAGTTTTAAAAGTGCGCGATGGTGGCTATGTGCCGCCCGCGCCCTACTTCCTCACCAATCTTCTGTGCCGCGCTGTCTGTTTCACACTTGGATTTTTGGAAGTCGGACCGATCAAGATAGTCGGCAAAGAACGGCTTCCGAAGAATGGTCCACGCATTATTGCGCCATTTCACATCGATGCAGGCGACGCCTCGATCGTGTCCGCTCTAATCGGCATCAGTCCTATGTACTACTTGATTCGCACAACGGAAGTACTCGGCTATAGAGGGTGGATAGCGACGATGACGGGCGCAATTGCAGTTGATGAAGAAACCCAGGAAGGGCGAACGAGAGCGTTTAAAGCGGCTGTAACGGCCCTTTCCTCGGGCGGACCGAACGCTCAACTCGTGATCTTTCCGCAGGGACAACTGGTGCCGGATGAGGTCATTCGAAGGCACGAATTCAAATCCGGCACCATGGCTATTGCCAAACTTTGCGCGCGCAAAAGAAAAGAGCCGATCTGGATTGTACCGCTGGGAGTGCATTACAAGACTGATCCTAAAGAGGCGACCCTCTTTCAAAAAATAGTCCAGGGGCTCGGATTCAAGAAGTTTCGCAATCTATTCGGACATCAGAATTATGGCGCCGTCGCCGTCGTCGGCAGACCATTTCAAGTCACGCCAAAAACCGCGCAGGTCGAGGATATCGCCCGGGGGATAGCCCTGGATGATGACGCCGAAAAAGCTACGGATATGTACGTGCAAAGACTGAGTCTTTTGCAACGCTCGGCAAAAAAACACAGTGCCGGCAAACTTGACCTCCACCTCTCTCTGAAGGAAGGGAATTCCGACTAGACAAGATAACCTAGCAGCACAGATGGAAGGACGAGATCGTGAGATCAAACTGCTGACGGACAGCCAGTACAAGCGTGGCTGGTGGACACAATTTAGCTCCTGGCTAATAACCGGCCGATGAGTGTCCGGTAACAGATACTAATGTTTCATGCCACCACATACGGGGCAAGGCCCTGAAAGGTGGACGGTGTCCACTTTTCAGGGCCTTGTATGTCTTGGGATTCCAATCGTCTTTGTTCCCGTCCGGCTGCAATGTATATCGTTGCCCTAATTTGGGGGCTTCTATCTAGATCTCGTCTCTTAAAAACTCTTCGCTCTATCGTCTGATAATTCCTTAAATGGCTGATTGAGTGCAGCTCGTGCCTCAGCAAGAATTCGCAATGCTTCTTCGTCATCCTGCACCAAGTTAAGTCGTTCTTCCTGATCGTAAAAGGAAAACATATGGTCCAAAACCCACTTGCCGCTTACAAACCCTGCCGCAAACTTATCTCGGCTATCGTAGACAGATGCCTCCCCATTATCTGCTTTGCATACGTGTAAATATCTCAACATATTGTTCACCTCACTCTAACGAGCCCAGCGTATCTTTAATTAGCCTCTGAATTGATTCTTTTGTCTGTCCTGTCCGGCGCAGATAGGTATACCAAGCATCACTATAGAGAGTTCTTGCGCGGTCGTTAATTTCTCGAACTTCTGCTTTTTCCTGACGCGTCAGGGTTTTCACATCTTTCTTCCGAATGTTTTTGTACATCTGATGCTCGATGTGACCAGCCTCGTTCATTTCAGTTGGCAGAATTTGCCATTCAATAAGCTGACCATTCGGTGCTTTCAGGTCAATGGCAGCAACCCGCCATCCCCGGGCTTTTGGATTGAGTAACTTGTCTAGATCCACCTTCACTATCTCAAACCCGCTCTCTTTCAGTCTTTCAACAAGCTTGGGTAGGTCGTTCAAGTTCTCTACTGGTGTCTTGAATCTGAACGAGTCTCTAATGTGCTCAACGTCGAACCACTCCTTAGCTTCCTTTATGGACGGTCGTTGAGCCTTTTCAAAGATATCCTTAGCATGTTTAAAGCCAACCTCTGAGTTAGTACCAAATTTAGTATCAATATTGTTCAAGAATTTTTCTACCAGAGGCTTGTTATCTTTTGTCAAAGCCATTAACTGTGCTACTTTTTGACTTGCCGTAGCACTCCTGTCTATAGGATTTACGATGTCTTTTTCTTCCAAAAGCCTTCTCTTTTCTATGATCCCTTCTTCCAAAACTTCAACACGTTTTTCAACTCCAAGCGCCTTGAGCTCGGCCTCGCTCATTCCCTCCAAGCCCATTTGTTCAATTGTCTCAGGATTGATAGGCTCACTTCCACCTTCAAAGAAAAACATTGGCAAAAGCATACCTGCCATCTTCGCGCGATCTTCCGGCATCAAAGGCTTGTCTATTTCATCTATCGCTGTGCCTGCAATCCCTTGAACATCTTTGTTCAGTTGTTCAGGACTCTGCGCAAAATGCCCTGGAGTATCCGATAGCCATTGTCCGACCTTCTGAAGGTCACTGTTTATTGCGTTCGGCTGAGCCAAATGATTTTCAAATTGTCTGACTGCAGCTACAGCGTTTTCTAAAACTGCTTCGGCATACTTGCCTAAAACCTCTTCTGTCACCGCTTCCGAAACTTCAGGCACGTTTGTGATCTGCACATTTATTTTCACATGAGATTCAAATGGCGGCCGCTGCACAGTCGGCGACAAGTCTGGAATCGGCTCAACCGCTTGCTTTGCCGGATGCTCATGTATTTCTGTCTTGCCGGCGTCGCCAGCGCCGGCATCGTTCGTTTTTACTTCCGCAGAATCGAAGAAACCGAAACGGTTAGCCTGTATCTGCGCCACTCTCGCCTCGTATTCAGCTACTGTCTCGCCGTCGTTCATCGCAATCATATCGGGCTCAGACAAGGTCTTGTCGTCTCGGTGAGCATTAGCAAAAGCCTGGCCATGTACTTCCTGATCGGGCTGTGTCGCAATAACACCGCCATCCTTTACGGCTTCAGGCGTTATCTGGATGGTCTTTTCAGCGCCATGGTCGCTTACTTTCAAGTTTCGTTGAACTTGCTCGGACATAGGCGGGCCCGCCTTTTCTGGATGACTACAATATGCCCTTTTGAAATTGTCCGGAAACGAGACTAACACTCACTTCCCATAACAACTGAACCGAAACGAAGCAGCCGTACATATATACGGCAACTCAAATTTGTAGCAGTGCAAGTAATTTTTTGCGGACTACCGTCCGTCATGCCAGCCTCCCTTCTCTAAAGGGCGAGGCCTGCCGCGCGTTTTGGTCATAGCGAGGCGGCATCTACTTGATCGGCTTCTTCTTCAGCCAGCCCTGACGCGCAAGGAAGTCGTCATAAGCTATCTGTTGAGCAGGTTGCAGCAGCTTTCTTATACGCAGCCGCATCAATAAATACTGATCGTTGATCTCACCGCGAATTTGCGACAGCTCGCGCTGAGCACAGAGAAGATCTTCCGCCGATGCGCCTGTAGTCATGCCGGAAAGAAAGACCGCTTGTTTTTCTCTGAATTTCTTTCTAAGCGGCTCTATTGTCGGACGCAGATCCTCGACAATCGCAGTTATTTTCTTGCGCTGGTCGTCGTTGGCTTTGACCGCTTCCAAAATCGGATTAACGTAGTATCCATACGGTTTTTCAAAGCCATCCGAGGTCTTCTTCGCCTCGTCGGCTCCGACCGGTTGATAAATCAGCAGCGGTCCTGAAAACAGGCACGCATAACCGGCAACAATCAGCAGTTTTGTGAGCTTATCGAACATCAGCAGCCCAATCGAAGGTCTATGTGTGAATCATTGCGTACCCTGTACACAACTAAGACGACTAGACGACCATCATTAGGAAATGTGCCCAGAAGGCAGGAAACACCGACATATTAGTGCCAAACCAGCTCAAATTTTTCGGTTGAGAGGAACATCATCA
>JADYYD010000147.1 GCA_020853845.1 Candidatus Melainabacteria bacterium
AGCGGAATGCGGTGCTCTTGCTTGGTTGCCGGATCGATGTAACCGCCGGTGCCATCACCCTTGGGATCGCCACCTTGAATTACAAATCCGGGCTCATATCTGTGGAATGTAAGGCCATTGTAGAAGCCCTTGGATACCAGGGTCTGGAAATTATTTGCGGTTGTTGGAACTTCGTTGGTGAACAATTGGATTTTGATGGTGCCCTTTGTGGTTTCCATCACAACTACTGGTTCGTTAGACATTTTTCCCTTCTTGCCAGCGGCAGGCTTAGGTTCAATCGCATTTGCTACGCCTGTAAAACAGACACTGGTCATAAGACAGAGAAATGCTGCCACCAGGGA
This sequence comes from Candidatus Melainabacteria bacterium, assembly GCA_020853845.1. GTDB lineage: Bacteria > Cyanobacteriota > Vampirovibrionia > Obscuribacterales > Obscuribacteraceae > QKMZ01. Next base: position 342 of record JADYYD010000147.1, read on the forward strand.
CAGTACCACTCTTCCAATACCTTTTTCGTGGCGGCCATTAAATGAAAGCATTCGCTTGGCAACTCCTGATTACTATGAAACGCTCAAAATTTTAGCGCAGTTAGCCGGAATTCCGCCTTTTTCTCAGGTTTCACAGAACCAAACTTATTGATCGGTTAGATTGCCGCTTATTTACGGGCGCGCTCATCCGGCAAGGCTTTGCGAACCGGCTTGTCTACGGGCACAGTCAACACTGCCGAGGGCAATGAAGGCGGCATGTATGAAATAGGCAAGCGAATCGAATCGACCTGCGGCAGAGTATTCGCATCAAAACCAAGCCAGCCCTGCGTTTCATCTCCCGGCATAAGAACGCGCTTGCCGAAATTTTCCACTTCCACTTCGTGACGTGTTCCATCACGCCCCAGTGCCACGCTCAAATCGCGCTTTCTATTTTGTCCAGGAGTAATAAATTCGTAGAAAATGTCTCCGCCAAGACCCAGTGACATTGCCGTCACGCCTGCAACAGCCAGCTTGCCGCCAGTCGACAATGTCGAGCGCGCATCATGCTCTAATTCCTTCGAATCGCACGGTCTGAAGACCTGTCCATTTACTTTTACTTCCGCTTGATTGGCGTCGACTACGACCACCTGGTCGCTTATGTTCTTTATATTCAGTTCGATAAAGTGCACCGAGCGATCGCGATGGTGCGTCAATGGAGTTGTCGCAAGCAAACGTGCATGCCCGTTTACCGATGCAGCTTCCGCAGCGCCTCGCAAGAGCGGTCGCCCGTCGGTGGTAAGTGGAGCGGCAATGTCGGTGCGCGCCGGAAACGGCTCCTGCAGCTTGTCAGTGCTCTGCACCGTGGGCGGAATATCGGCAGGCTGCGTGTACTTGGGAGACTCGACAGGCGGAGTAATGGGCGGTTTGAGTTCGACATTGCTTTCATCAGCAAAGCAAAGGGGCATCGTTACCGCGGTAACAAAACTCAGCCCAATTACTATTCGACGGGGTTTCCACATGATTTCGACCTTTGCCCGGACATTATTGTATCTGGTCCGGGTTTAGGCATCATCTGCTTCTTTGCCCGACCAATTGATAGGTTACTTTAGCGCGCACATCGCCCTGTTTGGAAATAGAAACGCGCTCCAGACCATTAAATCGAACACCACCTGGCACAAGGCTCATTACGATGGCTTCTCCGGCGACAGTATTGTTAATTGGATGTTGATAACGAATGAAGGCGGTATTGCCCTCAACCTTATCTACAACCAACTGAGTCGATACGCCCTGATCGTTGCTCATGCTGTAACCGCTGTTCGGATCGCCGCCGATGTTCCAGGTATTCATAGTATTGACTTGAAAGGCGGCTTCAGCGCCCTGCTGAAATTCGGGCTTGGCTTCCACTTTTACGCGAGTGCCGGAAACTCTCCAGGAGCCAAGAAAGCTAGCCGGCAGAACGACCCGCTGCTGCGTAGCCTGCAATTGCATTGGCGGGCGGCGCGGAGGCGGTTGGTTTTCTTGAACGCCGGCATTGTAAGGTTTGCGCGGCGGCGGCTGCTGTTGTTGAATCCCGGCATTCATGCGAGGCGTGGGCATTGCCTGAGGGGTCGGGTAGTCGTATGTGCCGCCAGTGCCTTCGTTGTATTGCTTCTGTTCGGCGCCAAGCTGGAAAGGTTTGGAAGGATCCGCGAACGCTTGCGGTACGGCAACAAAATTGACCAGTGCCAGCGCTCCAAAAACGAAAGCAGGAATGCGCTTTCTCAATAAATTCCCGGTCGACATCAATTGCCTCCTTACGGAAGAACCACACTAAAAAACGTATTCCCAGAACTAGGCAGCCAGTTCGACAGCTTTCTTAAATACGATTTATAAAGCAGATTTTATACTAATCCCGGCAGAAGCACAAAAGCTTTTTAGCGCGTTTTTGTTGCCTGGGCGGTTCGTGCCGGCTTGGCAGCGCTTGCTGAGGGAACCGGCTTTAGCTGTGATGCTGAAATCACCGCCGGAACCGCCTTTGCGGCGGGCCTACCAACGGACGAATAGGCGGCGTCGCCGGCTTGTTCGGCAAATCCTATTTCTTTCAATTTTTCATAGGCGGCCTGACCGATAATCGATTTCGGCTCGGCAACGACAATATCGACCAGAGGACTGAGCGCCTCAGGCAGGCGGTTTTGCTTGATGAAAATCTCCGCTTTCAGCAATCCCGCCTCGTGCTTCAAGGACGAGAATTTTACAGCCGACAGCCTTTCCTGAGCGGACGCGGCCTTCATAGAATCGTTTTTCGCCAGAGCCAGACTGAGCTTCCAGTGCGCATCAGCCATATCAGAAAGCCATTCGCAAAGTTGGAAAACGCTTTCCTGAACATCCTGAGGTCGGCTTACAGCAAGGAGATTTCGCAATTCTGCAATGCGCACTTTGGCATCATCGGCGCTGAGGGGAAGTTTGGCATAAGCGCCTTTTCCCGGCTTGCCGGCAGGCGCGGCATAAGAGCCGCCTCCGGTTGAAACATATGAGTTGTTGGGCGCGGCCCCGGGCACCGGCGCTTGAGCGTATGATTGAGCTGCGTAAGAATTGGCGGCACCGCCGCCGTAATTGGCTCCGCTTTGACCGGGCACCGGTGAGCCTTGCGCCTGAACGGCAGTCGGCATGAGCGCCAGAGCCGTTAATGCAAACGCAATAGAGCCTGTTTTCACAATCATTCTTAAGTACGCCTCCGCCTGAATGCGCCATCGTGCCTGGCAACTTTGCCATGGCATTTTAACAGCTCTCAGCCTGCGCTGTTCCGGTCGAGGCGCAAGACATGCGCAGAACATGCCTGAATTCGGGCTGCCGGTTCTAATGAGATGTTAGGATGAAAATGCCAGAGTTTAGTATAAAGTCACAAGTCAGAGGTTTCATCGGAGCGAAATTTGTTCGGTTTGATTGCTAAGTCGAAGCGCTTCACCGCATTTCTTACTGCGCTCTTTTACGCACAATCTCTTGCTGCCGGTATTGCGACCACGGCAACGAGCGCGAGAACCGGCAATGACGATGGCAGCGAAGTCAACCTGGTGCAAGCCGGTCCGTCGGCGGCTCCTGCAATAGTGCGCGACGACAATTTTCTCGATCCAAGAGGGGCCGAATATGTCGGCAAATGGCTGAAGGCGGGCTCATTCATGCCACTTTCCGAGCTCAAGCCGGGAATGCAGGGTTATGGTCTTTCGGTCTTCCAGGGCAACAAAATCGAACGTTTCGATGTCACCGTCATCGGCGTCGTTAAAAAGGTATTGAGTGGTCGCGATGCGGTCATGGTAAGGCTCTCGGGACCGCTCATGGGTAAAAACACCGTCATCCGCGGCATGTCCGGAAGTCCGGTGTACATCAACGGCAAATTGGTGGGTGCGGTTTCTTATGGATTCGATTTTTCCAAAGAACCAATCGTAGGCTTGACGCCGATCACCGATATGCTCGATGCGCTTACACCGGATAAACGTCCGCACGACGACACTTCGGGACACGGGCGCATTGGTTATCGATCGCTGCCTGTCTTGGGCGCGGAAAGCGGATTTGGCAAAGCGGGCGAAAGCTCGATTTCCACCGGTTCGAACGGCGGCATAGTCACTACATCCGGTGGCGGCACGCGGATGATTCCCTTAATTGCGCCGATTTCGCTCTCCGGCTTCTCGAACGGCGCTCAAGAATATCTGGGCGAACACTTCAAGAATTTCGGATTGTCCGTGTCTGCGGGGACAGCCGGTGCCATCGATGAAACACTGGACGATGACTCGAATGCAGCAAAAAATTATCCCGGCGAAACGATCAAGCCCGGCGGCGCGGTCAGCGTGCTTCTTGTCACCGGCGATTTTTCCGCCTCGGCAACCGGCACGGCCACCACTACTTTCGGTGGCAATGTCCTGGCCTTCGGTCATCCTTTCATGCAAGCGGGACCGGTGGAATTTCCCATGGCCACTGCCTATATCCACCAGATCCTGCCCAACCTGGCCGTTTCATTCAAAGTGGCGTCGCCGGTAAAAGTTGTCGGTTCGATAACCAATGACAGACCCTGGGCGATTGGAGGCGAACTCGGCCGCCAAGCCAAAATGATCCCCGCCACATACACGGTCAGCGACAGAACAAGGGGCGTTAAGAAGACTTTCCACCTCAACGTCATCAATCATGCCGAACTTACCCCAGAGCTTCTGGCCAGCACGGCGATGTCTGCCATCGACACTACTCACCAGTCTACTTCACCATATGTGGTGACAGTCGACAGCAAAATCATCACGGACAAAGCGGGCACTATCCAGCGTCACGACAAGTTCGCAGGCAACTTTGCCGTCCACGGTCCAATTGATTCGAGTTTCAAACTGAAGACCGGTGATTCCACAGGGCTATCGTTCTTGAGTGTGCTCACCCGCATCGTCAATAACGATTTTGAAAAAGCATCTATCAAAGGTGTAAACCTCGATATCGTGCTGGATGACGGGCACGAAACAGCCAGACTGGAGCGGATCTCGCTCGACAAGCAAAAGGTAGAGCCGGGCGAAACGGTCAAAGTTACCGCCGTCCTTCGCCCTTACAACAAACCGCGAGTGACAAGAGAATTGGCTCTCAAAGTGCCGCGAGACATTCCTGACGGCAATCTGCTTATCGGCGTCGGACCAGGCGATCAAATCGATCAATTGAGAAAACGCATGGGCGTAGTCGATCCGCAGCCGGAAAATCTGCAGCAAGTGGTCAACCGCATTCGCGAGCAAGGGCAGGGCAATGTTCTTGAAGCAGTACTTGCTTTGCCCGAACAATCTCTCTTTCTGGACGGCAAACGAATAGTTTCCCCGCCCGGCAATTGGCTCAAACTGTTTTTCTCAGATCGCTATACAAAAGGTCCACAAATCGTCAAAGGCGAAGTTCGCGCACGAGCCGCCGAACCATGGCTGTTGGACGGCATGCACCTTCTGGCTCTCACTGTGGAGCGCAAAGAAAAAGCAATGGCGCAGTCCGCCGCTTTCAATGTCAGCCCGACCAACTCATATGTTTCTCATGACGGCATATATATGACCGAGCAAGCTCGAAAAGCGCTCGATTCCACACAGACGCGAAAAACAGACAGCGCATCATCATCGTCCGGCTCCGGTTCGCTCGCATCGGCGATCGCTTCGTCGCTTTCATCATCGTCGAGTTCTTCATCAAGCGAAAAGCGCGACACATCCACTTCGGCAAGCACATTTGCAGCCGCCAAACAATATCCCCACATGCGCTCAGCACTGGCATGGCGCCAGAGCACCGAAGAAGATTTTCGCAACGGCAAAGCTGAAGAAGTAGCAATCGACAGCAGGGGCAGATTGTCACCGGGCTTTCACGAGTCGGCAAAGAGTTCCCTGACTTCCGAGATGCAAATTTGGTCGGCAGCCTGCCACAACGGCTCGGTCTACTTTGCCGCGCACAATAAAATTTACGCGTGGAAACCGGGCACAGCCGCTCCCGAAGTCATCGCCAAACTGGACTGCTCATTTTCACCGGCAATAGCGGTGGACAGCAAAGGCGCTATTTTTGCAGCAGCAGCCCCGGGTGATCGAGTGCTTGCCGTAAGACCGCCGGCAGAAAAGCACGAAGTGCTGTTCAAGACCGGCGGCGACATGGTCACGACGCTCTGCACGGACGGCAATGACAATGTCTATGCCGGAGTAGCGGCTGACGGCAAAGTCTGGCGCTATGACTCGGCGAAGAAGGCAGCATCAGTGATTTTCGATTCCGGTCAAGCACATATAACGTCCCTGTCTTATTCGAAAACGGACAAGCGCATTTATGTAGGCACCGCCGAGAAGGGCGCCGTATACAGCATTGACCAGTCCGGCAATGCACGCGCGGAGTATCAGACCAACGACCATATAGTCACCGGCGCAGTCAAAGACAAGAAGGGAAATCTTTTCATCGCCACCGCCGGTCAAGGTCATCTCTTCAAAGTAAAGCCATCCGGCGAGACAGATACTCTGGCTACCAGCGAGGGCTTCTACTCTCTGGTTTATGACCCCGCCAGTGATACTGTTTTCGCCGGCGATGCTGAAGGCGACATCACACAGTCAAAAGAAGAGGAGGTGAGCAGTCGATCTTATTTCGTTCCTGTCGCTCACACTGATGAAGAAGCGGTCTCGGCATTGGCATTGGATGGGCAGGGGCACTTGTTTGCCGCCACGAGCAACTTCGCCGGGTGTTTGAAAATCGATCTTTCCCCCTCGCTCAAAGCAACATACAGCTCTCAAATCAAAGACGCTCAACGCCCGGCACAATGGTCCAAGCTTCTGGCATACAGCGCTCTGAACGAACTCGATCCCTCGCTATTATCGCGCCTTTCCGTCGATACCCGCACGGGCAACAGCAGCCGTCCCGATACCAGTTGGTCGCAAT
>JADYYD010000148.1 GCA_020853845.1 Candidatus Melainabacteria bacterium
CAGATGCATTACGAACTCGCGCTTGGACTGCAACTCTATACTTCCATCGCCCAGGCGCCATATGGCGCTTATCACTATCACACCAAGGATGGTGACACCGTCGAGACCGTCGCAAGGGATATTGTCGGCGATGTTCGCACCGCGCCGCTCGTTTTCTCGCTCAACAAAGAGCACATTATTGCGAGCACCGAATATGGTACTCATCCGTTTAAGTCTGGCGTGATGATACAATTGCCCACGCCTAGAGATTTGAAAGAGTTTTTTGGAAAACAGCAATAAGTATTGGTTTCTCTCGTGCCCAACACTGATGCCACCATACGTCCGGCAAAGCCTTCCGATGCCGAAGCGCTTGTGGAGCTGATTCGCGAGCACGCTGCATACGAAAAGGAAACTTATGATCCTGCAGGCAGGATTGAAAAGATTCGCGAGTGTTTGACCGCCGATCCACAACCATTCACTTGTCTGGTTGTCGACACCTCGGATGGCATTCAAGGATATTGCGCGTACATGAGCCAGTACGACAGTTGGTACGGTGAGCCACACATGAGTGTCGACGCGCTTTTCTTGCGCGAGCACATGCGCGGCGCATCGATAGGGCAAGCTTTGATGGAGAAAGTCAAAGAAGAGGCGAAACGCCTTGGTTACTCGACTGTGCGCTTGATGACGCCATCTGACAACACGCGCGCTATAAAGTTCTATGAACGCATCGGTGGTCAGCCGGCGGCCAAGCTCTGGTTTTGGTTTCAACTCTAGCCTCATGAACCGGCTGAAAAAAGCTGCTATAAAAGCTCCGGAATACCCTGGAGTGACCAAATGAAAGTTTCGCTGATTACAGAGTCGATTGTTTGCGCGGTAGCTTGTATCGCATTTGCTTTACCGTCATTCGGCGCGCCTCCCAAAACAACTGAGGCTTCGGCCAAAACAACTGCGGCTTCGGCCAAAACAAGTGCGGCTCCCACCAAAACTACTGCCACTCCGTCCAAAACAAGTGCGGCTCCGGCCAAGATCAATGCGATACCCGCAAAAGGTTTCAGCGGCGAGCTTACCGAGATTGCAAAATCGAACAATCAGTGGACCGGCATAGCGGTATCAAAAAGAAATCGCGTTTTTGTTTGCTTCCCACGCTGGGGTAATGCAGTTCCGGTTTCAGCCGGCGAACTATTGCCTGACGGCTCCGTCACCCCGTTTCCCGACAAAAAGTGGAACGAGTGGATTCAAGGTTCGGCATTGACCGGCAGTGAATTCATATGCGTGCAGTCTGTCTATTGCGACAGCACGGGTGCACTCTGGATTCTCGATCCTGCCGCACCGCGCTTCCAGGGACCGGTAACCGACGGACCCAAGCTTGTTAAAGTCAATCTCGCTTCCGGTCGCGCAGAAAAGACATATCCACTTGCGACCGTCGCTCCCAAAGACAGCTATTTAAACGATGTTCGCATCGACACCAAGCGCCAGATTGCATACATGACGGACTCAGGGCTGGGCGCCATTGTTGTGCTGGATTTGAGAACCGGCAATGCGCGTCGGTTGCTGGATAAGAGTGAGACGACGAAAGCAGAAAACATCTGGATCACCATCGATGGAAAACGTTGGGGAGTTCAGCGCGATGGTTCTGTTCGCAAAGTTCACTCGGATGGAATCGCTCTGGACAAGACCGGTGACAATTTGTATTACCAGGCGCTGACAGGAAAGACGCTCTATCGAGTGGCGACAAAAGACTTGCGCAACGAGAAATTATCTGCTGATGACTTGCACAAGAAAGTCGAAAAATTTGCCACAACCTGCGTGGCGGATGGTATCGAATTTGGTGGCGACGGAAAATTGTATATCACGTCTCTTGAAGATAACGCGATCAAGCGTATGTCCGTTACCGACGGGAAGAAAAACCTGGAAACAGTCATTCAGGATAAACAATTGATCTGGCCGGATTCGCTGGCCATGCGCGCTGACGGATATATTTACGTTACTTGTTCGCAAATCCATCTCGGACCAAAACCACCAACACCGTATAAAGTGTTCAGGTTCAAGCCGAAGAACTAAGTTCTATCTGGTACTGCCGGCGGAGGCGGTCGCTTTTGCTTCTGCCAATTTCTTGACCTCGGCGAGGCGCTCTCTGACACCTTTAATCGTCTGAGTGTTGGTCAATTGGCGCAGGAATGGCACTGGCAAATCCAGCAAAACAAACGACTGCAGAGTAACGTCGGTTGCTTTCTCGTCCGGTAACTCTTTTAGTTCCCACTTTCCTTCAAATGCTTTGAACTTGTCGGAGTGGACCATTTTGTACGCGACTTCGCGATCGCAAGTGTACTTCTCTACGTAAGTACAATTTGCTTCACCGACGATCGGCAACTTCGTGAAATGCTCTTCCAGAGTCGCTTCGCGATCTGTGTTTTTCAATTCTTTGACATGAGAGTCCGGCTTGTAGCGCAACGCGCGAATGCACTCATAAACTACGCGCGGCTCCGCTTGCACCTTGATGTGCTCCGTCACTCCCGGAAACTTTTCGTGCTTTGCTTCTGCAACGGGCGGCGCAGCGAAGGAAATGGCGCCAACAATTCCAATAGCGAGGGAGGTAACAATTCCCTTGTACATGTAAAGAACTCCTCGGTCAAATTCGAAGTGCGAGTCTACAACTTCCTTCTTCTGCTTGCCAGGTGGATTTATTTGAGTTTGTCGCTTGGCATCCGGCGGAAAGTAAAGTGGTTGTGCCGGAAGTTAAACCGTTAACGGGCTAACTTTCGAATCTAAAATTTTAGGCACAACTCAAATATGTCAAGAACGGTTCGGTTTCGGACGAATTTCTGCAGCCCTCTGTTCAGCCAGATCAGCGCTTTCTTTCTCGCCGATCACTCGCAGCAGTTTCGCCATAATCAAGTAGGAATCAGCGACTTCGGAGCTTCTCTCACCAAATCGTTTTTCCTTCACTGCAACCACTTTGTCGTAGAAGTCGATGACCTGTGAAGTTCCCGACCCAAACTCGTTGTGGGTCATCGCGAAGTCGATGTCTATCAATGTTGTCTCATCCAGACTCTTAAGCTGTTTCTCCCACAGCCTGATGAGCTTGTTGTGCATTTCCTTGGCTGCTGCGAAGTTGCCCGTCTTTTCATACAATTCGGCCAGGTGGATTAAGCACGATGCCAACTTCGCTTCGTCGCGGTTTTCCGGGAACTCAAGCAGCATCCTGGCTCTGTCGTAGTTTTGCAGAGCTTCCTCGAATTTGCTGGCGTGCTGCTCCAAAAGCGCCGAGCTGAGCAGCCCTTCAATCTCAACCTTGTCCGACTTCTTACCCTTGCGCATTGAAAAAAGCGCGATAATAGTCCCGCCAACAGCGAGCGCAGCAATTACAAGATGCATAATGTCAGGCATTTGCGGAAAAACCTTCGACGGCTGTCCGCATATTTTACAATTACATGCCGGACATGGCGGGGCAGAATTGTGCCCACCTTTAACACCAAGACGCGATAGGACCTAGCAGGACACGAGCCGACACATGAGTCAAAACACTGTTGCGACTGACTGCCTCAACGTTCGCGAATACGAAGCGCGCGCGAAGACGAACCTCGCCGAGATGGCTTACGACTACTATGCGGGCGGCTCGTGGGACGAGATAACCCTGCGAGAGAATTGCACGGCGTTTGAGCGTCTGGCGATTATGCCGCACATGCTTGTCGATCTGACCGAATTCGATATGAGCACGGAGATTCTCGGCGAGAAAATTTCGATGCCCATAATAATCGCGCCGACAGCGTTTCACGGATTGGCGACGCCTGAAGGCGAGAAAGCTACAGCCCGTGCGGCGTATCGCGCACAAACGATCATGACTCTGAGTACTCTTGCGAATTTTTCGATTGAAGAAGTGCAGGCAGCGGCTCCCGGTCCAAAGTGGTTTCAGCTCTATGTCTACAAAGACCGCGAAGTGACAAAAGATCTCGTTCAGCGTGCTGAGGCCGAAGGTTACAAGGCGCTTGTTTTGACTGTCGATTCGCCGCTTTTGGGCAGGCGAGAGAAGGATGTGCGAAACAGATTCAGGCTGCCGGACAATTGCCAATTGGGTCACTTTGTGGGAGGCAAACTTGCCAATCTTCCGAAGGATGTCGAAGACTCCGGGCTCGCGCACTACATTGCAAGTTTGTATGATGTTTCTTTGAGTTGGAAACATGTTGAATGGCTAAGCGAAATTACGAAATTGCCGATTTTGCTGAAAGGCATTCTTCGCGCTGATGATGCGGCTCTCGGTGTGAAAAACGGCGCCGCCGGAATTATCGTTTCCAACCATGGCGGCCGGCAACTTGATTCCGCACCCTCAACAATCAGTGTTCTTTCCGAGATAGTGGAAGCTGTCGACGATCGTGTTCCCGTCTTGATAGACAGTGGTATTCGCAGAGGAACGGATGTTTTCAAAGCCATCGCCCTCGGTGCTAAGGCAGTTTTGACAGGACGCCCGGTTTTGTGGGGATTAGCATCTGACGGAGAAAATGGTGCAGTTGAAGTTCTGGAACTTTTGCGCAGCGAACTCAAGCTGACCATGCAGCTTTCAGGCTGTCCAAAGCTAAAGTCTATAACACCGGATATGGTGAGGCAGAAAAAACCGTTTTGGGCCCTAGCTAAAGATTAGGGTTAAAGAATGAAGTTCAGGTCCGCTAGTGAAGTTTAGGAAAAATTCGAGGATAGATAAATTCCGTGCGCATCGTTTCACTCATCGCCAGTTCCACCGAAATAGTCCATGCGCTGGGCTTCGGCGATCAAATGGTTGGACGCTCGCATGAATGCGACTATCCGACTCACGTCACGGAATTGCCGGTGTGCACTGGACCGAAGTTTCGCACTGATGGCAGCAGTTATGAAATCGATCAGCGTGTGAAAGCGATTCTGCAAGAGTCTCTGAGTGTTTATCGAGTGGACGCGGAAAAGCTCAATGAGCTCAAACCGACCCACATCATAACGCAGGCACAGTGCGAAGTTTGCGCTGTGAGCTTGAAAGATGTTGAGGAAGCCGCGTGCCAGATCATCAGTTCGCAACCCAAAATAATTTCGCTCCAGCCTGATTCACTCGCGGATATTTTCGACGACGTTCGCAAGATTGCCAAAGGCCTGGACGTGGTGCCGGTTGGTGAAATGATGGTAGAACAGCTCAAGGGGCGGATGGATGAAGTCGCGAGCAAGGCGCGAGCGCTGCCGGACAAACCTAGAGTAGCGTTGGTTGAATGGATCGAGCCGATGATGGCCGGCGGCAATTGGATGCCGGAACTGATTGACATGGCAGGCGGAATCAATCTCTTTGGAGAAGCTGGAAAACATTCTCCATGGATGAGTTGGGAAGACCTGGTGGCTTCAGAGCCGGACATCATCATTGTTTCGCCCTGCGGTTTTGACATAAAGCGAACAATGGAAGAGATGCATTTAATTTCCGGTCGCAAGGAATATGCCGGATTGAAAGCTGTGAAAGAAGGCAAAATTTTCGTCGCTGACGGCAATCAGTATTTCAATCGTCCCGGTCCGCGTGTTCTCGAGTCGCTCGAAATGCTGGCTGAGATGCTGCATCCTGA
>JADYYD010000149.1 GCA_020853845.1 Candidatus Melainabacteria bacterium
GAGGCGCTCTCGATGGCTGACACAATTGGAAGTGCCGGTGATTTGCTGACAATGCTGGGAGAATACAAGCTGGCAATCTCCCAATACGAGCGATTTTTGAAACTGCAGAAAACCAAACTCGGTGCTGACGATCCACAGATTCGCAAAGCGCGTTTGTATTTAGCCGACTGTCATGAAAAATTGAAAAGCACAGGAAAAGAGGACTAACGGGTGATCCGTGAGTCCTCTCTCCTTGGACAGGCAATCAGAAACTGTCGCTCAATCTGAACAAATTCTCTCAATCAGTGTTTATCTGTCGAATGTGCGAATTCTCTGCTCGGTCAGCTTTGGTCGGGGCACGCGAGATATGGTCGGCGTGTCTACTCCATTTACCGAGCCGTAGTATTTCAAGTCTATGTTTGAAATCTCATTGTCACCGCGAGACAGAGAGTCGAAGCTTTGCAGCAATCGAAAAGCTGCTTGCTTTTCGGCTCCATTCATCAGAGCTGTGTAGTGGCCATTATCGTAGTCGATGGCATGTTGTATGGATTCTTTGGTGATGGCTTGCGCTGCACCGTCGTACAGTTTATTGAAAAGCGCATTGTTGTCTTTCGTGAGTGCGTCCACGAAATACTTTGCCTGTCCTTTTTCCGCCTGGCTCTCTATGAAAATGCTTTGTTTGTCTTTAAGACCACCTTCCTTTGCTCGTTTCAGCGCTTTATCAATATCGTGTTCACTTAGACGCGTTTTACAATTTGCGTCCGGATTACTCTTTAAGTAATCGAAATTGTCACGAAGGTAGTGCACCATTGCACGCTCGACTTTGTTCATATCTTTATAGGAAGAAACTCGAAACTCGTACATTGTCTCAGCGGTCATGCGAGATTTGTTGGTGGCAAGATCTCCGAAGTTTTCCCTGGCGTAGGAAAGACTCAATTGAGGCAGTAAGTTAGACTCCTTAAGCGAAGCATGAACGCTTTTCATATATGCTTTGTCTTGATCGCTTCCAAGTCCGAATCTTCTTCTGTCTCTGTCGATTTCCGCGAAAACCTGACTCATTGTATGGTCGCCGGCTACTACTGATTCGAACATCGCCTGCGTGCGTTGCGCTTCGGCTTCAATTTTGGGATCTGCGTTCTTTACTTTAGGTTCGGCAGAACGTTCGGGGGAGGTTGGTGGCATGGTCGATTCTCCATTTGGCAATGAGAAACCGTCGCCGCGTGCGGCTTAGGCGAAGGGGAAATCTAGGAAGGTAAATGTTGTTTGAGACGCTTTCGGAAGGCGTCCGCTGTCCATGCTGCCAATTTACCTTCCGATTTTGGCAAAGACTTGGCAAGCGAAATTGCTCCGTCCGGCGAAGGTTACAGCGGCAGGTCGGATTTACAGGCGGGTGTCCTAGAGCTCTGGCAGTTTCAAAACCGGATCTTTGTCGTATCCTAATTGTTTCGCTTTAGCCAAATCTGCCGCAGCTTTATCCTTCATTCCGAGTTTGCTTCGAGCGATACTTCGCTGCATGTAAGACCTGCTATCGAATGGTTCTTCCGCGATTGCATCGGTATACATTTTTTCGGCTTTCTTGAATTCTCCGCAAGCGAGTAACACATCGCCATGTTTGGAAGCTGTGCACTTGCAGTCGTTCTCGCCGTTGAAAGCATTGTTCGCTATCTTAAGAGCAGCCGGATAGTTCTTCTGAGCTGCATATATTTGCGCCCTGGCGATCCACATCGAATCGGAATTGCTAGGCAGAGCTAATTGCTTTTCGATTGATGAAAGTGATTTGGAGTAGTTGCCGACCGCAAAATACACTTCAGCCGCTTTCTGATATGTGTCCGCAGATTTTGATTTTGCGATTTCTTCTTCTGCAAACTTTACTGCTTTGATCCTATCCTTTTGCGCCTCTGTCTTTCTACCCAGCGATTCCTGCATTGCGGCTCGTTTTAAGTAAAGCAGAGGATCTACAGGTGTTTTGCCGATAGATCGAGTGTAAGCCTCGACAGCTTTCTCCGGCATCCCTTCTACACAGTAGAGGTGAGCAATACTTTCGTCAGCTCTTGCGTGGACTGAGTTGCTTGTTTGCTCGAAGTCTGCCAGTGCTTGCTTGTTGTTGCCGAGCTTTTGATGAACTTCTCCGCGTTTGCGGTACAAAGCCATAACTTCCTCGTCAGTGATTTTGGAGATAGAAGTTCCTTTGCGCTTGTCTTTCGGCACCAACACATTTAGAACCAAATCCAGCGCCTTGTCTTTTGCCACATTGCTTACGTTTTGCTTGATCGCAATCGCGCGATCGAAGCAAGGGATTGACTCATCGTATCTTGCGGACCTGGCTAATAAATCTCCCTTGGATGCATAGTTGGTCGCATTCTCAGGCTCACTGGCGATGGCTCTGTCCACAGCTTCTATAGCGCGCGGGAGATCTTCCATACTTTCATATGCGGATGAAATTGAAGAATAGATCGACGCCTCGCTCATTTGATAGTCGGCAGAATCGTCAGGGATTTTTATCGTGAGAGCCTTGTTATAGGCGTTAATCGCATCCCGATACCTGTCTGCTGTCTCCAGTGCTTCAGCTAGTGAAATGTAATACTGTCTGGTTGACGGCTCCATATGCACTGCTTTCTCTATTTCTTTGAGAGCGTCTTTTTCGACTTGGGCGCGCTTCTTCTGGTCATCTATGTTTAATGCTTGATCGTGAAGTGCAGCATATGTTCTTGAATGCAAGTAAGCTGTGTTGACTGTCTTAGAGAGTTCCCGCAATTTCTTGACAGTAGAGTCGGCATTGGAATTGTCGAGATTATCGATGTATTGGCTGAGTGCTTCGGCGGATGTTGTATCGCTGGCGATGGCCGCCAGTCCCACTTTGTCAGCCTCCTTTTGCCTGGCGAGATTTTTCAAAGCGTTTGCTTTAACGAGAAGCGCGCGCGTGCAATTTGGCATATGTTTTAGCACTTTATTGCACTCAGCAAGTTTTTCTTCGTAGAGTTTTGCGTCGGTTTGGTAGCACATTTCAAGCCTGTCACCGTAACATCCAAGACCTCTGAATGCATCGTCCGGAAAGACCGTTTCGGTTGGATTCATGGACGCAACGGCGAGCATTGATTTGTCATCGATTTTCAATGCAGTATCGGCCGCTTTTAAAATTCTGATTGCTTCAAGGTTATATGGATTAGACTGCAGCGACTGAATCGCAACTTGCCGAGCTTCTCTCTGCCGCCCGCGAAGTTGCTCCAAGCGCGCTTTAGTTGAATAATTCATAGAACGAAAAGCGAAGTCAGTGTTAAAACGGTTATTGCGTTGCGACTTTTGCACATCCTTCGCTGCTTGGTCCAAGTTGCCGGTATCCATGCATTCATTTGCTCGCAATAGAATACGGCTGCCGTCGGAGTTGAATAACATTGCTCGGCTCTGAAGTGCTTTTTCCCAATCCTTCAATCCAAGTTTTGCTGCACTCTGCTGCAGGGTTGTGTAGACGCTTTCCATGTTTTTCAGCGTAACGTTGGCCCTTTCGATGTCTTCTTCTTTATGCGATGCAATTTCATTTTCTACACCAATCACATTCTGCGCAATCTGAAAAATTGCAAAAAACGACCATGCATATGCTGCCACCGCCAGCGATGCAACCAGAAAAAACTTGACTCCCCCTTTGCCTTCTTTTCCAACTTGGAAAAACTTCCTGGCCTGCTGAGGCAGCATCGCGGCCGAGCGTTTGAAACATTCGAAGCTCGTCATCTGCTGCGAGTTTGCGTAGCCTGGCTGAAAAACTACCAATCTCCCGGCTGCTTTATCAAAGAGGGTTTGTTTCTTCTCTGAAAAAAGTACATAGCAATATCCGCCGATCAGGGCGACCAAATAAGCGATGGTTGTTCCAGTGTGACTCTTACTCAGCGCACCATGCGTCAATGGATCTATCGCTGCGATTCCACAGATCAGCGCTACAGTCATAATCAAAAGCAAAATGTATTGAATCAGCAGGCGAAGACTCGATTTCCAGAATGTGAGCGGATTGCCTTTCAGGTCCGTCACCTTCAGTCCGACGAGAAATTTGCCGGGAGTGGCTTGCCATCTAGAATGCTCGAAGAAAGCAGTATAAATCCAGTACTGCAAGACCAGAATGCATAGAAAAGACAAACAGAACAGCATCCAGCCCCAGGTGCCGTCGTACACAATGGTCAGAGCCGATGGAATTAAGAGGAGCCATTGTGAAACGATGACAATGGCCTGGTCGAAGAAGAGAGCGAATGCACGGCGAATAAAACCGGCGTATTCGACCGGACGATCTGTTCCGGCAAGAGTAATTGTCGCTTCCGCTGCGGTTGAACCGGAGTTACCGATTGTTAGTGATTCATTCTCGACCCGCTCGCTCGAAGGCGGCAGCTCATCGGGAACGACAAGGCGGACGTCTTTCTCTTTCTTTTTGAACATTTGGGGAGTCTTGCCGAATTTTGAGCTCGGGCTCCAATGTGAGGGTTGTGAACCATCCTATATCCTCCTCTTGACATCTTTCGTCACATTAATGAAGCCATAACGTGGACTGGGGCGTGACCACAGGCGTTTGCCCCAAACCCGCCAGCCATGCGCGCTCACTTGAAAATGAACTCTATTAGAGGATGCTTAAGAGTTTTATCTTTTATCAATAAATGGCGGATGATATCCGGATGGCGTTGCAGGTCGGTTCTCGACCTGGCAAACACCCGATATAGCGGTCCTTGGCAGGCAGCCGGGACCACACTTCTCTTTACTCCTGGAGGGTCTAAACGTGGCCGTAGCTATGGAAAAAGAACTACTTTGCAAAGACTTTCTTGCCCGCCCCAAACAGTTGCTGATCGACGGCAAGTGGGTTAATGCGGAATCCGGCAAGACTTTCGAAGTTTTCAACCCGGCAACCGAAGAAGTCATCGCCAAAGTTCAAGAAGGCGGCAAGGCTGATGTAGACAAAGCAGTCAAGGCAGCAAGAAAGGCATTCGAAACCGGTCCCTGGCGCACAATGAGCACCGCTCAACGTCAGCGCTTGCTCATGAAATTGGCTGATGCTATCGAAGAGCATGCCGACGAACTGGCACAAATCGAGACTCTCGACAATGGTAAACCGATCAACGAATCGCGCTATGTCGACGTTGTTCAAACCGTTGAAACCTTCCGCTATTACGCTGGTTGGGCAACCAAGTTGGAAGGCGAAACCATCAATGCCAACTCCAACTTCTTCACCTATACACTTCGCGAGCCGGTCGGCGTAGTTGGACAGATCATTCCGTGGAACTTCCCGATGCTCATGGCAGCATGGAAGCTGGGTCCTGCTCTTGCTTGCGGCAACACTGTCGTTCTCAAGCCGGCGGAACAAACTCCCCTTTCCGCTCTCCGCATCGGCGAGTTGGCAATGGAAGTTGGTTTCCCCGCAGGCGTAATCAACATCATCACCGGCTTCGGTCCTGACTCTGCAGGTTCTGCAATCTCCGAGCACATGGACATCGACAAGGTTGCGTTCACCGGCGAAGAAAACACCGGCCGCATCATCGTCAAAGCCTCTGCCGGCAACCTCAAGAGAGTTTCTCTCGAACTCGGCGGCAAAGCTCCGAACATCGTATTCGCAGATGCCGACATCGATGCAGCCGTCAAAGGCGCCATCACCGGTATCTTCTTCAACCAGGGACAAGTTTGCTGCGCAGGCTCCAGACTCTTCCTCGAAAGCTCCATCCATGATGAGTTCATGAAGAAGCTCACCGAGCGCGTTTCGAAGATCAAGCAAGGTCATGGTCTCGACGAGAAGACCGTAATCGGACCGCAAGTCTCGAAAGAACAACAAGAGCGCATCCTCAACTACATCGACATCGCCCAAAAAGAAGGCGCGAAGCTCGCATGTGGCGGCGGAACACCGAAGGATCAACAAAAAGGTTACTTCGTTGAGCCGACCATCTTCACCAACTGCACCAACGATATGCGTATCGCTAAGGAAGAAGTCTTCGGACCAGTCCTTGCAGTTATCCCCTTCAAGACCGTTGAAGAAGTCGCAGAGCAAGCCAACAAGACCACCTTCGGTCTTTCCGGCGCTGTCTGGACCAAGGACGTGAAGAAGGCTCACAAACTGGCTGCTCAAATCAAAGCCGGAACCATCTGGGTCAACTGCTACAACGCATTCGATCCTGCAGTTCCATTCGGCGGCTACAAGATGAGCGGTTATGGACGCGAACTCGGCAAGCACTCGATCGAGCTTTACAGCAACATCAAGAGCGTCTGGGTCAACCTCCAAGACTAGTTTTGCAAAGGTAATCGATATTTTTATCGGTTGTGGCAAAACAGCAAAGAATCACTAGAGGCGCTGGGAAACCGGCGCCTTTTGTTGTTTGTTGTTTCTCCGCCGAAGGTAAATCTTATGGATGATACAATCGTAAAAGGCTGTGTAAGGTGATTTTTCAAAAAAATCGGTTGTTTGAACAATGTCGGATGACGCGGAAAAAAAAGTTGAGAAAGTGGCGCTGGCAGCCGGAAGTGAGATCGTTCAGGCTGCCGCGCAGTTCGTCGAGAACAGCAAGCAGAACGAATGGATAAAAGCAACTTCTGACTATCGTTCAACCCAAAAAGACACCGTTTCCAAGGAAGGTTTGAGCGATAAGCAGATAGCTGATATACAGGCGCGTGGCGGATTTTCAAAGTTTCAGATAGTTGACGAGTCGCAGTTGACAGCGAGGAATACTGGAAGCTCAAGTCTAAGTGATAAAGCGCCAATTCTTATTGCTCAAGTTCACAGGCTGGATGAGCAGCGCTTGGACGAAGCGTTGAAGGACATCCCGGAGAGAACGAAGGAGAGAGGATCAAATCCGTTCAAAGATACAGGCAAGACTTTAGAACCTTTAGATGCTCATTCATGGACTCTTCCCACCACAGACAACTGCAAGTGCTGGATGCCTGGTGATCCGATTAATCCATTTACTTGGGCTGACGATTCGTCTAAGTATGTTCAAGAAGTCATGAAGCAAAATTTCGTTTTCGACTCTGATGGAAATCGCGTTTCAGTCTTTGATCTAAAAGATGCTGAGTTTAAATTTCGATTTGGCAATGCGGTTCGTCATGCGATTGGAACTGGAACTCTTATGCATTTATATGGACTTTCGCCCGGCAACGCACTTGCTTTTATGGAGTCGCATGAATATCCTGCAATGCTCGCCAATACCGCGAGACCATTCCTCGGAGCCTCTCCTCAAGAGATTAAGAAGCATAGCGACGATATTGATTCTGACATTCACAACAACAAATTCGCAGCACATCGAGCTTTTGCATATAAAAACTATCGAAGTTTTGAAAGACAAATGCTTTGCGATGCTTGGTTTTCTGCCAGCATAGGGTCATGGAAATTGGAAGACTCCAAACTGCCAACGCAATACAAGTGAAAAGAAAGAAAGACATTTTTTTTGCGGTTGTTGCGATTTCGGTACTCGCGTTATTTTCTATCTGGTTCGCTTTATTTCCTGCGCACAGCAAATTCGAAAGTAAACGTTGGAAAGCTGCAACTGGCAGCGCAAGAGTCAAAATGGTGAATGATTTGACCAGGTCATATCAACTTGTAGGAATGTCCAGGCAGCAGGCTTTTGATCTATTGGGACTGCCGGATGGTACTAGAACTGGTGACATAGCTGCCTGGAATATGGGAACCACACTGTCTAGTGATGACAATTTCTTCTACCTTTACTTCAAGAACGATAAGGTTGAGAGATTTGAGAATTTCCAACGTTGAGCATTGCTAAAAAGAATCGTCCTTCGAAACAGATTATGCCAAGAACGAAAGCTCTTTAACGCGCTCCAGAAGTGGTAAGATGCGCAGCCCTTCAGGGGTCAGGCTGTATTCGACCCGAGGCGGTATGCCTCCGAAACTTTCGCGTTCGACAAGCCCGTGTTCGCGCAGTGTAGTCATTCTTTCTGATAGAACCTTTGCTGACAGACCTGGATTGGATTGCAAAAACTCCTTGGGGCGGGCAGCACCGGATGCCATCTGAATAAAAAGGGATGACGTCCAGGTCGAACTCAAAATATGCAGAAGTTTCTCGGTATTTTTTGCATCGGCCTGACTGAGATTAGTTTCCATCGTGAACCTTAGAACTCTGGAGCAGCTTTCCAAAAGCTGCAGACAATTCTTTCGTATCACGTAACGATGAACATGGTGTGAACACGTCTACGCTCGGTGAAGCTTCATTCCTCTTTTCGGGGTTCAAGCCCATTGAAGCGTCCTGAGAACCAGTGTCTTTTCAGGTCGTAGTAGTTTTCCGGCGTGCCGTCGTTGTTTCTGTCCAGGCTGGCGCGATAAACGTCA
>JADYYD010000150.1 GCA_020853845.1 Candidatus Melainabacteria bacterium
AAAAGTGGTCTCGATCCTCGCAATTTCTTTTGGATAGCGTCTCACAGCAGTGCCGCTTCCAACACTTGCAATTTAGCGGAGTGCCATGACATTCGTTTGACAAAACAATCGAAAAAACAAATAGCCGAAAGCTCAGACAGAGCGGCGTGTCGGCGCGGAAGTCCGGGTTTCTTGCACCTTAGCTTTCAACCCCTCGAAGGCAAGATAGAAAATCGGCGTTATATATAAGGTGACGAGTTGAGAAACCATCAGTCCTCCGAATACGGCAAGACCCAACGGCTGGCGCGATTCACCTCCGGCTCCCCAGCCGAGCGCCAGAGGAACACTGCTCATGATTGCCGCCATGGTCGTCATCATAATCGGGCGAAAGCGAACCAGGCAGGCTTCATAGATTGCATCGCGAGGATTTTTGCCCCCGTTTCGCTGCGCATCCAGGGCAAAATCGACCATCATAATGGCGTTTTTCTTGACGATACCTATCAATAGAATCAGCCCCAGGAAAGCATAGATATTGAGATCTATATGGCACAAATAAAGCGTAATCAAAGCTCCCAACCCGGCAGGCGGCAAGCCGGCCAGAATGGTTATGGGGTGGAGAAAACTCTCGTACAAAATGCCCAGGACAATATAAATGACGATAATCGCCAGAATCAGCATCGCCCACATGCCTTTGAGTGAAGCTTGAAACGCTTCGGCGCTTCCCTGAAATCTGTAACTGACGCCATCCGGCAAAATTTGCTTGACGGTTTTCTCAACGATCTTGACCGCATCACCCAGAGACGCGCCGGGCTTGAGGTTGAATGAAACAGTCGCCGCCGGCATTTGTCCAACGTGGTTGACCAGGAGCGGTCCGACTGCGGGGATCATTTTTGCCACCGCATTCAATGGCACGAGATTGCCGGTTTTCGATCGCACATAGAGCAGGGGCAAAGAATTCGGCTGCACGCGAAACTCAGGCAAGAGTTCCACAATTACTCTGTACTGATTGCTCGGCGCGTAAATCGTAGATACCATGCGATTGCCGTATGCACTGGAGAGCGCATCTTCCACCTGCTCCGCCGACAGCCCAAGCGTTGCGGCTTTGTCTCTGTCGATGCGCACGTCAACCTGAGGACTGTTAATCTGCAAATCGGTCGTCACATCCTGAAAGTCCGGCAGTTCTCTCAGGCGCGATTCCAACTCTTGCGTGCTCTTATACAGCTCAGTTATGTTCGAGCTCTGGAGTGAAACTTGATAAAGGCTCTTAGTGAGCTGACCGCCGATGCGAATCGAGGGCGGATTTTGCAAAAAGATTTTGATGCCTGGAACTTTCGCGAATTGAACTCTCAAGTCTTTGATAATCTCATCCGCCGATTGTTTTCGCTCGGCTCTGGGTTTCAAGTGCATGAAAATACGCCCGGTGTTGCCGGCAACGTTCGGCCCTCCAGCACCGACAGTGGACATGATGTCTTTTACATTGGGATTGCTCATTGCAATCTCCGCGAGTTCTTTCTGATGGCGTATCATGTCTTCAAATGAGATGCCTTGAACGCCTTCAGTCAATCCAAAAATCTGATCGATGTCTTCGGAAGGCATGAAGCCTTTGGGAATCTTCACGAAGAGCATGGCGGTCATTGCCGTCATCACAATAAAAGATAAAAAAGTCAGGCGCGGGTGCGCCATTACGTGACGCAAGCTCGATTCGTAGAAGCGCGTCCATGTGTCAAAAATGGACTCTGTGAACGCCAGCACCTTGGATTTTTTTATAGTCTGGTGCGCGCTTAGAAAACGACTGCACAAGAGCGGCGTGAGACTGATTGAAACGACACCGGAGATGAGAATCGCGCAGCTTATCGTCACTGCGAATTCGTTGAACAAGCGACCGACGATACCGCCCATGAACAATATGGGAATGAAGACAGCGACCAGCGAAACAGTCATGGAGAAGATTGTGAAAACAATCTCGCGCGAACCTATCAATGCCGCATTCATTTTTGACTCGCCGGCTTCCTGATGCCTGACGATGTTTTCCAAAACGACAATCGCATCATCAACGACAAAACCGACCGAGAGGGTCAATGCCATGAGAGACAAATTGTTGATGCTGAAGCCCAGCAGGCTCATGACGCCGCAAGTCCCTACCAGCGAAAATGGCAATGCCAGACTGGGAATCAATGTCGCAGACAGATTGCGCAGGAAGAGAAAAATAACTATCACAACCAGCACCACTGACAATGCCAGGGTCAATTCAACGTCGCGCACTGATTCGCGAATACTCTGCGATCGGTCATAGAGAGTATCGATGGAAACAGCAGCAGGAATTTGAGCGCGCAGCGATGGCATCACTTTGTTGATCGCATCGACAATGGCGACCGTGTTGCTGCCCGGTTGGCGCTGGACGCCAAGCACGATGGCGCGTGTTTTATTGAACCAGCTCGCCACTTTATCGTTTTCCACACTGTCGATGGCTCTGCCGATTTCTTTCAATCGCACAGGCGATCCGTCGCGGTACGCAACAATCAAAGGCTCATACTGAGAGGCGGACAGCAATTGCCCATTGGGTTGGACCATGAATGATTGAAAACGACCGTATAGGGCGCCGGAAGGCAAATTGACATTGCCCTGGCGGATTGCGTTTGTGACTTCGTCTATACCAATTCCGCGCGTTGCCAGCGCATTAGGATCGACCTGGGCGCGAACCGCGAACTTCTGCGGTGCCAGCACCTGCACCTGAGCGACACCGGAAATCATCGACAATCTCTGCGCAATGATCGTCTCTGCGTATTCGTCGACTTGAAACAAAGAAAGTGTCGGCGAGCTGACAGCAAGATAGAGAATCGGCTGGTCGGCCGGATTTACTTTTTTCGCGGTCGGTGGAGTCGGCATGCCGGGCGGCAATTGCGCCGAGGCTGCAGCTATGGCAGCTTGAACATCTTGTGCGGCGGCGTCGATGTCTCGATTCAGGTTGAACTGCAATGTCACATTGGTAAGTCCGATAGCACTGACCGAGTTCATCGCCTCCAGTCCTGCAATCGTCGAGAACTGGCGTTCGAGCGGCGTTGCCACGGCTGATGCCATAGTGTCCGGGTTGGCGCCGGGCAGTTGAGCGCTCACTTGCAGAGTCGGAAAGTCGACGTTGGGCAGATTGTTGACAGGCAGTGTCGAATAACCGAGCAATCCGAAAACAAAGATTGCCACCATGACCAGTGTCGTCATTACGGATCGGCGAATGAATAGATCGGTAAGGCTCATTTTGCCAAGACTCTGGTCATAAGTTAATCAGTAACCTTGCCCGCACCCGAGGGCTGGATGTCCACCGGCGCTTCGGGCATGAGCTGCATGTGACCATCGATGACGACTTGATCTCCAGGTTTCAAATCACCTTCAATAACGCTGTTTTCCGCCGTGTTGTATTTGCTCTTCACGACGACCAATTTGGCTTTATTATCCGCACCGATAACGTAGACGTACTGGCCCACTTGCCCTACTTGAATGGCGCGCGTCGGCACCACGATGGCATCGCGGATGGTATCAAGTTCCAAAACTGCTTTCACATAAGTACCAGGCCAGAGAACTTCTCTTTCATTGGCAAATGTCGCTTTCAAAAGTATGGTGCCGGTGTTTCGCTGCACGCTGTTGTCGATAAACGTCAACTTGCCGTTCACTTCACCCACATGCTCGGGCAAGCCTTCGATGCCCACTGTAAGCGGGCGCTCATGCTGAAGTTCTTGAATGCGGGGCAAATCCTGCTCAGGGACAGAAAAGCTCACATAGACAGGTTTCACTTTGTTGATTACAACAAGGCTGGAAACGTCGCCGGCTTTCACCATCTGCCCGCGATGCACGAGCAATGCTCCTGTTTTTCCATCCATAGGAGCGGTTATGCTGCAATAAGTGCGTTGCAGCTTCGCATTCAGCAAATCGGACTCGGCGGCTTTGAGAGCGGCTTGGGCAGCTTCCAGTTGAGCCTGGTCAGACTGGATCACAGACTTCTCATTTTCCATGGCTGCGCTGTCGGCCTTAACCGTCGCTGCCAGCGAAGCCACGTTGGTGGCATAGCGATTCTCTTGCTCGACGGACACGGCGCCTTCTTTCACGAGTTCTTGATAGCGCGCATGATCGCGCCTGGCGTTGGCTTCTTCCGCCATGTCTCTCTCTCGGTTGGCCGCCAGTCTTGCCAATTCCGAGCGATCTTTGGCAATGAGAGATCGGCATTTGGAAACATCTGCTTTTGCTTGAGCGACTTTGGCTGCGGATTGCCTTATTGCTTCATCGAACGGTCTGGGATCGATTGTGAAAAGCTGTTGCCCTGCCTTCACTCTGTCGCCTTCCGAAAAGAGCACATCGACAAGTTCTCCGTCGACGCGCGATCGCACCGCCACAGTGGCAAGCGGCTCTACATGCCCTACCGACCGCAACTCTCGGGGCACATCCATTCTTTCTGCTTTCGCCACCCGCACCACGGCTGCCTTTTTCGCTTCCACAGGTTTCCTGTCGCCGTCTTTGCCGAACATGGCAAAAGCAGCAATCGCGCCAAGCAAAAATAAGACCACGACAATCGATGCGACTTTGTTGTTTGGCTGTTTGCCATCGACAACATTGCTCGACTCTTGAGTCCTATTGTGGCGAGTGAGCATTACTTGCGCTCCTCTTCCAGCGCCTCTTTCAAGATTCTCAAACCGGCCTGAATTTGCCGCACCGATTCATCCGGCAAGCGCATCAAAACTCTAGTCAGCTCGGCAATGGCGACTTCTTCAACTACTCGGTATTCATCTTGTCCCTTTGACGTCAAAGAGAGCTGAAGGCAGCGTCGCTCTTTGGGATCTTCGCTGCGAGTGACCAGCCCCTTTTTCACCAATCGATCGACAATGCTCGATGTTGTGGCATTACTGACGGCAAGGTATTCCGAAACCGTCGTGAGCGTTGTGGACGGATTGCGCCGGATAAAGGAAAGAGCGCGAATCTGCGGGACCGATGCCTTATCTCCAAGTTCGCGACGAATGCCGCGGCGCAGATAATGCATGACCACCGGAATCGATTCCAGAATTTCCCTTGAGCAATGTGTGGAGGTAGGCTCCGTGGTGACCATATTAATCACTCCCGAATGTCAATATGATTATAGTCTAATAGTTAGCCTATCTAACTAATTTGGTCAAGTTACAAAACCTGTTCCGGTTTCGAACCGAGTGGCAATTCAGGGGTTGTTTCCGGTCGATTGGCGGATAGAAATTCGCTGTCAACAGGCTTCTTCATCTTGAACTGAACCGTGAAAAAGACGGCTGCAAGAACGCAGGCAATTGAAGACAAGCAAAACATTCCCTGTGTCTGTCCGATGCGCGAGAACACCTGACCGATAACGATGGGAAAGGTGATGCCGGCAAATGCGCCGGCGGTGACGACCAGAGAGGTAACAGAAGCGCTGTGTTCTCCGTAGCGCTCGGACGCGCATGAGATCAAAGTTGGAAAGATCGGACCCGCTCCCAGTCCAAGCATAAACACGACAGCCAGTGCCATTGTTCCCATATGAGGAAACAGCGTCAAGGATAGGATGGCGGAGAAAACCACTGCCATGAAAGACAGCGCCAGCTTCGGCGCGGAAAAATACTTGAAGAGTTGTATGGAAGCCATGCGACCTGTGGTCAGCCCACCCCAGAGAGCGGTCATGCTCATTGACGCCAATCCTTTAGGCAAGGCGCAGGTCATGCTCAGATAAGTATAGAGCCAGGCGGCCAATGCCACTTCCATGCCGACGTACAAGAATACGGCGGCGGTGTAGAGCAAAGCCGGCTTTTGCAGGGGGTGGAATCGATGACCGGATGCCTCTGCAGGCGGAACGGAGACATCGAGTCTTCTGGCAGCGAAGGCGGCAAGGAAAACAGACAGTCCGAAAATCGCCCCGAAAACATAGACTGCATGATAAGAAAACGGTGAGTTGAGACCCAGGTAAGCAAGAACGGGTCCCAAAAGCGCACCGATCCCGAAAAACACATTGAGCTTGCCGACTGCCGCCGCACTGGATCCTGAGGCCAGACGCAAAATGCAAATTGTGCCCGCTATGCTGTTTAGACCAGCGCCGACTCCAAGCAGCGCCGCTCCGCAGGACAAACCGAAAACCCCGCTGCCGAGACCCAGCAACGCCAGTCCTACGCTGAAGAGCAGCGCAGCGCTAAGCAGGCACTTGCGACCGCCGAAGCGCTCTAACAATTGCCGACCGATTGCCAGTGGAATAAGCGAACCGGCGCTGTAGACGCTGATAATCGAACCGGCTTCAACCAGCGGCACTTTTTGCGCCAAGGCTATTGCCGGAACCATCGGACCAAACCAGCCGCAGTTCAATCCGGCAAGACAAGTAAGAGCGCCGGACACCATCAGTATCCGAAGAGTTAGTCGCTCGTTTTCGCGATAAGCGTCCGACAGAAAGGACACCACTTAGTGAAGGTAACCGGAAGATTTTGCCACAGACGCTTCCGGCGCGCAGACAAAAGACGGCAATCAGTCGCAATTCAAAACATTGCCAGCAACCTTACGTTATCGGCACGGACAATTTCATGACCGTGCCTTCCTCTCTGGAACTCATGCAGGTCATGGTGCCGTTGTGACCTTCGGCAATCTGGCGGCAGAGGAAAAGCCCCAGTCCTGCACCGGCACCAAAACGTTTGCCCTGCCACAGCCGCTGAAACAACTGTTCCATATCTTCCTCAGAAATCGGTTCTCCGCCGTGGTGCACGTCCAAATTAGCTTGTTTGCCGCAAGAATGAAGTTTGACTTTTATTTGAGTATGTTCTGGCGCGCAACTGATGGCATTGCCCAAAAGATTGACCAGGACTGTCTTCATTGCTGCCTTGTCTGCAGAGAGGATGAGCCGTCGGGGGGCGTCCAGTTGCAGATAGATGTGTTTGGATTCAAGAGTATGAGCGGTATCCTTCACGCACTCATTGAGAATTCCGACCATGTCGAAGTGCTCGAAGACAAAACGATCTTTGCCTGACTCGTAGCGCAAGACCTGCAACAAGTTTTTCACCATCAGCAAAAGATTTTCATGGCTGCGGTGCAGGCACCGTATAAAATCAAGCTGCTTATCGTCGAGCGGTCCTACATATCCTTGAAGAAGTGCATCAAGAGCGCGGATTGCACCGATAATTGGCACTTTCAGATCGTGCGCCAGCGATGCCATGAAATCTTCCCGCTGCGATTGAAGGCGCATCGTCTCAGTGATATCTTCGAAGTGTCCGAGCCAACCAATCACATTGCCAGACGCATCGTATATCGGTATCTTGCCGGCGTCGGCATTGGGAAGACCGGCGATAAGACCTAAGTTCGTGCTGCAGCCTGGATATGCGTTGTTTCGATCTTTCAAGAAAATGGCTGCCGGCAATTTTAGATCTTCGGTATCACCGGCGGTGACGCCTGCCGCCTCTGATTTTTCCCGCAAGGCAAGCTCATACAATTCAGCCAAATCGTCCATCGATTCTCTGGAAAAAACTTCGCTGTCCGTCAACTTCGCCGCAAGCATTGTCGTGAGAATTCGAAAGAAGGGCGCAACGTGCGCCGCCAACTGAACCCTCATTTCTATTGCCAGAATCAATTGAGATTCTTCAGATGCGCGCACGGTGGCAACAACCTTGGCGCCACTCTCGGCAGTCGGCTTGGTTTCATCCACACAGTCAAGTTCTTGAGAAGAGAGCGAAACTTCCGGAGTTTGGGGGGCGGCAGTTTCGCTCGTTTTCTCAAGCTCATTGCTGAGATTATCCAGATACATGACGGTTCCTTTGCGGCAAGCCGTTTTCTTCGAATGCGGGCCGGCCGTCAATGCATCCGTTTCCGTAATCACGGCCTTTTCAGCAGTATCCGTAACTTTGGTGCAAGGCAGAAAGAATAAGCGCGCCGACTTGACCGCGGGCTTACCATCAACAATGAATGCTCGCAGCAATACCTGGGAAAGTTCCTCGGCACGCGCATTGGTGTCCGTCTCTTGACACTTGTATTTGCGCACAGCCGAGACTGCGTTCGCAAGAGCATTGAATCGCAAAAGATTCATCGGAAACACCTTCTTACTTTCTCCATTATTCCAAAACAAAGCCAAACAGTTGCACTTTCTCGATTTTTTCACTAATGCTAGTGATTTGACTCCCGTCAAAGATCACACTTCGGAGGGAGTTATTTATAACTGCGGGCTGCATGGATGAAGTTTTTGAATAACTCTTTGTTGGCGGGGTAATCTCTTTCCGGATGCCATTGCACTCCGACAACGAATCTGTCTCCTTTCAGCTCGACGGCTTCGACCACGCCATCATCGGCGGTGGCAGCAACGATAAGATCCTGCCCGGTTTTATCCACGCATTGATGATGTGAAGTCGGAACACCGAGTGATTTAATTCCATAAAAACGCTGAAGTTTTGTGCTGTTGGATAGATTCACCAGGTGTCTGTTGAAGCCGGTTTGCCAACCATCTTTGCTGGCGTGGGCGACTTTCATCTCAGGAAGTTTTGTCGGAATGTCTTGTATGAGCGAGCCGCCTCGCGAAATATTGAGAGCCTGGCAGCCGGCACAAATACCCAGCAGCGGCAGCTTTGTTTTATCAACAACTGTTTTGGCAAGAAGAATGTCAAAACGCCAGCGCTCTTCATCCATCAACTGAGTCTTGGGTTCAATCTGCTGTCCATAGAGATCGGGCGGATAATCAGCGCCGCCGATCATCAATACGCCATCGAGATTTTTGAGCACCTGTTCGAGATCTTCTTCACTCATGGGCGGCAGCATTACAGGAATAGCGCCGATGTTCTTCAAAGCTTGTATGTAAGGAGCCGACAGACCAATTTTGCGCGGCTTGTCGCCATCGATATCGCAATTGATTCCGATGATGGGCTTTGGCAATTCTTTCGATTCTGCAGCAGAAAGTGCCGCGCAATCGAAGGGCATAAATGCAAGCAATACGAGTGTCGCTGCGATGGCAATGTGTTTCACAATCAGTCTCCGGCAAATCAGTCTGATTATATATGTTGTGTTCAATTTACGAATAGGCTGTGGCAGAGCCGACCGTATTTCGCGCCTATGGTTTTGCCGCCAGTGCCGTTTGTTTTGCGCCTGTCGATTCTTCGACGCGGTCATCAGAAAGTTGCGCTTCCAGTGCCCGTCGCGTCGCCTCGTACTCGAGGCGCGTGTATTCGCGGCTCAGCTTCCAGCCGCAGTAAAGCCACGCCAGAGCGCAAATTCCGGCTGCCGCCATGACGCCTTTGGCTCCCAGCCCGAGCGCATTGTTGACGATGAAAATAATCACCCCGGCGACGCCTCTGCCCATTCTGTAGACAAACATTTCAATAACCGGTTTGACGTTATAAAGAACGTCCCTGCTGGTTACTGTATACATCAATTCCTTGGCAGCCTTGAACCAGGCGTGGCGCATAGCTTCGTCGCCATGGAAAACAGCCATCAATATGATCGGATTGGGGACGATGGCAAACATGGTTATGCCGGCAAAGATCAATCCGGCAGACGATGACAGGCAGAAACCCGAACCTAATTTGCGCACGATAGCGGATACGAGAAAGAGTTCAACCACGAACTCGACCATACCGCGCCAGCGTTCCAAATTTGCGTCGATTGCAGCGATGGCATCACGACCTGTAGCCATGGATTTGAGAAGATCGTTATAGAGAAACTGCACCATGTCTGGTGTCACGCGCTCGAATGCGACCACGAAAAGCAAAAGCAGCAAAAACTTATTCTTGAATATCAGAGCAAATGCTCCGGATATGCTGGACACTTTGGCCTTCTCGAATTCGGGAGCGGCTACTCTTTCTGCAACCTTCTTTGTTTTGTTGAGCGCTTCCAAAACATGGAAAAGCCCTAACGTGAGGGCAACAATTCCTGCCGCCACCAAAAGCAAGTTGGTGGTGCCGATTGTTCCAACCAGGCTGGCGGTGATGGTGCTTCCCAGCACGGCGCCGAGTCCGCCGCCGGCAGCAACGATGCCGAATAATCGTTTAGCCTTGTCTGAATCACAAACATCATTGGCGTACATCCAAAAAAGAGTGACGCCCATAATCGAGAAAACATCCACCCAAACCCAGAAGGCGCCGGATGCAATGGGAGACTCGCACTTGAAGACCTGCCACCAGGCAAGAAGATTGACGATGAATATTGCGTAGACAGAACTGATCAGGATCTTTCTTGGCGCTTTCGAGAATTTCGAGTACAACCAGACCACTAGTCCGACAACTATTGCCGTACCTATATACACAATCGGCATGTATTCATTGCCGAGACCGGATAGAAAGAGACCCCTGCGGATCGGTCTCAAGATGTAATACACGCAAATGAAGAGAAACAACCACAAGAAAAGAAGCGATGTGATCGTGCGTTCTCCCTTCTGGACACTCATGAAGAGGTCGAGGAAACCCTTATCGTGCGACAGCTTAGCCATGGTTACTTTCTTCCGAAACTAAACCGCCTCTCATAAGCAGGGTTTCCGTGGCGGTCTTTCAAAGGGGAAATTGTAAGGCCGAACGCCTAAAATAGCGCACCATTGGGCGATACATGACCTTAGTCTAATCTGAACACATCTTTTTGCGTCAAATCATGCCGGTTTATGAGTTACGCCAAAGGTTGGTCGCTTGTAACCCTCGGCGCGATATTGCTCGGGAATAGCGATCCCGTTTCCATCGCGCACAGCTACATATTGAGGCGACATGATTTCAATACCGGCTTCGTTGAATTTGTTTTGTATATTCCTGTGCAATTCCGAGTATACGAAAGGCATCTCATTGGCCAGCTCCGTATAGACATTGAGCTGGTAGTCGACGCAAAAATCGCCCAGGCTATTCTGCAGAATAAACGGCTTGGGATCTTTTAACAGCCCATAGCTTTCCGCTGCAGCTTCCAGAAGGCAGCGTTCTACGTTCTGCCAAGCCTCGTCATATCCAATCGTCACCGAAGTGTAGAGAATCAACTGTCTCTGGTGTGCGAGCGTGGAGTAATTGGTGATGTTCGAAGTCATAATCGTTCCGTTGGGAATGGAGACGACTTCGTTTTTCGGAGTGCGCACTTTGGTGACGAAGAGATTTTTCTCGACGATATCGCCGGTTGTGTCGCCTATTTTGACACGGTCGCCGAATTTGAATGCATTGGTGTAAGTCAAAACAGCACCGGCCATAACGTTGCTGACGACGCCTGTAGAGCCGAACGAAACCAAAATACCAATCACCAGTCCGACCTGTTTGAATGCCGGCGAATCCCAGCCGGGCAGGTAAGGCAGGGCGATCATCAATGCAAAGGCGATGATGAGAAAACGCGAGAGTTTGTAAGTTGGCTCCGCCCAATCAGGATCGAAATCAGCAAACTGAATGGTTTTATCTCGCAGCGAGTCAAAGAAAAATCTGGCGAATCCCATCACCGCATAGGTGGTAAGAGTGATGAGAACGAGTATGACAAGAGACGGAAAGTATTCCAACACTTTTTCCCACACGCTGGCCAGAGGTGCCACCGTATTTGCCATCACCGCCTTGGCCAGATGTTTCGTAACCGGGAAAAATCCAAGCACTTGAACAATGTATGTGGCAACCAGAACAAAAAAGAGCAAGATCTGCGAAAACTTGACCAGTGTCAGAAGCAAGTCGGCAAGAGCATTTGCGCCTATCAGCTCGGCCTTTTGAATACGCAGGCCTTTAATGCTGTGCCCGCGTGCTTTCGTGATGTATACGACAAGGTCTGATGATAATTTGCCGATTAATATCAGCGAAAGCAAAAGAACGATAGTTGAGGCGATAGTCAGCCCGATGCCGAACGCCATCCGCGAAGCAGTGTTTTCTTCGCGCCGCTCGGAGACGGCGATGCGCACGCGGGATGCGAATTCGTTGGCCATTTGAGTCGTGGAAGACTGCGCAATTTTGGCGTCATCAGGTGTGACCGTGGCAATTACTGTCGAGCCGGAGACGATGTCGGTTCCGGATGCCGTCTCCAGCACACGAATCGAATCCACATCGAAATCAGGATTCTCCGCCAGCCTGCCCAGGGCCTCGGAAGCCATTACAGCCCGCTGCCGAGGAGTGTACGCACCGACATTTGCGTAGAAATAGAAGAGTCGCTTTCCTTTTACGACTACCGCGGCACTTTCGGGCTGCGATTGTGAAGTTTGCCCGATTGTCGACTGTCCGGAAAAAATTATCAGAACAAACAATGCGAGCAGGCAATTGACGAAAAATTTCACGAGAATACCTTAAGTGAGGCCGACAAACTGCCTTATTGTTCCTCCCAGGGCATTTCGTAAAACGAGTACTTTGTGGCGAGTTAGGGTGATCTATCTATACAATGCCTTACAGGTCGTTTTTAAGCAGTTTTGAGCCGGGTATATTCAGACCGCTAACAGAAGAAAGATCCACAGTTCTCAAGAGCGTCTCTTTTAATAGAGTCTGAATTCACCTCACGGAGAAAAAAAATGACTGACATCAAGCGCATATCACTGGCGTCTCTGGCCCCCCTTTTAATTCTTTACGCGCCCCCTGCCTCGATGGCTGAAGAGACCGTTTTGAAACGCACGACTGTAATTGAGTCAACAGGGCGTTCGGGCCCCGGCTCGACTTCAGTGTCCGTTACCGCCAGCAAAACTTACAGTTTAAAATTCAAAGAACGCTTGAGCAACCTCAGCAAACAGAACGATACGGCCAAAGAAAAAGGCTGGATCAATGACACTGAGTACGCCAACTTCAATGCTGAGATTGCACGTTTGACAGCACTGGAAGCCAAAGTAGAAGCAGCCGGTTTTCCCAAACCGGACCTTGATGATCTGGAAAAACAAGTGACCAAATTGAATTCGGATCTGTCTTCTGCTTCCAACAAGCCGAAAAAAGCGGCGACGACTACAACCACCACCGCAACGGCGACCAAGAAAACCGCTGCCGGCGACACAAAAAAGAAGACCACGACCAAGACCACGACCCCGACCAAGAAGTAAGGGCGCCCGTATTCAGCACATCATGCAAGGGAGAAGACCATGAAAGTGAAAACGCAGACTCAGACAATAGCGCTGCTTGCACCTTTCCTGATTCTCTCCCTTGCTCCGGCTGGTATTGCCGGCAATGAACCGGTCAAGACGCAGGAATCCAAAGGCAAAGCCGCTGAACAAACTTCAAAGACCGCTCAAACCCCGCTAAAACCCAGCGACAAAGCTCCTGTCCGAGTGATGGACCGACCCGAGATGGCGCCCTTCAAGCGCGTTCAAATGTTCGCATTCAAATATCGTCAGAAATTGGGCAATTTCGAAACTATGCTCGCCCAAGCAAAAAGAGTCGGCACAGTCAATGACGCCAGTTTCAAACAATTGCGCAAAGATCTGGACAAGTTGAACGAAGACGAACCCGGGTTAGCAAGAAACGGCTGGAAGCAAGACGAAGTAGACGCCTTCGAGAAGAGACTGCAAAAATTCGAAAAAGACTTTGCAGAAAGCCAGCCTGAGGCAAGAGCAGGCAAATCTAAATAATCGGATTTTGAACCGCCGGCGGTGCTCAAGCGCGTTCGAAAATCCCTATGTCTTGAGGCTGAAACCCGGGAAAAACATCATTGCAGTTTTTCAAGCCCATTTTCCTGGTTAAAACCTCCGACAGAAAAGACCGGTAATCGAAAAGAACGTCCAGTCCGCTTGGACCGAGAATCCATCCAGCTTCGTTCAATCCCGGATAGCGTCCCAGGACCTCACCGCCACGCAACCCATCGGCAATGATCATGGCAGCAAAGCCGCGTCCATGGTCGGTGCCCAGTGAGCCGTTTTCATAAGTGCGCCTGCCGAATTCCGTTATTACCAGGGTGACAACTTCTTTGCGCCATCCGGACA
>JADYYD010000151.1 GCA_020853845.1 Candidatus Melainabacteria bacterium
AACGCTTTCTTAATTCAGTTCAAATTATGTCGAGGCGCGCGAGGATTGCTGGCGAACTAAATTTCCTGATTCGCTGTACTCGAATGCTTCAATCTCTGCGGCTGACACATTCATTCCTTGCAATTTGCTGGAATGACCGAGTGTCACCATGCGATCGAGAATGGTGAAGATGTCTTCGCAGTAACGTGCCAGGGCACGACCTTGCGGAACAATATCTTCAACAGCCGCGGCAATATAGAAGTCGGAAACGATCTGCAACGGATTCGCTCCTTTTTCCTGTACGCGGTTCTCGCTGTGTGAGCTTTGGAAGCGCAAAGTAAGCGGTGAGCCTGGCTGGGAAAGAAGGGTCAGTTTGCGTTGAAAACCTTGGTTGTTCAACTCGAACTCGCCAATCAATTGATTGAAGGCGGCAGGACCGCTGGGCAAATTGCCCTGCATTTTTCCCGGGTTGGTGCCTAGCTCTTGAGCGAGCAACTCTACGAGTCTGGCAAATGCCGCTACACCTTGTAGATCGATTGTTGTGCCCTGTGCTTTTTTAGGGGTTGCGGCTGCGGCCGGAGCTGCTGCTGCTGGAACATCCTGGGAGCTCATACTCAATGACATCCTCTCCAATAACACTTTTGCTTATGCATGCGGTATACGGCAGAAATACTGCATTTTTATCCGCACGCTCATAATGCCAGCTACATGTCAATTATTCAAGTAAGCCTACTTGATAATCGGCTCACATAGCCAATTTTGTAAGCCATAACACATACTGACAATTATGCAAGGCGGCTGTATGTGCTCGATTTCACCAAATCAAAGCGTCACACGCCACCCCTGACAACCAGGCGTTTGCGCATCCGGCCGTAAAATAGACCGCGTCGATTGCGCGTTTTGAAATCGATGCGCAGGTTCAGCCAAGACACAGGAACAGATGACAGTCAGCAACGACACGGCTAAAACACTCGATCTCGTCGGCTCCACCAAGGAGTGGTCCGAGATGATCAAGCTGGAACACACGGTGTTCGCTTTGCCGTTCGCTCTATCAGGACTGGTTCTTGCATCACCGCAACTGCCGACATGGACGGTCGTCTTCTGGACCGTACTTGCATTCACTGGTGCGCGCGCCGGCGCCATGACTCTCAATAGATTGATCGACGCCAAAATAGATTCGCGCAATCCCAGAACCGAGATGAGAGCTATCCCCAGAGGTCGCATAAAGCCTCTTCATGCCGGTATTTTTGCCGTAGTCTCTTTCGCGATAATGCTTTTTGCCGCCTCGCATTTACCGCCGCTGTGCCTTTATTTGTCACCGATTGCACTCTTCTGGTTGAGTTTCTACTCCTTCACCAAACGAATCACATGGTTGTGCCATATCGTTCTCGGCATCGCCCTGGGCGGCGCCGCTCTGGGCGGCTGGGTTGCAGCAGGAGGACAACTAGACGGTGCTGCGCCCTGGTTTCTGGCTCTGGCAGTCAGCACTTGGGTGGCCGGCTTCGACATAATTTATGCTTGCCAGGATTTCGAGATAGACAAAAAAGAGAAGCTGCACAGTATTCCTTCGCGTTTCGGCATCGCTTCGTCCCTGCACATATCATCGGCACTGCATGTGGTGACAGTGACGGCCATGGCGCTGCTTGGCTGGCAGGTCAACGCCGGGATTGCATTTTATGCCGGACTTGCGCTGATCACAGGCATGCTGATTTATGAGCACCGTCTTGTTAAGGCTGACGACCTGAGTAAAGTCAACGCCGCATTCTTCAATGTAAATGGCGTGGTGAGCATTCTTGCATTTCTTGCCATCCTTGTAGACCGTATTATTCAAACGACAAAATAGAAGTTTCACAAAGCGCTTTCTAAGCTGTTATTTCTGTTTTCTCTGCAGACGCCAGAGAAAAGGCGTAGAGTTCGCCCTCGACAGTGCCGACATACAGAGAATTGTTTGCCACCATGGGAGGTGACTGAATTTTCTTATTGATATCAGTTTGCCACTTTAACTGTCCGTTTACCGCAGCAAAAGTTTGCAACCAGCCGTCTTCATTGGCGCAAATGATCTGACCTTTATATGTGCACAAATCGGCGAATACTTTTCCTTTTACAGCGGCTTTCCATTTCAGCCTGCCATCGTACTTCTCGCAGCAATAGATCCAGCGATCCTGACTGGCAAAAACTACTGACGTGAAAACAATCGCGCCTTTGCTCACAATAATTCCGCTGGCCGGATACTCCCAAACCATCGCTCCGGCACGAGCTTCGACCGCATAGAAATTGCCTGCCTTTGTTCCTACATACACCGAATCGACAGAGGCAAACGGAGAAGCGATGATGCCGCCGTCAGCGTTAAACACCCATTCTTGCTTTCCTTTTGCGGCTGACACCGCATGCAGTTCACCGGCTTTGTTGCCGACTAGAACAAGATCGCCCTGGACAAGCGGTGATGCAACCACTGGGTAATTAGTAGCATATCGCCAGAGCTGTTCACCAGTCCGTACATCGAGCGCATGCAAATCGTTGCCCGACGCGGCAAGGAGTGCCGACTCTTTGAACATGGACGGCGAAGCAAAAGTCTTGCCACCCAGACTTTTGCTCCAAACTTTTTTTCCAGTCTCTGCCTCCAGGCAAATTGTATTGCCGGCGGCGGAACTGGCGAACACATAGCTGCCGATGCTGACGGGAGCCGACACTATCGCGTCACCCAGCTCGCAGTGCCACAATTTATTTCCTGCACGCAAGTCTAGGGCATACAGATTGCCGTCGCATGAAGCAAGAAAAATCGTTTTCTCGCTTCTGTCTATATGCGGTTGTGCGGCCCAACCTATGGGACCTTTGGTTTTGAAAACCCACTCAGTGTCGAGAGCCACCCGTAACTTTTGCAGCGACTGATTGGGTGTACTTCTCACTGAAGAAGGAAGTTTTTCTTTTGGCTGCGCATCTGTCGATTGAGAAGGAATGGGCTGCGGCTCAGCCTTTTTCGATTGAGCGTCTGCCGCTTCCCACTTAGCTGAGCGTGCTTTGTCTTCTCTATCTTGAGTTGTTTCGCGAGCGCCCTTTCTGCCCTCCAACTCCAATGTAGAATGCTGGCTTTCCGGCGGGTTTTCTAACTTCGGAACTTGTTTGCTTGTTTTATCCGGCAAAACATCGGGCGGATTGACCGCTCTTGCCTTTACCGAACTGCGCGCATCACGCTCGTCAAGCGCATCTTGAAGTATTTCCCCGGACGTGAGCAGGGGGCGATTCGAACTGATGCCGAGCCGTTGAACGCGCAATTCAAAAATCAGTTCGTCAATGATGCTGAGAATGTCTGCCGCATTTTGGTAACGGTCCTCCGCCATTTTTGCCATCATGCGCCTGATCACTTTGTCGAGCACTTCCGGTGCTTCAGGACTTTGCCGGCGGACTGAAGGAACAGCCGCTGTAGCGTGTTTCATAGCCATCTCAATCATGCCTTTGGCACGATATGGAAGACTGCCGGTTACCATTTCAAAAAAGAGAACACCGAGAGAATAAATATCTGAGCGGTGATCCTGGGGCTCACCGCGCGCCAATTCGGGCGACATATACGCGGGCGTGCCCATGATTTTGGTGTTGGCGTTGCCTACGCGTCCAACCAATAAGCGAGCAAGACCAAAATCGCCGATTTTCAAATCACCTTCATTGGTAATGAAGATGTTGTCGGCTTTGATGTCCTGGTGGACAACCCCTCTTTTGTGCGCAAAAGATATACCGGAGGCTAGCTGCTTCATCCAATTAAGGGCGTGTTCCAGCGATAGCGGCGCATCTTGCAGTCGAATAGCCAGATTGCCGCCGGTCAAATACTCCATTGCCAAAAAGTGATGCTGTTTGCCCTGCCTCTCCTCGACACCAATGTCGTACACTGTGACCAGGTTGGGATGCTCGAGCTGGGCAGCCAACCGCGCTTCCTGCCGGAATACCTCGAGGTTTTTCTTATCCGACATCAGTTCCGGCAGCAGCATCTTAATTGCGACATCGCGAGTAAGCAATTCATCGCGACAGTGGTAGACGACACCCATCCCGCCAACGCCAATTTCCTTGACGACGGTGTAATGTCCGTTTTCTAATTTCTCTCCCCTCGAGAAAATTGCCGGCATAAATTCCACTCGATCCCACTATCTATCAAGTGCCCAGAAATGAAGCAAACCCCCGTCGCGGCTGGAAAAAAGTGAGATTTAACTTAGACGGCAATCAGACAAGGGTGAAACATAGCCAGGAAAAGTAATATTAGGCAAAACCTCACCAGTGCGGAAATTTGACACTTGACATCAGTTAAAACACCGCAGCTTGAATTCCTTCCAAAGTAGCCACTGGCAACACCAGGTAGAATCACGTGATTCACAACGATTACCGTCAGCCAGGCTGGATTTTTCACGAATGGTAAACCCAAAAGACCCAAACATCAGTCAGAGCACGTTCTCTCCCGAGACCTATTTAGCCGATTGCCCGCCCACTTCCGCGCGCGAGACGCTGGTAGAACAGGCGAAAAAGGTTCTTACACAAGAAGCCGATGCGCTGCGCTCGATTGCCGAGCGGCTGGACTCGTCGTTCGAGAGGGCCATTGAGCTGCTGCTCGCCTGTCAGGGAAAAGTAGTCGTCACCGGTATCGGCAAGTCCGGACACATCGGCAATAAGATAGCCGCCACCCTCGCGTCTACAGGCACCCCTGCATTCTTTGTTCATCCCGCCGAGCTGCGCCACGGCGATTTCGGCATGCTCGAAGAGCGCGATTTGATTATTGCTCTGTCTTATTCCGGTGAAACGGCAGAGATAAAGCAGGTTCTTGATCCTATAAAACGCATGGGATTGAAGGTGATTTCGCTGACGGGAGGACGTGAGTCAACTCTGGCAATACACAGTGATGTCGTGATTGATGTAGCTGTGGAGCGAGAAGCTTGCCCGTTCAACCTGGCGCCGACAACTTCAACGACTGCAACGCTTGCGGTCGCCGATGCCATCGCCATTGTTCTTATGACTCGCAAAGGGTTCAAAGCTGAAGACTTCGCACGCCGGCACCCGGGCGGCTCTTTGGGTCAGCAATTAGTATCCGTCAAAGACGTGATGAGATTCGGATTGCAGATGCCACAAGTCGGCCTCACGGCTGATTACGATGAAGTGCTGGCAGAAATTGACGCCAAACGCCTCGGCTTTGCAGTTGTCGTCGACGAACGAGAACAGCTCAAAGGAATAATCACAGACGGCGACTTGAGAAGATCGCTCGTCAAATGGGGACACGATGCATTCGCGAAAACTGCATCGGAAATTTCCACGGCTAATCCGAAAACGATCAATTCAGACGCATTGGCTGTCGAAGCGCTGAAGATGATGGAGAAGTATGCTATCTCCGATTTGATTATTCTTGACGAGAACTCCCGGCCTGCAGGGCTCATTCACTTGAAAGACCTGCTGCGCGCGGGAATCATCTAGTCGAATAAGCGAAATTATGCCCAAAATCAAAGCAGCACCGGGGATGGTGCTGCTTCGTGCCGAAAAATTTTAGGCGGCAAGCTAAACGCTTGCCGCCCGTGCCTACAATCGAGACTAGAATATTCTGTTGAGAAATCTTCCTACGGTAGATCCTCTCCAGTTGTAGCCGTTGTTCCAACCGTTATTCCAACTGTTGTTGAAACTGTTATTCCAGGGGTTTCCCGTGTAGCAGTTGTTGCCGTTCACAAACTGATTTCCATAATATCCGTTGTTATACGGATTAACGTAATATGGATTATTTAGATTGTAGAGCTGCTGCTGCTGCTGCTGTTGTTGCGCCGCCATATTATTCATATACATTTGCATCGCCAATTGATTCAAAGCTTTTTGATTATTATTGGCCTGAGCTTCTGTAGGCGCGAAGGCAGCAGTCGTCAGTGCTAACGCACCTGCGATGAGTCCGAGTGTAATAGGTTTTCTCATTTGGACATAGCCTCCTTGCTTTCACAGATTGAAAGACGCCACGCCACCAAAAATGTTTCAGGCTACGATTAAACGCTGTTAATAGACCGCAAACCAAAGCTAGGACGGGAATTTCAGCCGTTGTTCAAGCTCTCTTTCTCGTACAATTTGAGCAGAATTTTTGCTAAATGTTTCGTCTCTGTACGGAACACCGGCTCTACCAGCCAATTTCGTTATCTCGTCATCGTGCAATGGCAAGCCATCAGATATAGTGCCATCTGCGCTCGGCAGCACAGCGAGCGTGCCTCCGGACTTGCCACCTACCGCGGGAGTACGGCGCACAGACAGCCCACAAAGGCTAAAAGCGCTTCTGACGGCACTTGCAGAGCTGTAAGTGACTACTTTTCCCGAGGAAGAAATCAGCAACTTCCTGTAGCAATCGAAAAGGTCAATCGTCCACAGTTCGGGCGCTCGCCTAGGAGAAAACGGATCGTGCAGAATTCCATCAAAACATCCGGAACAACTTGAGAGCAATTGCGGCACTACTTCTCGCAAGTCCCCCTGCAAGAGCTCTAGTTCAACTTTCAAGTTTCCACTGCCGGCGGACAATGAAAAAGAGAACTGTCCGTACTTTCCTGCAAGCAGCTCAGGCGCTTCCTCTTCAATGCTTCTTTTCAGCTTTGCAAAACGGTCGTCGGCAAGAACGCTACTTATATATAGTAGCGGCTTGGGAAATTTCTCGACTGCGACAATCTTTATTGATTCTGCATGCAACTTCAACTTAGCTAGTTCGTTCAATAAAACAAACGTGTTGTAACCCAGACCAAAACAAACATCCAAAAATGCCAATTGTCGCTTTTCCGCTTCCAGACCGGGAAGATTGAGCGGTTGCACAAAATTCGCCAAGGCCTCCGTAAATGCTCCGGCACGATTGTGATACAGCTCGCCCGTGATCTCATCTTTGAGAGTAAGTGAACCGTCTTCTGTGACATGCAACTCTTCTGCATCTGCCATCAGCAAATCATCCATGCTAAAGAGTCAAAATAACCTTGCCGAAATTCTTGTCCGCCTGCATGAAGTGATGCGCTTCGGCAGCTTCTTCCAGTTTGAATGTTTTGGCAATAATAGGCTTAAGCAGCCCCTTCTCGAAGAGCGGCAAGACTTGCTTCACGAACACATTGGTTACCTGAATTTTCTCCTCCAGCGGACGCCGGCGCAATGTGGTGCCTTTGATCTCCAACCGGCTGCTCAAGACTTTTCCCAGATTCAAATTAGCCTTCGCGCCTGCCACCAGACCGACGACAATCAATCTTGCTTGTGGTGCCATGCAAGCGATGTCTTCTTCAACATAGGCACCACCGGTGAGTTCCAGCACCAAATCAACACCCTTGCCGCCCGTGATGCTTAACACTTGCTCGGCAAACTTTGCGTCCTTCACTAGAATGCCGTCATCCAAGCCAAGCTTCTTTGCGTCTTCTAACTTTTCTTCTGTTCGGCTGGTTCCAATCGAGCGCGCCCCCAGTGCTTTCACGATCTGCACAGCGGCAGTGCCGACGCCGCTTCCAACCGCACTGATCAAAACATTGTCACCGGAAACAAGACGCATTTGCGAAACCAGGGCATCAAAAGCAGTAATGAACACCTCCGGTATCGCTGCCGCTTGCTCGAAAGTAAGAGATTGTGGAATCGGCGCCAGCGTGCGCCCATGCACTACGACATAATCTGCATAAGATCCGCCGCCGCATAAACCAAAAACCCGATCGTTCAATTTCCAGTCACCTGCACCATCCCCGATGGCATCGACGGTTCCTGCAAATTCCAAACCGGGAATATCCTTAGGACAATCGGGAGGCGCCGGATAGTGCCCGAGCCGCTGCATGACGTCGGCGCGATTCACAGAAGTTGCCTTCACTCTGACGCGAACCTCACCGCGACCCGGTTGCGGTGCGTCGACTTCTCTGGTCTGGAGCACTTCAGGCGCTCCAAATTCGCTGATCACGACAGCGCGCATTTTCTCATCAGTTTTTACCGCCACGGTTCTCTCCAATCGCCGATCTGCGCATTTACACGAATTACACAAACTACAATGTATAAGAATGATAAATCAGCAAAATTAAGTTGATCGGCAGCTTTATTTACAAAGGCTGTAAGCAGGTGCCCATCTCCACTTTGCTCACTGAATGAAAGAAACTTGCAAAATGCGGTTTGATCGTGAGTGGCGGCAGGACTATACTTTTTTGTACTTAGGTTTGTGCTTGAAACGATTTTCTCAAGTTCAACCACAGGGAGACTGACTGCCGGTGCGCATTTGCATCACACGCACTGAGCAAATGGATGTTTTACCATGAGCGAAATTCTGACTGAAGAAAGAAAAGCGTCGAGCGAGTCGAGCGAAAAGGACACCAAGCGCGCCACTGAATTCGTGACGAGAACCACTACTACAGATGGTTCTGCATCATTGACAGTGACGAGTGCGACCAAACCCGCGAAAGATAACTGGGACAAGATCGCCGCAGTTGCGCCCATAATTTCAGGCATTTTCATTTTTCTTGCCGGTGGTGTTTTCAGTTTTACATATAACCAACAGCAACTGAAGGTGCAGGAAATACAGACGATCGAAAAATTCATTCCGCACTTGACCGGCAGCGAACAGAGCAAGAAAGCAGCGATTCTTGCAATCAATTCACTGGCCGACGCGAAATTAGCAGGCAAAATCGCCTCTATTTATGCCAGCCAGGGCACCGTTTCAGCATTGCAGTCCATTTCAAAAACCGGCACTGACAATGAGCGGGCCATTGCCGAGCAGGCCCTCAAAAGAACCTTGGACAATTTGCACGCCCGCGAAGAACGGCTCGACGACATGGAAAACGAGGTCAAGCAAGCCAAGCAAGCGCTGAATTCGGGCGACGCCAGCAGTATTTCCGATGCAGACACACCAGTAAATCTGATCGGCATGTCCGTCTCTTACAAGACGGCTGGTGATTACCCGCTTGCAGAGCAGCTTTTAAAAAGAGCTTTGCTTTTGACTGAGAAAAAATACGGCGCGAACAGCGCTGAAGCTGCAGCCATTTGGCGCAAACTGGCGGCTCTCAATGTCGCCAGAGGAAACCGTGCCCAGAGCGATATGTGCCTTAAGCGCGCAGAATCAATCGAGAAGAGCGGTCAATCCGCGCCGGCGCAGTATGAGCCCAATCAGCACGAAAGCAGCGCCGTTCCGGCGTCGGAGAAAGAAGCTGAGGCGGCGACTAAAGCGGACGAAGGATAGAATCGGTAGAATCGTACGCGAGCCGCGCACTAGTCATCAATATATTCTTGCCAGTACTCGGTTCTTTCACGCCATTCGCATTTGTCATTGCCGCAAATGAGCGTAACTTTGGCGCCTTTGGTCTCAAGCCCTGAGTCTCCAGCCCCGTCCCAAACCGATTCACAGGTTTCGACATACTTGTCGAACTGCTTAATCGAGCCCTTGCACTCGGGACAGTGCATTTTGCCTTCCTCAATGGCTTTCTTTATAACGTTGAGCGCCATCTAGCCTCCACTGGTTGAATTGCGTCTTCTATCAATAAGATGAACTGGCAATAGGGTATCGGAAATTTTCCCGAATTTGGTTGACAAATTCTATGCTTAGACTTATTCTAAATACAGAAGGAGTCAACGCAAGCCACCAGGCCGCCGATACTTATATATGAAACACAATGTCGAAGAACTGCTGAGCACTCATGGGGTCAAACCGACACCGCAAAGAATGGTTATTGCCGAGTATCTTTTGAGCACGCACAGCCACCCGACGGCAGACGATGTTTTTCAGGCGGTAAAAGGCAAATTACCGGTCAGCCTCTCGAGAGCCACTGTCTACAACACATTGAATGCGCTTGTGGCAAAAGGGGTGATTCAAGAGGTAACGACAGAAGCCGGCAGGGTGCGTTATGACGCCAATATGTCCGACCATCATCATTTCGTGGACATCGAGACGGGAAATGTCATCGACATCCCAGCCGGGACACTCAATCAGATCAAACTCGAGCTGGGCGATCAGTACAAAATTCGCAGCTTCCACGTCACGATTTTCGGAGAAGTGGTTGGCGGTAAAGCCAAAGAATAGGTGCCTCGGCACTTTTTTTTACCCATTAGCTAGACAAGTTCTAATAATAGAGTTAATCCAGGAGGATCATATGCATAATCACGCAACTCAAACGGAAAAGAATCTGCAATCAGCATTTGCCGGCGAATCTATGGCCAACCGCAAATATCTGTACTTCGCAAAAATCGCGCGAAAGCTCGGCGCCGACGAAGTCGCCGACCTCTTTGAAGAAACAGCGCATCAAGAAACAGGTCATGCATTCGCCCACCTGGAATTACTTTATCCATCGAATGAAATGACAGTGGAAAGAATTCTGGAATTGGCAATCGAGGGCGAACTGTATGAAACCAATCAGATGTATCCTGAATTCGAGCGCATCGCAGTTGAAGAAGGCGATCAAGCTGCAGTCAGTGAGTTTCAAGAACAAGCTCGCGAGTCTCAAGAACATGCCGACATCTTTATTAAGGCAGCTAAGCGATTTAAAGCGCTTGGGCTCGTGGAGCGCTTTCACGCCAATCGATACATCAAGGCACTTGATAAAGTGCAGAATAAGCCTGCCGATCTCGAGTCGGAATTACAGGACAAGCAGACCGCCAAGAATCAAGAGCAGTCCAACACGGGAACGGCTGCCTGAGCGGGTCGCCAAAAACTTGCGGTAAGATCTGCTTGGCGATCTGCTTTGCAAACAGAAAAGACATTTAGCGCGGAGAAAATTATGACATACGACTATCTGGTCATCAGCACAAGTTTGAACGCTGACAGCAAAAGCCGGATTATGGCTAAAGAACTGTTCGATGAACTGGCAAAACGAGAGAAAGTAAAGTTTATCGATTTGAAGGA
The DNA here is from genome assembly GCA_020853845.1 of Candidatus Melainabacteria bacterium. Taxonomy (GTDB): domain Bacteria; phylum Cyanobacteriota; class Vampirovibrionia; order Obscuribacterales; family Obscuribacteraceae; genus QKMZ01. Next base: position 10,808 of record JADYYD010000151.1, read on the forward strand.
CTACCCTTTGCCTGTGTGCGATGGCAACTCCTGTTATACCGACTCGAACGTGAAGGAATTGACAGAGTTGATAAGCAACGCGCGTTGCGTGCTCATGGCTGCTCCGGTCTATAACTTCTACCTGTCTGCTGCCGCAAAGAATCTGATCGAACTCACAGGCCGAGCCTGGACGGACAAACTGGTCGGCTTCCTTTGCGCTGCCGGCGGCAAGTCCAGCTATATGTCAGTGATGAACGTAGCCAACAGCCTGATGCTCGATTTTCGCTGCTTGATCATTCCGCGCTTCGTCTATGCAGACGGAGCATCATTTCAAGCAGATCGAATTACCGACTCTGATTTGCAAAGGCGTATCGTCGAATTGGCGGATACGGCTCGCAGGTTGATTGTGGCAACCGGATCGATGGCAGTCTCCTAACTGCTCCAAAACATCGAAGCTGCGGCGGGTTTCTTCAGGGAAACCCGTTTTGCTCAGGTAAAGACTATAAGTATTGGCTAAAATACTGGTTTCGAAGAACAATGCCAGGAGACTGAAACGATGACAGGGCACGCGCCGGGAAAGACCATTGAAAGATGCGAAGGCAAGAAGCTGCTGGCAGTCGAAATGGACATTTTTGTCGGCACATATGACATCGACTTTGCGGCGCACGTATCGAACATTGTTTATTTGCGCTGGTTCGAAGCGCTGAGACTGAAGATTTTCGAGCAATACTATCCGCTGGAAGAAGTGATGGCAGAAGGATATTTGCCCATCATCACTTCGCACTTTGTCGAATACAAGCGGGCAGTAAAATTGTTCGATGCGCCTCGGGGTTATATGTGGATCGATGCGATTTCAAAAGCTCGATTGATTTTCAAAGGGGAGATACGAGTCGGCGATGATGTCGCTACCCGTGCCACTCATGAAGGAATTTTCGTAGCGAAGGAAACGATGAAACCGACAAAAATACCGGCCAAAATTATCGAACTCTGCAATTCTCAATTTGCTCAAAACAGCTAATGCCCGCAACACGGATGCCCGAATGAAAGCAAGCTCTCTCTTTTTAGTTTCCATCATCCTCACCAATTCCTGGTTCGTATGCGAACCCGTATCCGGTCGAGCGGCGTCGGCAAGATCGCACAGGCGCCAGTCTCATATTGCGCCTGTAAAGCCCGCTCAAGTGCATATCGATATGCCGATTACGAATGCGGTGAATTCCTGGCTCAAGCGTCATGAGTTGCGCAATTCTCAAGTCGCAGTCGAAGTAATGGATTTTGCAACTGGAAATGTAGTCTGCTCCGCTCAGGGCGAAAAGCGGTTTACACCTGCGTCTACTGCCAAAGTATTTTCCACAGCCTGTGCTTTTGAAACTCTCGGTGGAAATTATCGATATACCACTGCCATTGCCGGTAGTGCCGATATCAAAGACGGAAGAGTGAAAGGCGACATCTATCTCATCCCGTCGCAAGATCCGACGCTCACTTATAGCGACCTGATGCGCCTCTTTGCAGAGTTGGCAAACAAGGGTGTCAAAAATGTAGACGGCAATTTGAAACTGAGCGCGATCTCAAATGGCGGAGACCATTTCGTGCCCAGCTTTCTCAACGAAGATTGGGGTCAAGAATGGATGCCGGTCTCATCCGACCTGGTGGTCGACAGCAATATTTTTGGCGGCGGCAATCTGCCGAACAATGCAAAGTTGCTGGAAATCGATGCCAGTCAGGAGATGAATTCTCACTCCAGAAGCATAATGCGCCAGGACCTTTACCCAGGCTGGATGGTGTATGACGAAAGAACCAACACCGCAAGAGCATATCGGGGATATCCCGTCGCATCCGGGCGCGGTCCGCTGGTTGTGAGCAATCCGAACACATTTAATTTAGCCCTGGCCAGAACGGCTGCAAAAAATGCCGGCATCAAATTCGGAAATAAGAAAAACGAGAACGCCGAGGCAAGCTTGAATGTGCTCGTTGAGCATAAATCAGAGCCGCTCTCGAAGATCATTCAACGGTGCTTGCATCACAGTGACAATCTTTATGCGCAACAACTGCTCAGAAGCGTGGCTGTGTCCGGCGAAAGCAAAGGCAACGACCACCCCACCCTGGAAGAAAAAGGTCTGGCCAGAATGAGAAGTTGGCTAGGCTCATTCGGGGTTACTTTGTTCGAAGTGGTTCTTAAGGACGGCTGCGGCTTGTCGAGAAAAGACTGCGTCACCCCGCACTCCTTGAATATGGTTTTGCGTCACATGCTGAGCAAATACGGTGAAGGCGGCTATGTAAGCCTGCTCAAAGGCGGTGACGTTAAACATGGACAGAAAAGCGGCTCCTGGAAATTCAAAACAGGAGCAATGGACAGCGTAAGATGCATCACCGGAGTTTTGAAAAACTCGGGCGGGCAATCGCTTTTGGTCACGATTATGGTGAATGGACATGCACCGGGTGTGGGCGATGTGCGCACATCTATCGGCGCTCTGGTAAGCACACTAGCCGGAACGCAAATGCAGGCGCCTGAAGAAACAAAAACGGAAGCAAAACAGCAAGCCTCGCCTTAAGCTCTTGCAGCCGTTTTATCCGGCTGCTGAAAAATTACTGCCAAACTGTCACGCCACCGCCGGAAGTGGCAGGTTTTGCAGCGGACATATGCCCTCGAGCAGCGAGAATTGTCCTGGGCTCGAGCGCATCCTGCTTGTCATAGACATTGCCCAGGCGTTTGCGCAACAAGGTCAAGGTCGTCGGCAATTCGACTTTTACGCCTTCACGCATGATCCACTGAGGAACGAAAAAGCCGGGATCGATAAACATGCTGTAAGTCAATTCAGTTTTGCTGCCGTGGTCCGCAGGCTTCATTTCCCACGATCCGCTGAAGTCTTTCAACGTTCCGCCAAGGCGTTTGAATTCAATACGGCCTTCGTTGCGCTGATATTTGGAATCAACGGTATAGGTGAAGTTGGGCATGAAGAATCCCATGTCCAAAGTAACTTTGAGGATAGATTCTTCCTGCTTGTCGAGCATGACTTCAACGGTCTTCATGCGCGGAGAAATCTTGCCTTGAAACTCGAATGGGTTGACCATTACAGGCCAAACTTGTTCGGGAGTGTGATCCAAAAGAATAGTGCCCGTCACGTATTTAGTGCTGCCGACAGTCTTCAGGCCGACTACCACTTCGCCTTTAGCCAGCTTCTCAGCGTCAGTCAAAGCCGGGCCGGCGCTGGACGCGCTCAATGGAAGAACAGTGGAAAATGCCAGGAGAATTGCCAGAAGCGAAATGCACTTGTGAAGCGGAGATGTCCGCTTGGCTTTTGAAATCATCTAGTTATAGAACCTTGCAATAGATTTGGAATCGGCTTATCAAAAAGGAACTGAGGACGCCTTTTGCGCTGTCAAACGCTTTACTTCATTTTCTTTGCCAGCAGCCGACTTTGTTGACAGCAGCCGATTTCACCCGTTGATGGCGGGTCAAATCAGTTTATCAAGAGCATGAAGCTGGCACAATATGGGCACCCGGCGCAATGAGTCTATTGACATCACGAGTGATCTAATTGTTCCGGTCCAGTTGGGAAATTCGAGCGCCAAAAAAAATTTTTCTGTAATCTCTCAAAAGATATTTATTCGACATTCACAAGACATAGAAGAGAGATAAAAAGCTTCCAGCAATTTAATGACAACCAAATCTCTTGGCAATCGCCCTTTTCCGGTCTTTTTCGCGCGGTTGCCGTTGCAAACCTGCATCAATGCCTTATCAAATGGTCTTCATGGGACGGCGCTTGCAGTATAATTCAGCAATATTTAGATCTACTCAGTGTTTTTGGAGTATTCGGATGTCACGAGGCGGCAAAGAAGACGCACTTTTCGGCAGAGAAAGCCTGTTCAGGCAAAAACTCGATCAGTTGCGCACCACAGGTGAGATCAAGAGAAAACAGCAAATCGATCCGATGGCTCGAGTGAAAGAACTCGAATCTAGCTCGCTTCTTGCCGGAGCCCACGGCGTCATTTCCGGACAAACGCCGCAAGACCATTACAAACTGACCATGCTGGACAGTTTGACCGAACTCTACAATCACGATGCCATCGTGCGTATTTTCAAAGAAGAATTGAAGCGCGCCCGCCGCTACAAGCAGAACGAATCGCTGATCATAATTCGCGTCGATCAGTTTGACGAAATCGTTCAATCACATGGAAAGCTTGTTGGCGACTCAATCTTGAAGGGTCTTTCCAATTTTCTGATGAAACTTATCCGCGATGTGGACATTCCTGCTCGCTACGACGGTCAGCATTTTGCTGTGGTGTTGCCGGCCACGGATCTGAAAGGAACGCTGGTATTGGCTGAGAGAATCAGATCCAGAGTCAGTTACGAACGCCTTTCCGAAATGGGTCAAAACTGGAATGTGACCGTCAGTATCGGCGTTTCCGCTTTCCCCGATCACTCTCCATCGCCTGATGAATTGATCCAGAAAGCCATGCAAGCATGTGCCAATGCAAGAATGCAGGGCGGCGATTCGGTTTTCGTCACACCGTAATTGCGCTTACAAAAACATCAATTTATCAAAGACCGGTCGGGCGCTGAGGCGTGACCCATCCCAGTTTTTCCATGATCAACTGGAAATCTTCTTTGCTCCAGACATAATGGTGCAGGGCGAAGATTGCTTGCTCGTGAGTGAGATAGCCGTCGCTCATCAATTGATGGCAGCGCAGGGCTACCTGCAGGGTCGCTGAGTCGATAAGCCCCGTGGTCAAAAGAATATTCTCGACCGGTGTGCCTGTTCGGCTGCTCTGCTGAAGCACCATTTCCATGTCGCTGTCCGGAATCAAGCGCACCATTTTCAGAAGCTCCAGCATCGTCAGACCGCGTGTTTTTTCGGTCTGAGTTCGCTTAGTTACTTCAGTCACTGCCTGTGGAATTGCTATGCCGCGAGCCTTGGTCAGTTTCAACACTTCCGCCGCCTCCAGCGGATTTAAAACGCGCGCGCAAACCAGCTCTTGAACTTTTAAAGCATCGACTAGAGTGGAATAGCTGATCAGTTTTGCTTGAGTCAAAACCTGCCCGATTGGCAGTTCATCGACAATTCCTCGCTCCACGGCTGTAAGCAAATCGATTTCGCTTACCAATTCCGCCAGAACCAGCAATTCGCCCAGTCGCACAGCATTGTTCTGCTGAACTTGATAATGCCCGTGCATTGCCAGCGACTCTTCCAGGGAAGTGTGCTTTTCAGCCGAGATCGCAAGGGCGTCCATTGCTTGCTGGCGAGTGATTTTTCCCTGACGAATCAACTGCTGTGCCGTCAGCGCCGCATAGGCGGCCATGTCCTTCATAACGCCCTTAAGAACCAGAATTCTTCCCAGAGGCAGCCCCGTATTGAAGCAAGTCTGCAGAGCGTCTTCCAACTGGTCAGTATTGACAAGCTCAGCCTCCAAAAGGAGTTGCCCCAGCTTGTTGGTAAATTCAAAATACTCGGAGCGCCAGCCCACTTCACGCAGAGCGTCATCCAGGCTGATGTCCTTTTCGCCGGTTTTCTTGAGCGCCAGGACTGCGTATTCTACGTTGAGCAGCTTGTCACGAATCAAGCTTTGCGCCATGAGCGCCGAATGCAACCTATCCTCGGAGATAAAGCCTGAGGAAACTAGCACTCTGCCGACCGGCAAGCCCGTCTTCTGCGAAATAGGCAAAGCATCGGCTAGCTGACCCAAACTGATCAGCTCGGATTTAACCAGCAAATCACCAATTAGTACCGGAATCGGACGCTTTGACACCTTGCCCCCAGGTCAGAGTCGATAGAACTATTCGGTAATCTAATTCTACTGACAAGATAAAAGTCTGAGTAGAAGAAAGATACCAGATCCGACACGCCAAAGCGGCTAGCGACAGCGAATGTGGAGAAATAGAGCAATCTTCGCGCGCCATCGCAATCCAAGCTGCTGCACTTTTCTGCCAGCAGTCAGTTACCTTTTCGGCATTTATTGCCGTCTGCCTCATTGAGCAGGCTTTTCATCCGCAGCGGAATCTCGCCCTGACTCTCTCAACAAATCTCTAATCGTGTGCGCCTTTTCGCTCATTTTATCGGCTTCCGCTTGCCGCCCTTCGGACAGCAAAAATCGCCCGTACATCTCGCATGCAGAAGCCACCTCAGACGAATTTTTGCCTTTGGTATTCTCGCGAATTTTAATCACGCGCTGGAAAAGAAGATCCGCATGCCAGCTCTTGCCGTGACGGCGATACATTGCCGCCAGCGCCGGAAGGCGATCGGCGTAGGCTGCGCTGTCTGCGCCTTTGACTCCCTCCACAGTGCGCATTGCCAACTCGTATAGTCTTTCGGATTCAGCCGTATCTCCGCGCCTATCATATAAACCGGACAGTCCGATCAAGCAATCTACTAAGCCGGGATCGATTTGCTTATCCGTCTCAGCACGCGCAATCGCCTCTTTCCACTGCGCCTCGGCCTCGGCAAGCCGCTCTTCTTTCATGAAGGCGCGCGCATTGGCATCCGCTTGCTGCCACCCGGCAGCGAATATGAAAACCAGAAGAAGGTCGAGCATCGGGCACCTCAGTGTGTTGATTCTACCGAAGCGGAACCGTTCTCGTCGATTATAAGCCGGCTGCCGGTGGTAAATATTCAGAGCTGGAGTTTGTGCGCGATTATGTCTTTCGGCTTTGCTAGGTTAATTCAGATTTGCATTTGCTCGCTTGTCGGCGCAAACGTCCTTTTGCCGGCACCATCATTTGCGCTCGCGCCAAAGAAGCTTGCACCGATTCAAAATTGCGCCGGCGCTCAAGCGTCACGAACAAGGGAAGAATATGAAGCCGAGCAGCGCGTCATAAAGAAGGGCGAAAGTCTTATGCGCTCAGGCAGACTGCAGGAAGCGATCGAATACTTGCGCGCTGAATTGGCTCAAAATCCGCGCTCGGCAGTTATGAATTTTGAATTGGGAAACGCCTTTTTGCGTTCGCGTGATTTCACCAGTGCCATTGAGAGATACCAGCAAGCAGTGAGGCTGCGCAACCCGTTTCCTGAAGCATGTTTGAACGCAGCGTACGCATGCATGGATGCAGGTATGGAACTGCAGGCGATACCATGGTTTCACAAATACTTGCGGGAAAATCCCAATTCCGAGCGCGCCAAAGATGTGGAGGCGGAACTACTTGTGGCGCATGCAAAAGCGCAAATGAAGGAAAAGCGCAATTTCGACGCCAAACAAACTTTGGAAAGAGCTCTCCAGATTGCGCCAAGATCGGACCTCGTCCTTTTCACTCTTGCGCGCGTTCGCAGTGAGCTCGGCGACACGCAAGGCGCGATTCGCGCATACGAAGAAATTCTGCAGATCAATCCCAAGCACTCGGCTGCTCTCATCAACATGGCTGAGTGCTATCAGACCAGCGGACAGTTGCTGCAAGCAGTGTCATGGCTGAAAAAATATGCGGCCGGCAATCCGGACGCAAAAGACATAGGTCAGATTCAAAACCTTATTACTGCACTGACAGAGAAAAGCGCGGAACAAAAGTCAGATCCGCAGGCTCTGGATTATGCAGGTTCGATCACAGAATCCGGGCGCTTTTATCGCTGGCCGCCTAATCGTTTGCCTATTAAAGTCTGGGTGTCGCAGGGCGAGGGAGTGGCTGGGTTCAAGCCGGAATTTCGCAACAGCTTTTTCGACGCACTTAACTCGTGGATGAAGGCAGGACAGGGCAGGCTGCAATATGTTCTGGTAGAAGCCAAAGAGCAAGCCGATCTTACGGCTGAATGGACAGGCGACCCCTATGACGTGAAGCCGACCGGTCACAATGTCGAACAGGGTGTTTGCATGCTGAAGTCAGTGGACCGAGGTCGCAATTTCGTTGAAATAGACCGCGCCGATATCCGCATATTGACGATTGACAGAAACAATCAGCAGCCGCTTTCAGACGATGAGATGAAGAAAACCTGTTTGCACGAACTCGGTCACGCGATGGGGCTTCAGGGACATTCGACAAACAACCACGACATCATGTTTTTCTCCCTGTCGAACACCAACTGGCCGGTGCTCTCCAAGCGAGACAGAGCCACTCTTTTTATGATTTATCAACACTACCGGCCGCTCGTGAGCGTTCAACAATAGCAGTTTCTGCTTTTGTCTTTTCAATTCAAAATCTTGATCATATGCTGGTTTCGCACGGGCATAAAACCGAGTTTGGAAACCAGTTTGAAGGCTGCGGTATTTTCACTCGATACTTCCAGCGTGAATCCGACCGCATCGCCGGCAAATGTTTTCTCCAGCCACAGAATCAAGTCGGTCGCGATTGAAGAACGCCTGCGATCCTGCGCGATGCAGATTTCGTCTATGTCTATGACATTGCCGCCATATTCGTTGCTCCAGAAAAAAATTATGATGCAGTAGCCGACGACGGTTTCTCCATCATCGAAAACTATCAACCGACCTTTATCGGGTTTTGATTGAAACTCTTGAAACGTGCGGGATACATTAGTGCGCACATGGGGCGTTTTTGGATCTTCTGCGTAAAGTCGATCTGCCAAAGTTTGAACAGCAGTCAGATCGGCTTCTGTGCATGGACGAAACATTGAATCACGCTTGTGGCTGAGCAAACGATTCATCAGGTATCTCTTTTGAGAAAGAAACTTCTTCGTAATGTTTCTCCGTGTAGACTCGCTTTGTCTCTGCCATATCGCCTTGCAAATGCGAAACATCGGCATCCGGCCCGCTTCTTTTCTTTATTTCTGCAATCAAGTCGGCAATGAATGTTTTGTCCGTAAACTGATAAGTTTTCACGCGCCGGATCGAAAAATCCTGGCAAGAAATCCACATGAATTTGTCGTGCGGGTGCTTCAGCGTGCTGGCGATGCAATAGCATTCCGTGCCGTTTGCATCTTCTTTTCCAATCATCATCAGATCTTTGTGCCTGTCCAAAAAGGAAACCGGCAGCAGATCAAGATCGGGAAAATGCTGAGAGATTTGCGCGACAGAATTATAGGAAATCAGATTCATTTCAGCGATGGCATGTTTGAGTGTAGGTCTGACTTTGTAGCCTTCTTTATGCCAGTTTGTGAATGCCACCTGCCCGTCGCAGCCCACTGAACTCTCATTCCAAGCAGACGCCGGGAAAGGCCTCTCGAGCCATTCAAACCGGAAGAAGAAGGGGACCTTGTAGAGCGTGCGAAATTTGACCAGAACCGCCTTCGAGCGATCTTCACCCTCGACGAAATTCTCCAGATACCCGCTGTCTTCATAAGACTTGCAGTTTGCATACTTCTCCAGCATGCGATTGACGATTTCTTCTGGTCTCATCGATCGAAATTCAGTGTGCGTATGTATGCCTGGAAGTCAGTCGAGCTTATCGCCTGGTCTTGCCAGGTCGTCGAGCATTATGATCGCACCTTTCATTTTTTTGCGCTTTAATGTCCGACCCACAACTTGCGAGATTCCGGCAACTGCATTTACCGGCGCCAGTCTCTTTTCTATTTTCTTTTCTTCCAGACTGCTCTCGGTGGGAGTGCTGCCTTTTTCAAGATCCGATCTGGGCACAACTACGACTTGCATGTCGGCGCCGCTCGGTTCGTCGGCGAAACATGGAGACAGAAAAAAAGATGCGAGCGAAACCAGCAGCATAGCGATGGTGGCTCGCGCTGCGATTTGTAATTTCATTTTGCCTCTCTGTAAAACTAGCGAATCGACGGAGTGGCAGGCATCTCCATCACTTTATATCCGGCCGGAACTGAAAAATCGGAAGGACTCGGTTTGGCGGCGGAGTACTTCAAAAGGCGCATCGTGCTGCTGTAGCTGGGGCCTTTGGTGGTGGAAAGAACGACGCAACCGATGTCATCGCCGGTCCAGCTCTCGGTGGTCGAATCTTGGTTGACCGTTTGCCATCCGTGACAGGGATGTCCATCGATAACTTTTACGCCAAGCGATTTTGCATTCAATGCTTTAGCTGATTGTTCGTCGGTAACTGAGGGCGCTTCTTTGTACGGCATCTTGGTGGCCATGCGCTGCGTTTCCATGATGGAATACATGACTTTCGCCGGTGCATCGATGATGGAAGTCATCTTGCCTGCAGCCGTGCTCATTTCGTTGCGCACGCGGCCTTGTCCATCATTGAGCATGCGCAAGGAGCTCTTGCCTGCTGCCGACTGCACTTCATAGCTGGCGTCGAATGGCTTTTTCGACCAGTGCTGAGCCAAACTCTGGCTGCCGATAAATACCGTCAACAGGGACACCATGACACTTTGTGCAGCGACTTTTCTCATAACCTCTCCTTGGCCCGGCAAATTGAGATTAGCTCTCTGAGGGCGGGTGACAAATTACCATGATTCGATAATCTCTATTCTCTTGATTACGGTTAAAACGTTTTCGTATTTCCTTTTGTGTAGCTTAATTCCGCATATTGACTTGCTCTTTGTTGTCATCGGCAGATGACTTTCTCTTTACATCGGACCTGAGTTTATTATCATCAGTTATACAGACGCGCGTGCCCACGCCAATTAAACGTTCGCGCAAAAGCCGTTTGAGAACCTTGTCCGGCACATGGATGCAGCCTTCTGACGTGGCGCGTCCTATCGCTTTCGCTTCATTCGGCGTTCCGTGCAATGCAATCGAGTACCAGCGCGCAGATTTTCCGGCTGCAATCAGTTTCGGTCCGGTCACTTTTCCGTCCAGCCCGATGAAACCGAAGCCGTAGGCGCGATCAGGCTTGCCGTCGCAATTGAAGTCCTGAGCGTTCATCGTTTCAAAAACTTTCGCCAGTCCTGAGCCGTCTTTTACAAGTGCTGCGTAAGGCGGCAAAACTGCCGCTTTTTGCTTTTCGGCAATGCCGTTTAATGCCGGATCTGAAGTAAGCACCACGTCGACAACAAATTCACCTGCCGGCGTGACGCAGTCTTGCATGCCGGTCTTGGTTTTCAGCCCGCCACGACCGATTCCCACCGGACACGAAACTAAAGCATCACCTGAACGGCCGACAACCTGCATCTTTTTGTTTTTCCTGTCGATAAGAATCGAATTCGAAGTAGCGGAAGAACTTGCAGTTGAATTAGGGGCAAAAAGACAAAGAAGGCTGAGAAACACTGGTACAGCGTTCACGAATTTCATTGATGAAGAGGTCAGTGAACGTTGCGTCCGAGAAGGAAGTCCCAGACTTTTTTCCAGAGCGGCTTGTTTATTTCTTCCAGCTCTTTCAAAGATTCACTCAAACTGGCTGAAAGCTGCTCTGCAATTTCACGAATTTCCCGTGTGTCTTCGAGCAAACGATCGGCATCCATCTGAATGTCTTTCAGCTCTCTCTCAGCGATCGTTACCTGGGCCGCGCGAGACATCAAGTCCGGCATCAATCTCAACTGATCTTCCTTGCTGGCAATTTGCATTTCCAACCAGCGATTTCTGTCTGCGGCGAAACGCAACTCTGAATTAGAGTAGGCAAGCTGTGCACGGAGCAGATCGATAGTAGCGCAAAGCTCGTTGATCACCATCGATGCGTCCGCGCTCTCTGAAGAGACAGGCGCACCCGAAGAAATGATCTCCGTGTCGGCACTGAAAAGCTCGCCACTGTCGCTGGTGCCCTCCAGAGGTGGTGCCAATGGAGTCATAAACGGCCTTACATCCGGATGTGCAGGCGGAGCGACCGAGAAAACCCTGTCCAGGAGAGGCTCCAGCCCTTCCAAACTGGCAGGGTCCATAATGGGAGGTTCAAAACTGGCGTTCAGGTTGGTAAATGTCATCTGCGCACTCGCTTTCTAGACTAGTGCCACCATGGTATCTCATACAGTACCGCTTGGATATATTTTTTTATGTAAGTGAAAAGAGACTGCGTGTTATCAGCCGGTCGATCCGCATGCGGATGAAAGTGAGACGCAGAATTGAGAATTAGAGAGTTAGAAAGTTCCGCTCGCTACAGTGACTGCTTTATCCGGATGGAAGTGCTTGCGCGCGGCAGCATCAACTTTTTCCTTTGTCAGGGACAGATAATGATCGTTTATCCTGTCCAACTCTTTGGCGCCCAGACCGAGGAATTCGAATTCAGTCAAAGCTCTGGCAATACCCAAAGACGAGCTCAGCCCGACCTTAAAGGTTCCCAGCGCTCGTCCTGTTTCCTTTGCAAGCTCGTCCTTCGAAATTCCATTCTTCAAATAATCTTGCACCACTTCCGATACCAGACCAAGGGCACGCTCGATGTTGGCCGGGTTCACGCTCAGTGATACTGACCATGGTGCCGCACCATATGCGGTATCCGAAAAGCTGGAATAGACTCCATATGTCAAACCTGCTTTGTCGCGAACTACTTGACCCAGTCGAGAAGTAATCGTGTCTTGACCAAGCGCGGCATTGGCCAGTTTTGCAGCGTAAAAGTCATCGGAATTGCGCTGCAATTCGGTCGTGTGAGCCATGATCAAATCGGTAGAGCGCTTGTCCTTCAACTGTATATCAATCCTCTTGCCTTTAGCCAGCTTAGAGACGGAAGGAATTTCGATATCCAGCGCTTCGCCGCCCTGCCAGTCGCCCAGCTTCGATGTGAGAAGCGCAATGGTCTCTTCTACTTCCATATCGCCAACAAGAGTCAGTATCGTTCCTTTAGGACCGAAAAGGCGCGAGTGCAATCGCTTCAAATCGTCGCAGGTGATCACATCGATTTCATTCAATTGTTCTTCGTAGGTTTGTTCATAGAAAGGATGGTCGGCAGGATAGAGATTGCGACGAACTGAATTCCAGGCCATCAGCCTGGTATTGCTCAGTGCTTCTGTCAAACGAGCTCGCCACTCTATTTTTGTCTTTGCCAATTCTTCATCAAGGAACAATGGATTGCGCATCACATCGGCGAGCAAGTCGGTGAATTGAGGCAGATCAGAGGCAACCAGGTGAGAGCCGAAGCTCATGCGGTAATTATCGACCGAGAACTCGAGACTGCCCGCGATTCCCATATGTTCGAGAATTTCGGCAATCTGAATTTTGCCGTAATGAGCTGAGCCCTTGGTCAAAAGATCTGCAGCAAAGTCCGGCAGAGCACCGGGTTCTTTGTAGGAGAAATATTTGCCGGCCTTGGTGGTGGAGGTGATGCCAATCGACTCAGTGCCCGGGTTTCTCAATAGCAGCAAAGTAAGACCGTTGGGCATTACATGCTTGATCACACGGCTTTCGAAACTGGCTGTCTTCGCTGTCGACTTGGCCGCTTTCACTTTTGCAACCGGCGGTCGGCTGTTCAAAAATTCAGTGACATTGATCTCTTCCTGCTTGCCGTGAGAAATGTCTGCCACCGGCGGCGCGGCTTCCTCTTCGTCTTCATCTTCGTCTTCAAAAGAAGCAGCATCCGGCATGTCCGGTGCCTTCGGATAAAAATGACCGACGGTGCGATTCGATTTCACGAAATATTTGGCCGCAGCCTTCATGATGTCTTCTTTGCCGACGGCATCGAATTTGTCGTCGTAGTCCATGAGCCAGTGCCAATCGGCTTTCGATTCGGCCTCACCAAGCATGAATGCAAGACTGGAAGGATCGGCCTTCGATAAAATAGTTCCTTTGCGGTTGGCGCTGCGGGCACGATCCAACTCATCGTCGTTGACCGGCTCGCGAGCCAGGCGCTCTAACTCTTCATAGATAGCGGCTTCCGCTTTTTCGATTTCAACGTCAGGATTGAGCGTTGCGCCCAGGATAAACAGCGCCGGATCTCTTAGATCATCATGACGGGCAAAAACTTCAGCAGCGATGCTGCTGTCGATCAGCTTTTTGTAGAGGCGGCTGGAGCGCTCATATGTAGAGCCCAAAATATGACGTATGACGGCGAGCGGATAATTGTCGGCGTGGCTCGCTTCAGGCACGTGGTAGCCCATCCAGACCTTGGGCAAATCGCCGGCTCTGTGAATCTCGAAGCGGCGCTCTCCTTCTTGTGGAGGCTCGGTTGTATAGACTTGCGGTATCGGCTGTGGTGACTTGGGAATTTTGCCGAAATATTTGTGCATATACGTAAGCGCTTTGGACTGCTCGAAATCGCCGACAAGAATTACCGTGGCGTTGTTCGGCCAGTAGAAAGTGTTGTAGAACTCTCTCAAGCGGTTCATATCTACGCCTTCCACATCCGAGCGCCAGCCGATCGTCGGATGGTGATAGGGATGTTCGCGGAAGGCAATTGCGTAAAGCTCTTTTTCGATTGCTTCTTCCGGGTAATTTTCGCCGCGCTCCATTTCGTTTCTTACAACGGACATCTCGGAGTCGTGATCTTCCTGGCGAAGCAGCAAGTTGCGCATGCGGTCTGCTTCCAGCTCGATGCACATTTCCAGGTATTCCGAAGGCACCACCTCGAAATAGCTGGTGCGATCGAACCATGTGGTGGCATTCCAGTAAGCACCGATCTGAGTCAGCAGGTCGTCGATGCCGTTGCCCTTGTCGGCATTGTGCTTCTTCGTTCCCTTGAAGAGCATGTGCTCCAAAAAGTGCGTCGAGCCTGTGTACCCGACTGCCTCATTTCGGCTGCCCACCTTGTAAACGACCAGGAGCGTTATGACCGGTGAAGTGTGGTTTTCGAGAAAAAGTACCTTGAGTCCGTTGTCGAGCCCGTACTCGATCACGTTTTTGCACTCGGTCACCTGGCGAATGCCCAGCTCCTTAATAGTCCGTTCTACCTTGTCAACCGTGTCAAGAGTGTTCACCGTTAATAAGCCTCAGCCATTTTATGTGTCGCCGGAAGAATTACTAAGATTACCGCAAAAGGTTAAAAAGTGACAGCCGACGGCAATTTACACATACCGTTGAAATAGCTGCTAAAGTTTTTGACGGCTGCAATAAAAGATAAATTCAAAGCGACGCAAGAGAGGAACTCGTGAACGTAGCGATTACCGGCGGCACAGGCTTCATAGGCTCGCATCTGGCACGGGCTCTGGTTTCCAAAGGGCACTTTCCCCGCATTCTGGCGCGGGGACTGAACCATCGCGATGAATCGATCAGAAGTTTGACCAATGCACCGTATACCCCGGTTTCACTGACTGACGACAAGAAGTTATTTGGTGCTTTTCAAGGCTGCGACGTGGTCGCACACCTGTCCGGCATCAACTACGAAGCGCATTCCGGCGACTTTTACAAGAATCACGTCGAATCGACCGTCCACCTTATCCACACGGCACGCAAGGCCGGCGTCAGCAAGATAGTCTTCGTCAGCTGCCAACGAGCCCGACCCAAGTGCATGAACAAGTACTACGAGTCGAAGTGGGAAGCCGAACAGTTGATTCGCGCCAGCGAAATCGACTATACGATTTTGAAGCCGACGATTGTTTACGGCAAAAATGACCGCTTTTTGTCTTCCATCAAACAGCATCTCGACAATGGCTCAATGGTGCCCACCGTCGGGCTCATGGAAAAGAAGATCAATCCAGTCAGCATCGATGATCTTTTAGCTGTTCTCATGGCTGCTCTGCTTGATGAGCAGATGGAGCGGCAAACGGTCAATGTGCAAGGACCGGAAGCTATTACATATTCTGAAGCGGTGAAACGGACGGCTAAAGTGCTGAAGAAATCATGCGTGATGGTCCCTTCTCTGGTCATGGCGCAATTTTCCAAAGCCCAGGAGCAAGAAAGGTCATCAAAGGAAGCAATTCTCACCCGCACCTTGATTCGCATGATTGCGGACGGAAATCAGGCGCCCGTCGAGCCTAGCGACCCCATGCCGGCAGCGCTGGAACCCAGGAGTTTATTTAATGACGAGCAGATTATCAGGGCACTTGGCTAAGTCTGGGTTACAATCATCGGTTGCTAAGCGACCCATAATCTCAGATGCTGTTAATGAAAGTTTGCAATAAGCCGACCCTGCTGGTTTTACTCGCCCT
>JADYYD010000152.1 GCA_020853845.1 Candidatus Melainabacteria bacterium
CCAATTGCCTTCTTCAGGGAGCTAGGCATCCCTTCGTTGTATCAAGTGTCATCCGCATGACTACCGAACCGCCGTATGCGGACCCGCTTGTACGGTGGTGTGGCAGGGAGGGACCCGTGAGGGTCCCCTCTATGCCGATTGGGGCTTTAAACGGTTAAAACGCGTTAAACAGCCAATTTCAGATCGCTTTCCGCCTCGAGCATGGGCATGAATTCGGCAGGCGGAGTGTATCCGGGATTTTTCACCACTTCTCCACCTTTAAGGATGGTCGGGTGAGTCTTCATGAGCAGTTTCAGCGTTTCGTCGGTAAAGCGGTTGGCGTCGTACTGGCACAAGCCCATGAGGGGAAACTGCTCGAAGAGGCGATTGACTTTGCTTTCGTACTGCAGAATTTCCAAGGCGGTGACATCGGCATTCAGCATCCAGGCGGCATCGGCTGCTCCTCTCAAGCCGTTAAAGCCGGCAGCATAGGCATCGGCGATTAGCATCTCGATCAACCCCATCACCACGTCGCTGTCGAACTTTCCGCCGCTCAAATATGTTTGTTCCGGAGTAAGAAAACGCATCGAGCCGTCTTCGATGTCGGCTTCGACATCCATGCCGGCGCGCACCATGACATTGCGCACAAATTGCGCCGTGCTCAGGTCGGAAATATAAATGCACTGCTGACCCAATCTCAGACCGGACTTGAAATACTCAGCCAGAGCGGTTATCTGCTGTTCTCTGTCGTTGTAGAACATGCAAATATGACTATGTTTTCCGAGCGAGGAGACATAGTTTTTCAGGTCGTGGTAATGATCGTCGGCATGCATGTTTTGTAGTCCCACATACACATTATAAGCCGGGTGGGCTTTTGCGCAGGTGAAAATTGATTATGCATGCCTGAAAGTCGTGCTGGATAAAGGTTGTGTGATGTTCTACGCAGGTGAGAACATCGGTTGAGCCACGAAGAACGGTTGCAGGCGGACGGTGCGAACCGGGTCGCGATTGGTGCGCACGGCATCTTGCGGCGGCGCCGCGGAAGTTTTTTGCTCCTCGGACATAGCGCACACCAGTTGGCGAAGCTTCTTGCCGCTTGGCTTGACGGCGAAATTCTTTTGTTCGTCGAGTTTGAGATAAGCGCGGCAAGCAGGATTGAGCGCCAACTTCAAGCTGGAGACAGGGCTTCTCGGCTGTTGTTGCACGCGGCGGGCGCGCGCTTTGAGAAGGCGGAAGTAAGGGCTGTTGAAGCTTCTTGCTGTTTGCTGCCCGCAAGCGCTTTGAGCGGCGAAACGGCGGGTCGGATGCAGGGCCAGTGTTTCGAAGATGTACTTCGCTCTCATGAGCGGCACTTCCGCATCAACCGATGCTGCCAACTCCAGGCACCAGTCGGCGTTTATTTCAATCGCGGGAGCCGGAGAAACGACAGGCGTATAAGTAGTAATAACAAGCATCACGTTAGAAACTGGTTCGGTCATTTGAGGAAGTCCTTGTACCGGAGGGTGGGACTTAGAAACTGTCAGAGGGCATCAGTTTGTAAGCGTTGGGTCGGGAGGATTCTTAAAACGAAACTGTGCCATCTGCGATCCGGGGTAGCATTATCGTATGCGTCGATTGTTTCATTCGTATAACAACAAGCTGTCTCTGGTCGCGATCCTGAAAAAGGGGTTTCTACCAGGGTTTGCCGCTTGTTTGTGTTGCTTTTTGGCGATTTTTGCTCATCCGGCCTGGGGAAAGGACGAGTTGGTCTGGCATGTTCTTCAATTGCACCGCTCGCTGGGGACGGTCGATGTGTATATCACCGACAAGCTGATGCGCTTGGAAAAATCCGGCGGCGACATCATCGTTTTGTACCGAGGCGACATCGATCAAGTTGCCATCGCCAGTCCCGGCCACAAATGCATCTATGTCTGTTCGCGCGAGAGCTTCTACAGGCAGGGCTTTTCAGTTACGAATCCCGGGCTTAAGGCTACGCGCGCCGCCAAAGCGGTGAAGCGCAAGCAGGTCACTTTCATGGGCCATGCCGCCGATTTGCTCGATATCTACGCCTGCGGAATTGCAAGGAACGGCAAAAAAGTCGAGATCGGCTGTGCCGGAATGAAAGTGCTGGCTGCGCCGGGCGACTTTCGCAAGGCCGCCGAAGTCGTGGAGACTATTTATGCCACACCAATCACCGGCGCGATGCCGCTGGAAATGCGGCTGGACTATTCTCCCAGCGGTGGAGAAATGTGGTTTCAGACCAGCGAGAGAGATTTGAAGAAAACGCAGCCGGACCGCAGCACGCAGTCTTATTTTCGATTGAAAACGATGAAATTGACGCGCGAGAAGAAGCCGCCGTCGTTTTTTGCTTTTCCGAAAGGATTTAAAGTCCTGGATTCGCAAGGTGCCGTGATCAACGAAACCGATACGGCAAGCGAGCTTACCAAGCTGATTTTGCCCTCACCTTGAGTGGGCCGGCGTCATTTGGAATGAAGATTGCGCTCGAGAATTTCTTCCAGTTCGGCGACGCGTTTTTGGCTTTGCCCGCCGCTCAAGATTGAAAAATAGGTGATGAGCGAAGGAGCTTCTGCGTTGTACAGACCTGGGTCGCTAAGTGAGAGTTTGACGAGTTTTTCGTAAATACGGTCCGCCGAGCGCGCGTCTGCTGTTTTCGCCTCTTCGCTTTTCACCTCTGCCGGTTTCACCTGCGCAGTTTTGGCCTCTGCGCTTTTCACCTCTGCCGGTTTCACCTGCGCAGCTTTCGCCTCTGCGCTTTTCGTTGCCATCGCCAGTGTTTTCTTGCGTGCTTTGGGCGGCGGCATGAATTTCATTTCGGCTATTGGCGAGGCGCCTTGCGGCAAGACTCTGGCTGTCTCTGACTTGACTGCGCTTTCCGCCGCGCAATCCCAGGGAGCCAGAGCCTGCAAAGTTTGAGGATGTCCGCAGACGAAGCTGATGATGCGTCCGCTTGAGCGATCTTGGTCGAGCTGCTCGCCTGCTTGCGCTGGTGAGCAAATCAGCAAGGAGGCCAGGAGGGCGAAAAACACGCTGGAGACGAAAGAAAAGCGCGATGTGACCGGCCATACGAAGCTGTCGGAGCTTATGTCCGGGCGCATGTCCAGATCGTTGTCGGATGAGGCGAGGAACTCGTCCAGGCTGACCAACCCGTCGAAATAAATCGGGTCGCGCGCGGCGAACTCTTCAGGAATATTGCCGGGCACTGCTCCCGGGATGGTCCCGAGGGCCAGGCTCAGTGAAAGGGGGGTGGCGGAAGAGCCGGAAGACCGGCAGCAATCGAAACTCATGGTTTTCCTCCTCGAGCGCTTCTTCATGGAGGGAAGCGCCGCTCGCGTGCGGGCTGGAGTTATTTGCGCAAGGGACGTGCTAGTAAGTGTCCTAAGATTACGGATGAACCGTGGCAACATTGTGTCAAGATTATGAAAGAGCGCGCCGGCAATTTTTGCCCGGGCCATTCAATCAGCCGCGCTTCAAAATTTGCGCCAGTCGTTTTACGCCTTCCTTAATGCTGCGAGCGCTCAGGCTGCCGAATCCGAGAATGTATTCGTTGGGTTGCGCTTTGCCTGCATAGAGCATGGAAGTGTCGGCAAGACCGACGCCGGCTTTTTGAGCGCGTTTCAAAAATTCAGCCGTGCTCAGCTTGGTTTTGAAGCGGGCCAGTATGAAGACGCCGGAATCGGCGCCGCAGATGGTAACCTGACCACCCAGCTTCGCTTGCAGCTCGTCCAGAAGTATCTGGCGCCGTTCGTCATACAGGCTGCGCAGCCGCTTTATATGGCGGTCTAGATGTCCTTCATCGATAAACTGCGCGACCGCCCTTTGCAAATGCGGGGGCAGCGGCGCTCCGGCGAATGCCCGTGCTTCGCTGTAGAGTGAAACCAAATGCGGTGGCACGACCAGGTAGGCGAGTCCAAGCGCCGGGAACATCAACTGATTGAGAGTGCCTGCATAAATAACGGAGCCGTGTTTGTCGAGACTCATCAGCGCAGGGATTGGCTTGCCGACTTTTTGATACTCGCTGTCATAATCGTCTTCCAAGATTATGGTAGCCTGACTGCGCGCCCAGTCCAAAAGCTGCAGGCGGCGCGCCAGGGACATGGTTTGACCGGTGGGAAACTGGTGAGAGGGCGTGACATATACAAGGCCGGGAGCCGCTTTTCCTTTGAGTAAACTCTCGACTTGCAAACCTTCTTCATCGACGGGCGCGGAAATTATTTTCGCGCCGAGCGCGGCGAAACTCTTGCGCGCGTTGTGATACCCGGGCTCTTCGACAACGGCGGTTTTACCGGCTTCCAGATGCAGGCGTCCGACCAGATCGATAGCCTGGCTGAGCCCACTGACGATGATGACTTGATCGGCGCTGCATTTTACGCCGCGAAAACGCAGGACGAGTTTTGCTATGGCTTGGCGCAATGCCGTTTCGCCTCGATGATCAAGGGGCGCATCGCTCAATTCTCTATCGGACAGCCGGGCGTGCCTGCCGAGAATGCGCGCCCACTGCTCGTGCGGAAACTGATCGAGAGCGGGTCGCCAGCAATAGAATGCGATCTCCGGTTCGGCGGCGGAGCTCATGCTCTCTTTTTGCGCTTCTGCCTTCTCGATTGCTCTGGCATAGCTGGATAGAGGCGTTGTTTTATGCCCTGCTGTGGACGGCGCTTTCGCACTCACCTGGCTGGAAACATATGTGCCGGAGCCGTGTTTAAGCTCGATATAACCTTCTTGCTCGAGCTGTTCCAGGCACACCGCGACAGTCGGGCGCGAGATTTTGAGTTGCGCCGCCAGCTCTCGGGAAGACGGCATGCGCTCACCGGCAGTCAGTTCGCCATCGAGAATTCGCTGTTTCAAACTTTCGTACAATTGCGCGCTTAAATCCACATTCGATCGGCGGTTTAGCTTCAATTTCTGCGCCATTCGCGCTCCAGTTTTCTTGTTTGCCCGCGGACGCCGGTTGGTTGCTGAGTGTTTAGAATCCGGCCGGAAAGGTCAGTATTATATAAGGCGACAGCCTGGTTGACATTCAAGATTCTCTTTGCCGGTGCAAATCAAACTCAAACTATCTCACCAACTTTTGCTGCTGGTCATTGTTCCGGTTGTTTTCGAGCTTATCATCGGATTTTTGCTCTATCGCAGTCTTCAGCAGTCAGGCGAAGAACTGCGGCAGGAGCAGCATTCGCGCCTCCTTTTGAAAAAGGTCAATGAGGTGCGCAGTGATTTTCTCTGGGGTTATCAGGCTTGCAATGAATACGTTTTCTCGAATGGGGCCGATACGGGCAAGCTGGATCTTTATTTGAAACACGCTTGGGATGCGTCTAAGCATGTGTCCGAGTTAAAAGCATTCGCGCGCGGAGACAAAGATTCCGAAACGAAAATCGAGGCGGTTGAAATTTTGACCAAGAGGATCAAAGTGGAAACCGACATTTTCTTGCGCCAGTACAAGATGGGCAACGTCATGGGTTTTGTTGCGACGGGCAACAAACTGAAAAAGTATTCGGTTGTCTGCAGCGATATTTTGAACGAAATGATCGAGAAGCAGCTTGCTTTGTTGGACGAGTACGCGGAGCGCAAGAGCAAGGAGCGCATAGAGCAGAGTTATCTGGTTTTGTTTCTGGTTCTTTCAACGGGCGCGGTTTTAAGTGCTGCTGCCGCGCTGCTCAGTCTGCGGATTTCGAAGCGATTCGATGTTTTGATCGACAATGCTCAGAGACTGGCTGCCGGTATGGAGTTGAACCCGCCATTGCAGGGTCAGAGTGAGCTGGAGATGCTCGATCAAGAGTTTCGTCGCATGTCGCAGGAGCTGGAGAACACCCTGCGCAAGCAGCGTGCGATTGTCGAAAATGCGGCAGATGTTATTTGTTCGATGAACACTTCGCTCGCCTTTTCCGAAATGAGCACGGCGGCAAGCTCGGTTTGGGGGTATGAACCGGAAGAATTGATCGGCAAACGCATTGCCTCTATCGTGCACGAAGACGATGTCGAGCGCACGACTAAGGCTCTGGAAGGGGCTCAACGAGCGCCGCTCGACTCGTTTGAGAATCGCGTCTTGCGCAGTGACGGCAGTGTGGTCGACACGCGTTGGTCGGTTCGATATGTAGAACAGGAAAGATCGCTCGTTTGCGTCGCTCACGACATCTCGCAGAGAAAGCAGTTGGAGCGCATGAAGCAAGAGTTCGTCGCCATCGTCAGTCACGATTTGCGCTCGCCGCTAACATCTATCAACATGCGCCTGGGCACGCTGGCAGGCGGCATGCACGGCGAGCTTCCGGCACCGGCGCTCAAAATCATCTCGACAATTGAAGGCAGTGTGGTCCGGCTGATCGGTCTGATTAATGATTTGCTTGATGTGGAAAAACTCGAGTCCGGCGCCTGGGATATGCGTTTTGAAGAGCGATCTTTGTTGAGCACGATGGAAGTGGCGGCTGAATCGTTGCTTGCCCTGGGTGATAAGAAACACGTGGAAATTGTCTTGCCCAAAGAAGACTTGGTTGTGAAGGCTGACCACGAGCGCATTACGCAAGTTCTAACGAATATTATTTCCAACGCCATCAAATTTTCGCCCGAGAACAGCCAGGTCGTGGTCGAGCAAAAACTGAGCGACGGCTGTCTCGAAGTGCGCATTTCCGATAGCGGTCCTGGGATTTTGGAAGAAGAAAGAGCGCTGGTATTCGATCGCTTTCGGCAGTCAAAACGGGACAGAGACAAGAA
>JADYYD010000153.1 GCA_020853845.1 Candidatus Melainabacteria bacterium
ATCGCCGAGAGTATGCTGCTAATATACGTCGCAGTTCACCTGACAGCCTTCCGGCTTGGGCAGGAGTCTTTCATCTTGTCGGGCGAAACTCATCTTCGATGGCCCTGGCACAAAAGAATGCAAAGAATGCAAAAAAATGCAAATAAATAGGACCAGAAGAAGTTGACGATCAGCGCCGAGGGAGTGAAAAAATGGTTTTACGACCGCAAGCGCGGCGAATTTCCGGCGGTTGACGACGTCACTTTCGAATGCAGAAAGGGCGAAATTTTCGGGCTGCTAGGCCCTAATGGCGCCGGCAAAACCACAACATTGATGATGATCACAACCATACTCAAGCCAGATGGCGGCAAGGTCGAGGTCAATGGTTTTGATGTGGCGACCAATCCTGAAGGTGCGCGCATGCAATTCGGATTTGTTTCCTCGGAAGCGGCGCTCTACGATTTGCTGACACCACGCGAAACTCTGGCGTTTGTCGGGAAATTGTCGAAGTGTCCGAAAGAAAAATTGTCCGCGCGCATTGATGAGTTGATTCACTTGTTGGACATGACTTCTTTTGCCGACACACGCTGCCAGGCGCTTTCTACCGGGATGAAACAGCGCGTGGCGATCGCCCGGGCTCTTGTGCACGATCCGCCTGTCATCATCATGGACGAGCCAACGAGCGGGCTTGATGTGCCGACAATGCAATCGGTTTATCAACTCGTTCGGCAGTGCAAGGAAATGGGGAAGTGCGTGCTCTTTTCGACGCACATTATGAGCGAGGCGGAAAAACTTTGCGATCGCATCGGCATCATTAATAAAGGAAAACTGCATGCGCTGGGCACAGTCGCAGAATTGAAGCAACAATATTCGAAAGCCGACCTGGAAGAAATTTTTCTTGCTGTTGTCGGAGGCAACGAAAACAATGGGTCATGAAATTGCGACCCTGATGCGCAAGGAAATTGTCGAAACAATTCGCGAATTTAAATCGCTCGGATTGTTTATAGTTTTTTGCGCAATCTTTTTTCCAATGTTTTCACTTTTCGGCAACACCGAGATTTCAGCAGCCTTGATTGAAGATTCGCTCACCAACCAGAAAGGCACAGTTGGCGTGCGGGGTGACATTGAATTGGTGCGTCAGGTTCTCACCAGCAAAAAAGAGCTGGAAGTCAAACCGCTTTTCGATCTCGATCCGGTGAAATCCATCGAGGAAAGAATCTACGACGTCGTCGTAGTCATGCCGGAGACAAATTCCGATCACAAACAAAAGTCCGAAGAAGAAAGCATCGATGTTTTTTACGACTCTCATGCGGAAGGAACAATTGCCTGGGCCCTCGAAGTGGCGGCAGCGCTGAATTCCAGCCAGATTCAAATGTTGAAGTCGAAGCTTCGTCAGATCGGTGTGGCGACGGCTCCCGAAGCATTGCCGAAGGTGGACTACAAAAGTATCGACATTGTAGAAAGAAAAGGTTCTGCTCCGCTGAGCGAAACGCTGCCCACGGTTATTCTCTTTTTCATTACAACCGTTGCAATTGGTGGCGCTATAGGTGGTATCACCATGGAAAGGGAAAACAAACGCCTGGCGCAGCTTCTTTTGCTGCCCATCAAGCGCTCCAGCATTCTTTATTCGCTGCTGTTCGTCATCTCCGGAATTTCGCTTTTGCCTGTGATGGCGGGCTTGTTTTCTCTATCCTGGGCATTCTCTCTGGACGAGGTGGCTGACCGGTTGAAAATGCACAATCTCGTGGTGGACGTTCCTCCGGAAACAGTAGCAGCGCTCCTGCTCCTCTCCGTTCCAATCGCCATCTCCGTGACGGCCACATCGCTGCTTTTCTCGAGCTATTACAGAGTTGCTCAACAAGCTCGCGGATATTCACTGATTTATATGGTTGCGCTCAATGGGCTAATCCGCTACATCCTGAACTTTCATGCACTCGATGGTGTGGTTGCGTTTATTCCAATCGTCAATTCAGTTTTCGTCATGCAACGAATGCTCGATGGAAAAGTTGATGCATTGCAAATCATCATTGCAACAATCAGCACACTTGCTGTTTCTGCATGGATGATCGAAATCAGCGCCAGGAAGCTCGACGATCAACGGTTGCTCTTTGGTATCGAGCGGGCGCCGAAATTTCAGCCTCGCTGGGGCAAGACATCGCAGAGCAAAACCTGACCGAACCAATTTATCTGCGCAGTTTTTCTACGATTTCCGGAAGCACCATCCCGGATGGTCCTTCCAAAAACAGGTCGCAAGAATCTGTCAGTTCGGTTCTGTTCGGATTGACTTCTATTATTCTGGCACCGTTCTGTTTGGCAACGAACGGCAAAGAGGCGGCCGGCTGGACCAAACCGGATGTACCGACAACGAGCGCCAGATCAGCCTTTTCGGCGGCAGCAAATGAACTGCGCAATAGCTTTTCGGGCATCGCTTCTCCGAACCAGACAACGTCGGGTCGAATGAGCGAACCGCAGTCGCATTTCGGCGGCTCTTTCAAACCGCCTGGCACATCTGCTTGCTCGTGATGTTTGTCGAAACATTTGAAACGGGAGATGTTGCCGTGGATTTCCACAACATCAGTGCTTCCGGCTCGAATGTGCAAACCGTCGACGTTCTGAGTGACGAGAAAAAAGTTGGGCACAATCTTTTGAATCTCAACCAACGCGAAATGCCCGGGATTAGGCTCGACCTCTTTCACTTTGTCACGGCGCGAGTCATACCATTGCCAAACAAGCGATGGGTTCTTCTTGAAGCCCTGTGGAGTGGCAAGTTCTTCCGGATTGTAATTTGCCCACAGCCCTTCCAGAGCATCACGAAAAGTAGGAATACCGCTCTCTTTGGAAACACCAGCGCCCGTGAGCACAAAGAGAAACTTGCAGTTCTTCAGCCAATCGACAGCGAGTTCGATTCCTGCCGCACCAGTTTTCATTTCGCCTCTCCCTTTCGCGCCATATTCCACTCGCCGGCAAGAATGGCGTACAAAAACGTGTCGCGCCAACTTCCTTTGATCAAGCGCTCCTGCAAAAAATGTCCTTCCTGCCTCATTCCGCATTTGCGCATGACTGCAGCCGAGCCGATGTTGTTGACGTCACATGTTGCATGAATACGGTGCAGCTTCAGCTCTTCGAAGCCGTAGCGCATGATTGCCGCTGCCGCTTCGGAAGCAATTCCTTGATTCCAATATTCTCGATGCAGTGTATAACCAAGCGCCGCCTGACGCAAAAATGAATCGTAAATAGTCAGGCCGCAGCCGCCTATCAATTTCTTGTCTTCTTTATGAAAAATCGCCATTTCGTAGTGCCGCCGCGGGTCCTCGTGACGAAAGGTTCGAGCCCCCTTGACAAAATTCCGGGTTTCTTTTTCCGTGTTGGGTCCCCACTCCATGTACTTAGAAACTTCCGCATCGCGAGCGTATTCATGGACGGCGACCCAGTCCTCGTCCTCAAACTCGCGAAGAATCAACCTTTCGGTTTTTATGCTGACCATGGCTGCGACCAAAATAGACAAAGACGGACAAACAATTGTAACCCCGCACTCCTGGTTCATACATCCGATGCCATGAGGGATGTATGATCATTGCCCGTCAAGTTGGAGAATCGAGCCATGTCTGAAGTTCAAGTAAAGAGCAGCGCTGGAACACCTTACAAGCAAGAAATCAAAGCTGGTCAGCATTCATTTACCGCTGATGCTCCCAAAGAATTCGGCGGCGCCGCCGGGGGTCCGGAACCACATGAGCTGTTGTTGAGCGCTCTCGGTGCCTGCACCTCCATCACCATCCAAATGTACGCTCAGCGCAAGGGTTGGGACGTCAAAAATATTTCGATTAATCTGAAAGAAGAAACCGTTGAAGATCCGGACAACCAAGGAAAGATTTTCAGAATCACAAGAGAGATCGATATTGAAGGCGACCTCACACAAGAGCAAATCGACAGCCTCAAGACGATCGCAGACAAGTGCCCGATTCACAAATTGCTGAACGGACCTAAACAGATTCTGACGAACATGCACAAAAACTAAGCGCGATCGCAGATCTAACGTTCAAACACAATCTGGAAAGTTCATGCACATATGTCAGAAACGCTCGATCTGGCGAAATTCGAATCGCAATTGAACACAACGTGGTTGGGTCGCGCACCGGGCTGGCGAAACGAATTGTGGGAAACGATCGGATCTACGAACACTCGCGCAGCGGAATTAGCAGCAGAAGGCGCGCCCGAAGGTGTTGTGGTGCTGGCTCGGCATCAGTTCGCCGGGCGGGGTCGGCTCGGTCGCACATGGGTATCGCCTGTCGACGCGGGTCTCTGCATGAGTTTTATCCTGCGCCCGAAAACGCCTCAATCGCAAATACCGCTCCTCACCATTGCCACAGGTATTGCAGTGGCAGATGCAATTCGCGATGTTAGTGGATTGGATGTCGGACTGAAATGGGTCAATGACATAATTTACGACCGGCGGAAAGTCGGCGGGATTCTTGCGGAAATGCCCGCGCTGACCAATGCGACAGCGGCTGCAAAACTGCTACCGCAGGCGGTGATCGTCGGGATCGGCATTAATGTGAATTTGAAACCGGAAGAAATTCCGGAAGAGCTTGTTCATAAACTGGACTCACTGGCTCGCATCAAGGGAGCGGATGTCGACCCGAACAGTATCGCTGCGGCAATCGCCAATCAGTTCGAAAAAACATCAGCATTGCTTGATCCATCTACAGCGCAGTCTACAGCGCAATCTACAGCACAGTCTACAGTGCAGCAACTAACGGATCGCTGGCGCGCACTGTCGATTACGATTGGTCAAACGATCGTAACCGAGAACTCGGAGCGCAAACTCGAAGGCAAGGCGGTTGATATCACCGATAGTGGCGCATTGATTGTCGAGCTTGCCGATGGATCGCGCATGACTTTGCACGCCGGAGAAATAAGCATCCGCACCGCCGATGGTGGGTATTGCTAATATGTGATCAGCGAGAAAACGTCAGAGTCGGTCGGAAGTTTTTTGCGACCATCAAGGAACGCGAGTTCGGTGATGAAGCCAATTGTCGAAACCTCAGCACCGAGTTTGGTGAGCAGCGAATATGCTGCTGCGGCAGTTCCGCCAGTCGCGAGCAAGTCATCGAGCAAAGCTACCTTGTGTCCTTTGGCGGCAGCATCGATGTGCACTTCTACTGAATCTTTTCCGTATTCGAGATCGTATTCAACGCGCTCGACTTTATAAGGCAGCTTGTTAGGTTTGCGAATTGGGATAAAGCCCTTGTTCAGATTGTATGCAACGACCGAGCCGAGAATAAAGCCGCGAGCTTCGATGCCGACGATATAATCCACGTCGTGCTTGCGAACCTGTTGGCAAATCACATCGATGGCAAATCCGAAAGCTTGAGGATCTTTCAAAAGCGTGGTGATGTCTTTGAAGATAATGCCGGGCTTCGGGAAGTCAGGAATATCTCGAATCGTCGACTTGAGCCAGTCAGACTTTTCCTTGGACAGTGGCAGCGTCAGCTCAGATGCTTGCGCCTTCGCGGCTGTCGGGTTGGTCATTTTCAAAATCCTCATTAACGGTCAAAAGCGTGTCCTCGCCGGGTTCTTCGAGAGAATCCGTATCTCCGGGACTTACCAACTCAATCTGGTTGGTGGCGACCGCTAATTGTATCTCTTTGAGGGAAGTTTCGGACATCCACCCCCTGAACTTCTTGACTTGCTGCAAACTTTCCGCCAGTTGGCGGAATTCAGGATGATTTTCGGGAGGGCTTTCCGGTTGACCGATGAGGTCGAGGAAAAGGCAACCCTCTTCAGCGAACCAGTCAATGACATGAATTTTGCGCAGCAAGGTCAGCGCCAGTGCGATTGACATTTTGCTCGTGCCCATCAAGGCTGCGAGTTTTTCGGCCTCGACCTGTCCATCTTTATTGTTGACGGCGTACTTGATAAGTCCGTGCAGGCGTTTCAAAAAGACTGCCGCATCGTCACTGACATCATCTTCCTGCCCGACGACGAATACTGTTTTGGGTCGAACTTTATCCAGCACATCCTTCAAAACATTGGAGCTGGGCGGATACTGCCAGATGATCAAGTTTGACGCTGCTTTCAATGCGGTGCGATCGGCAATTTCCAAACCGCCCGCCTCTTTGATCGTTTCGCTAAACAATACAAAGTCATTGCCCAGGCGTTCAGCAGCTTTACTCAAGACCTCGTCTTTGTTTTCGAACTCACGCAAATCTTTCCAGGCTGTGATTTGCGAGCGCAAATCACGTTTCATCCCTGCTCCGACTGAAACCGGTTCTGGCTTTTGCGACGGTGCGGAGGCGGCTGGTGCTTTTTGAGGAACAACTGCGCTGCGCTTGAAAGACGCATCGAGAACTTGTATGTCATCATCACCGTTGCGCTCGGCGCGCCAGTCAGTGAGCACGAGTTGCAAGCGCTCGCGTCCGTTGTAGGAATTTACCTCAGGCGTGAATGCGACATCGATGCGCTGTCCATCAGCAGGAACCAACCCTTGAGTGTTCCACATTACACATTCGAGCACGTCTGCGATATCGCTGTGTTCGAGCATGACTCGATGATGTTTTCCATCTTTGCCCAGAACGCGCGTCGACTGGCAGGTCATGCCACGCAATATAAAAATGGGCTTGCGATTGCCCATGCCGAACGGTGCCAGTGATTGCAGACTGCGGGCCAGATCGATATCAATCGTCTGTGCAAGGGCTTCGGCGTCGATAGCCAGAGTTGCCACCATCGGATCGCCCGCCAGCATTTTGTTGCAAGTATCGGTGAGTGCGCGGCACAGCACGTCCGCTTTTGCTCCCTCGACACCCCATCCGGCAGCCATTTTGTGACCGCCCCAGCGAGAAAGCAAATGCTCGTTGGCTTTGAGAACCTGATATAAATCGATAGCTTCCACTCCGCGAGCGGAGCCTTTGACGACATTCTCCTCAGGCTCGAGTTCGCCGATGAAGACAGGCCGATTGTATTTCTCTACCAGCTTAGATGCGACAATGCCGACCACGCCGTGATGCCAGCCTTCTTTATAGATGGCGATGCAACGATCGGCGGATAAATCAATTCTGTCCTGAATCATTTTGTCGGCTTCCAGGAAAATCTTTTCGCAGAGATCCTGGCGGCGGCTGTTTTCCAGTTGAAGTTGCTTGGCGATGTTGTCGGCAACGGTGGCATCATTGGTGGTCAGCAATTCGACTGCCGTATTAGCGTCTGCAAGCCGGCCCACTGCGTTGATGCGCGGAGCGATTCCGAATGCCACCATGTCGGTGTCGCCTGATTTTTGCACCTGCCCGAGAAGTGCTTGCATACCGGGTCGTGGTGACTTGAGCAATGCTTGCAGTCCGTTGCGAACAATATGCCGATTTTCGCCCACAAGCGGAACAAGGTCCGCGATCATGCCGAGCACGACAAAGTCGAGAAGACTTTCCACTTCATCTGCATGTCCGTGTTCGGTAAGCAAGGCCTCGCAAACTTTGTATGCCACTCCGACTCCGGGAAGGTGGAAGAGCGGATGGTCTTCGGGCAGGCGCTTGGGATGGACAATCGCCACTGCAGGAGGCAATATTTCCGGCATAGTGTGGTGGTCCAAAACCAGCGTATGGACGCCGAGCGAGCGTGCCAAATTGATTTCCGCAAAGTTGGAAACACCGCAATCGCATGTAACTATGAGCTTCGTTCGCTGTTTGCTGGCGAGAATACTGACCGCTTTGACATTAAGCCCGTAGCCTTCCGAGGTGCGGTGCGGGATGTAGTAATTGACCGAAGCACCAAGTCGTTTGAGCACCGTCATCAGCACTGATGTGCCGGTCACGCCGTCCACATCGTAGTCACCATAGACGGTGATATGTTCTTTCGTCTGAATAGCCTGTGTCAGGCGAGCCACAGCTTTATCCACGTCCGGCAATTCCATCGGACTTGTGTATTTGTAGCCGGTGCTGTCGAGAAACTCGGATATCTTCGCGGGGGTGTCGAAGCCGCGGCGAGACAAAAGACGCGCAATCAATTCCGAACCACCCGCGGCGGCAATCATCGCCTCTTCAGCAGGCGTAATCTTGGGCACGAGCCATACTTTGCCGCGTGCTGAGAGATTCATGCCAGTTCCACCAGACTCGTTCATCATTGATTCACCAACAAATAGGCCCATCGCATATCTTTTGAGATCACGAGCCACCACAGGTAATGCGCTGCTCTTAGATTCACGTTCTAGTCTAGGCTAAGAAACGTTCTCCTGATCCGTGGTTTCACCAGTAATTCGATAAAAAAAACCGCAGCGCTTCCAAATCTATACATATTTAGATACGAGTTTATATGCAAAAAAGTTCAATCATCAATCCAAAGTTAATCCACTAAATTCCGCCGGTGAGTTCCGCCGGCAAAATAAAAGCTAGCGGTTCAGTGCCGGATCGCGAAATTCAAAAATCTTTTTCGGTTTGGGCATCTGCGGCCAGTTTCCAAGGTCATATTCGATGATTGTCGTAATCACCGGTGATTTCGGCCAGGGCAGGGCGAAACCGATAAACCAGATGACCGGAAAGAGCGCTACGTGTATGCTCACGGCGATGAGAAAGGCTTCCGCCAGCGGCACCTGGTCGGAAAGCCACTGCTTGACTGTCTCAAGCAGTGTTTTTGGCGGTCCTGATGCTGTTAATTGTGCCAATTTCCTGGACTTGGTTTCGAGAATATCCATTCAGCATATCAATTGAGTCGGCAAATGAGCCGCAGCCGGGTCGCCAGGCTTTGCCTGCGGCAAGTTCAAGGCGATATAATCCATTGAGTTCATCATATATATAGAACAGGATGCCATGAGATCCATTTTCAAAGCAAGCCGGGGAGCCTTAGTAGCGGTCGCCTTCAGCCTTTTGCTCCCAGCACTGGCCGGGCCGGCGCTGGCTGATGACGAAGTCTTCGGTCCGCCCAATATGCTCAAGACCTTCCCCACGCCGTTTTCCTCCAGCCCCAGGGCGCTGGCGTCCGGCGAGGATCAGCCAATGAGCGAACCGATTTCGCTGGGCGGACGGCGAACGCTGGCGAGCCGATTGCGTCTATCCGACCGGTTAATCCCACCGCGCATGTTTTTGCCCGGGCGGATGATCCTCGGTCGCTCCGAAGAATTCATCATCAAAGGCAAGCCCGGCTCCTGGGCGGCAATTGCCATGGCGGACAAGAACACAGGGGCCAAAGACATTGCCGGGCACAAAATCCGTCTCGGTCCGGACAGAAAATTGGTTTCACTAGTTCGCATCGGTGAATCGGGCATTGCGCAA
This sequence comes from Candidatus Melainabacteria bacterium, assembly GCA_020853845.1. GTDB lineage: Bacteria > Cyanobacteriota > Vampirovibrionia > Obscuribacterales > Obscuribacteraceae > QKMZ01. Next base: position 9,231 of record JADYYD010000153.1, read on the forward strand.
ATGTTCGTCGAAACGCCGGTGCAAGGCGACATGATCGGGCAAAATTTCTACTTTGAGGGCGTCGTCTGGTCGAAGGATGACTTCAGTGATGCCGAGGTTTGCCAGACGGTCTCGCCCGAGCAGCAGGAGGGCGCGGACAACGGCGTATTGGTTTCCGCGGAAAACGAAGTGAAGAAAGGCTTGAAGTTCGGAGCGGCAACATCGCTGCCGCCATCGCAAAATTCGCCCGCCGGCTCGCTTGATTCAAACAAACCGTAGTAATAAAGGAATCCGCTGATGAAATTACTCCTTTTGCCGCTCGACGATCGCCCGATCACTTTTGTGTATCCGCAAATGGTTGCACAAGCGGCAGGTGTAGAAACCATCGCGCCACCGCGCAAACTAATGGGCTCGCTAGCACAGCCTGCCGATCCGCTCAAACTAATGGAGTGGCTCGAGCAAGCCAACACTGCCAAGCCGGACGCGCTGATTCTGGCGCTCGACAGCTTGCTTTACGGCGGTTTGATTCCATCGCGCCGCTCGCCTGTGACACTGCCGGAAGTGCTCAAACGAGTGGACTGGTTGAAGGCATGGCACAAGCGCAGTGAAAAGAAACCGGCGATTTCATGCCAGGCAAGCATAATGCGCATCTCCGACAATTACGACAACACCGAAGAAAAAGAATACTGGGCCAAATATGGTCGCGAAATCTTTGCCTGGTCGCAGGAAATGCACAAGCTCACCAAAAATCGCGAAGGCGACCGCACTCATTTGCGAACTCTCGAGATGCGCGTGCCGCCTGAGATTCGTCAAGATTATCAAAACACTCGCTTTCGCAATTTTCAGGCACTGAAAAAATCTCTCGAGCTTGTAAGGGATAAACAAATCGAGCGCATGACGCTCAGCCTGGATGATTCGGGTGAGTTCGGCTTGAATCTCGTCGAAAAACAAATGCTGGAAAAAACAGCTCAAGATCTGGGCGTAAGCGATCGTGTTTCGGTTTATGCCGGTGCCGATGAAGTCTTATGCTCGCTTATCGCGCGGCATCTTACATCGAAGCAAGGTGCACCGAAAGTAGCGCTCGTTTATTCAAACGAAACCATGGGTGAAATTTTCAGCCGCTACGAAGGGCAAACTATTGCGCGCACTATCGAATCACATCTCAATGCATGCGGCGTGCAAGTGACCGGAACTTATAACACGGCGACTGCGGCAACCGCTATTGATGCCGATTTTGTCTTTCTCGTTCATTTGCCTGATTCGCGACAAGGCGATCACGTTTCGCTCCCTGGACTGCCGAATCTCACCAATATCGAAAGCGAGAAGTCGGCGGAAAACGCCATTCGATTTATCGAAGCATCACATCTGCCGGTCGCCATTGCCGATGTTGCTTATGCCAACGGCAGCGATCCACTGCTTATGGAAAAACTTTTCGCCAAACCGGCGCTCTTGAAAAAACTCTGGAGTTATGCCGGATGGAACACCACCGGCAATGCCACGGGATCTGCCATTGCGCTGGCTGTTGCATACTGGTACGGAAGGAAAAACAACGCCAATATTGAGCTGCCGCTCAAGCGTTGTCTTTTCGTCAGATTTGCCGATGATTGGGGATATCAAACACAAGTGAGGCCGAAACTTCAGGCTGCTTTGCCCGGCAACGAACTTGCCGCCATTTTGGCGCCGTATGTTTTGCGCATCGGCAAATGCCTTGAATTCACGCCCGGCAGCATCTCGGTTCGGCAACCGTGGAACAGGACTTTCGAAATCGAAGTCAGCCTCACGCCTCAAGAGGCGACAGCGGGGGCTTTCTAAAGTGACACCTGGCTTCAATTGGAAAGTTTTCACTGCAGCTCTGACTTTGACTTTTGCAGTCAGTTGCCCGCCTTCACCGGCTGTCGAGACCTGGGAAAAACTCGATAAACGGCTGAAAGGACAAGTCTTGAATTTGCGCGTCGGTTTGAAGCTGCGCTTGAAAGATCTGTACTGGTGCTACGTTTCCGATCTGTCGCCGAAATATCACTTTCCGGTTTTCAGTGTGGTGAAAGACGATACGCGCGGCTTTCAGATAATGGGTCTGGGAACTGCTTTTCCAGTTAAAACCGCCGCGCGCGACAAGACTTACTACATAACAGACAGACACATCGCCGAAGATACCTGCGGCAACGTGGCAGCGGAATGCGCGAGATTTTTCGCGGCGGCGCGTCTGTATGCTGAGCAGTCGGCATTTTTCAAAGATCACGAAACACGCTTCAATGAGATTTTGCAGACTGTCAATTTGAGTATCAAACCGAATTTGCAAGGCGGCGAGAAAGCGAATTACCAGAACACAGTGGACGCCATCTGGGACACCTATGAAAAACATTTGAGTTTGAGAGCGGATCCATCCAGGCAGAAATTTTTGAAGTACGCGCAGATGGCGCGCGTGAATCCAATTGTCGGATACTTTTTGCATCCGGCCGGATTGGCATCAATTCCTTCTATCGAAGCAACTCTCTACAAAGAGGGTAAAGAGGGCGAGCCGGACCTGGCAATATTGACCGCGCCCGGAGTTCATCCTATGCCGCTCGAGCTTGATGTTATCCCGGCTTCCGAAGGTCAGGAAATTCAGGTGGTTGGTTATCCGCAAGCGTCCGATCAGCTTGATGTCGATTCCGAAAAATTCTATGCTCCTACTTTCACAACCGGGCGCGTCAGCCGTGTGACACCACGCACGGTGCAAGTCGATGCACCAGTCACATCGGGAAGCAGCGGCAGTCCTGTAATCAGCATTCGCGGAAAGGTCATCGCGGTCATAGCACAGCGAGCGAAAAGCAAGTCCACCGGCGCGGAGTTGACAAACTTTGCCGGCGGCACCAGCGCCGCGGCAGTGAAATCTTTCGCGCCGGAGCTTTTCGGCAAATAATTGGCGCAGTACCACAGTATCTAAACTTCATCTGTGCACATACAATTGAATTCCCAGGAATTCAATTGTGCCGGATCGTCAGACCCAAAGCCCAGCAAGGCTTTTCGGCGTTTTAGACTTTCAAGAATCCCATTCACCCAAATCCATTGCTGTGCCTTACTTTCCAGCATTTCCACTCATTGAATTCCCCGGAAAATAATTGGTAGTGCCCGCGAGAAATTTTTACTTGGCAGGGAAACCCAATTGCGCGATCGCCTCGGTCGCCGGTATGCGCTGATCGTGGCAGTAGGTAAACGCCATAATGGCTCGCTCTAGAGGCAACGCACCTTCTTGCACCAGAGACACAAGACTCTCGGAGGCTTGCACAACTTCTAATTCCATAATTTCCGATTCGGCAAGAATGTCTCTCAGCAAATAAGAATCAGTCACAGCAGTCTTGATGGCCTTGCGCATCAAATCAGCATCTTCATAATCAGAGATGCCGGAATTCTCCATCACTCTATCGAGCAAGTCACCATTGGTAATGCAACTTTCGATAAGCTCGGTCAAACGGCGGCGAGTCATAAAGCCAGCAACTTTGAGAAATTCGAAAAGCGTGAGTTTCTTATCCAATGGATCGCTGGTTTGTCCGAAGCGTCCCCAGGAAAGATCAAAGCTTACGCCTGTTGAATACATATCTTTGACGACATTGACCGCGCGCTCAAGATCAATTTCCCCCGACCAGAGTTTCTGCTGAAGTTTTAAAGCGCCAAGCAGCATCTCCGGTGAAATCCAATCCAGCTCAGTAAGAATTTCACCCAGCATCTTGTTGTTAGCCCACGCCATCTCCAGCGCCGCATCAACATCCGAGGTCGATAGAACCTCTGCTGCAACAAAAAGCTCACCCAGTTTTATCTTGTATGTCTTGTCTTTGTCCTTGCTCTTCAAACCCTGCATTCGCATGCGATCCATGCGGAAAGTCATCAGTCCTTCGCTGCGCGAGCATTGACCTTTGCGAATTTCATCCTGAATTTGCAGCGCGCGCGCGGCAAGAGGTTCTGTGATCAAACCGAAGAGCACAAGCACGCGACCAAGCGGCAAACCAGTAGCGCCGCCCATCTTCAATGCGCGCTCTAATTGGTCATGAGAAATTTGTCCGCAGTCTACGAGCAGCTCGCCCAGACGATTGGTGGGGCGTTGCGGCTGGTGCAATCCTTGCTCATGAAGAACATCGATCAGCGGCTTGTTGTTTTTGCGCGCTTGTTCAACACAATCAAGTGCCTGCTCACGGGTTAAGACTCGATCTTTTACCAGAGACTGAACTTCGACTACGGCTCTCAGCGCTTCTTCCGAGAGGCGGTTGGACATTACCAACACGCGACCAACGGGCATTTGAGTCTGAGTGGCGATGGTGAGCGCCTCTTGCAAATCAGAGGCACGAACGAGACCACTTAAAGCGAGAAGGCTTCCGATACGCAAGTCGGCAGATTCTTCCGGCGGCGACGCCTGAGTCATTTGACGACGGGTTCCTCGAGCGAAGGGACGTGAATTCACAATAGCACACGGGGCGCACCATAGTAAGGGGAACGTCGCCGGGCGTTGCGCCTCTTTACCCTCGCCCCTAAAGCCTTTGCAGCTCCGGAGGGCTGAGCTGGACAGACAGCGGCGGCTCTGCTTGAGCTTCGGGGTCCGCCACGCACATCGACAGAGCCCCTAACCCTTTCACAGTCTTGGTTTCGACCCTCGATAGCCGCTCATTTAAGGAAGCGGCCGCAGAAATTATCCGACTCTTGTAACCTGCCAAGTCTCCCAATTGATGAACGATTAAGCCGACAGCAGGCCGCTCGGAAATAATTTTTGCAAACAAAACTCCACCCGAACGCTTCCACTTAAACTCCAGAACGCCCGTGTGACAACCACAAGAGAGGTTCGCAAAATGCGCGCGAGAACAAGCCAATTCAATCGATTCGGCCTGAGGCTTTGAAGCACCGGCTGATTCGCTGCTTTCCTTGAATAGATTTTGCAACTGGCGCTTTGCTGCCGCGGCCGGATTATTGCCGATAGATCTAAAACGCCCACGGCAATACAGAATCAACTCATTTTTCGGCTCACGTTTCGCCAACTCTTCAATAATCGACGCAGCCTCGTTGTGCCGCCCCTGCAATGCATAGACTCCCGCATGCGCAAACCGGCAAATCCATCCTTTGACTTGCAAGCCTTCTGCAAAATCGAGAGTTTTGTCCGCCAGACCCAACCATGCTTGCGCCGTTTTTTCATCTCCAGCCGCTCTGCATTGCTCGAATCGAGCCATATGAAGCCCTGCGAGCCGCAAGTAGAGATTGTCATCGTTTCTAATTGCTTTCATTGCCTGTTCGAGAATTTGCTCCTGCAAAGCGATATCTCCCTTGTCATCCGCGAGGCGCGCGGCAATGAAATAAATTCTCGGGTCTTTGGGTCCGGCATCCAGAACTTTCTTTTGAATAGACACAGCCAGCTTTTCATCATCGCTCCGGGCTGCCGCCAGGTACAAAAGCGAAATCGCTGGCATGTTTGATGAGGCCGCAAAGTCGAGCAAAACATTTTTTGCTCGACGAGGTTGATTGATTTTGATGGCAGTGTCGGCAACGTCGATCATGAATTCGGGAAAGCGTTTTTTCTCAGCCGCCAACGCATCGATCTGGTTGACTGCCTCCTGTGATTTACCGCTCAGAGCAAAGCTTTGCAGCAATCCCAGACGAGCCTGCAATATCGACAGCGGGGGCGGCGCCGTGGAGGAAGAATTCGATTTCAGAACTTTCTCGTATTCGGAAATTGCAGCTTTTGTATCACCGGTAGATTGAAGCATTACCGCCAAATTGAAGCGGTTCTTCCAGTTTGCCGGATTCGACTTCAAGGCTTCGCTGCATTCACTCATAGCCTTATCGACAAAACCCAAATTCCAGAGCAAGCGAGAAAGCTCTCCTCGAAAGATCTCATTATTGGGCGCGAGGTGCACAGCCTGCTGCTCCAGCTCGACGGCCTTTCTCAGGTCGCCGGACTTCTCCGCGTTCATTGCCCGCGCATGACGATCGGCGGCCGAGGCATTAGAATCAGCGCCACATGCGCCATTCGGCAAAATCAAAGCGAGCGAAAGCACTAGAAAGCAGATTTGCCCTGACAAAAATCGACAGTTCATAAAACGAAGCGGCATCGCCGCCGGACAAGTCTCAGAGCGTGGTATCAAGTGCGGTATCACACGCAATTCCGGTTATGGGCTGCCGAACATATCCGCACTGCCCGACTCATCACCCCAAAGCAGAGCCACTTCATCCTTCACGCGATGATAACCTTTCGGCACCTTCATCTCGACGGTCTTCATGACCTTCTCGACTTTATAAGTGTCGAGCATGCTCACCATCTTTTGCCCTTTGTCCACCTTGAGCCTCACCAAGACTCCATTGAGGCTGGCGGGCAATTCTTCAATTTGAGCAAACACTCGAAGAATTTCCATGGCAAACTGTTTGGAAACGCCCTTGGAAGCGTGCAGAGTTTCGCAAAGCCAGATCTGTTTTTTCGAATTTTGCTCTTCCAGAGTACCGTCCAATTTGATAGCTTTCACTTCGTAAAACGTGCAGTTGAGTCCGCAAACTTTGGCCTTGCTGCCTTTTGAAAGTTTGAAACCTTTGTGATTGAGATCCTTTTTGGCTTTCGCCTTATACTTGGCCGCTCGTTTACCC